>NIUT01000091.1 GCA_002254365.1 Nitrospira sp. UW-LDO-01
ACACACCTTCGTCAACGCCGCCGTCAACGTCGTCTTCCCATGGTCCACATGCCCGATCGTCCCGATGTTCACGTGCGGCTTCTTCCGCTCGTATTTCGCCTTCGCCATACCCTACTCCCTCCCTGATTCAGCAATCACTATTTTTTAATGATGGCTTCCGCAATATTCTTCGGAACTTGGTCGTAACGATCAAACTCCATGCTATACGTCGCGCGCCCTTGAGTCCGAGAACGAAGGTCCGTTGCATAACCAAACATTTCCATCAGCGGCACAACGGCATCAATCGCCTGAGCGCCAGCTCGGACCTTCATGCCCTGCACCTTGCCCCTTCGCCCATTCAGATTACCGATAACGTCACCCATGAATTCCTGAGGAACCAACACCTCAACCTTCATAATTGGCTCAAGTAGAACAGGGTCTGCCTTCTTACAAGCATCAGAGAACCCCATAGAGGCGGCAATTTTAAAGGCCATTTCATTCGAATCGACATCATGATACGAGCCGTCGATGACCGTAACCTTCACGTCACGAAGCGGATAACCAGCCACTACACCAGTCTCCATCCTTTCTCGAACACCTTTTTCAATGGCAGGAATATATTCCCTCGGGATCGCCCCTCCCACTGTCTTATTGACAAACTCCAAACCCTTACCCACTTCGGACGGTTCAACGGTCAGGACAACATGGCCATATTGCCCACGCCCACCGGTCTGCTTAATATATTTCGATTCAGCCTCAGCCTTCCTTCTGATCGTCTCCCTGAACGCCACTTCAGGCTTTCCAACATTGGCCTCAACCTTGAATTCGCGTAACATTCGATCAACAATAATTTCCAGATGCAACTCGCCCATTCCGGCAATGATCGTCTGAGCCGTCTCTTCATCCGTCCGCACACGGAAGGATGGATCCTCTTGCGCCAACTTCTGGAGAGCAAAACCCATTTTCTCTTGGTCTTGCTTAGTTTTTGGTTCGATGGCCATAGCAATAACAGGCTCAGGGAACTTCATCACCTCGAGCAGCACTGGCTGCTTTTCATCCGCCAAAGTATCTCCGGTAGTGGCGCCCTTAAGCCCCACCGCCGCAACAATATCCCCAGCATGAACTTCGTCGATTTCCTCTCGCTTGTTGGCATGCATCTTCAGAAGTCGACCGATCCGATCCTTCGCCCCCTTGGTGACATTCAAAACCGGAGTTCCGGTCTTAAGAGTTCCTGAATAGACCCGGAAATAGGTCAACTGACCAGCAAATGGATCAGACATGATCTTGAAGGCCAACGCGGCAAACGGCGCCGCATCATCTGATTTTCTCTCCACCTCTTTACCACTATTAGGATCTACCCCCACAACAGGAGGAATATCCAACGGGGAAGGAAGATAATCGATGACACCATCCAGGAGCTGCTGAACGCCTTTATTTTTAAAGGCGGACCCACAAAGGACTGGCGTGACCTTCATCGAAATCGTCGCCGCTCGAATCGCGCGGACGACCTCCTCTTCCGTCAACGGATGACCATTTAGATACTTCTCCATCACTTGGTCATCAAACTCCGCAACGGCATCAAGCATCTTCTCTCGATACTCTTTCGCTTGCGCAAGAAGATCGGACGGAATCTCATCAACCTTATATTTCGCACCCAGCGTTTCGTCGTCGTAAAAATAGCCCTTCATCCTAACCAAATCTATCGAGCCACGGAACTCAGCCTCACGACCAATAGGGATCTGAATAGGAACCGGCCTTGCCCCAAGCCGGTCAATAATGGATTGAACGCTGCCATAGAAGTCAGCTCCAATCCGATCCATCTTATTCATGAATGCGATTCGAGGAACGTGATACTTATCAGCCTGGCGCCAAACCGTCTCAGACTGAGGCTCAACCCCCTGCACGGAATCAAACGCAGCCACTGCTCCATCAAGAACACGGAGCGAACGCTCGACTTCAATCGTAAAGTCCACATGGCCTGGCGTATCAATAATATTGATCCGATGGTCACGCCAGAAGCAGGTCGTCGCAGCAGCCGTAATAGTAATGCCGCGCTCTCGCTCCTGCTCCATCCAATCCATCGTGGCCGCACCCTCATGGACCTCACCCAACTTATGAGTCATACCCGTGTAATAAAGGATCCTCTCCGTGGTCGTAGTCTTCCCTGCATCAATGTGAGCCATGATGCCAATGTTTCTGGTGTGATCCAACGATGTTTGACGAGCCACTTCTACCCCTCTAAAAACAAATATGCTGCAGATCAAGCCGCATCATACTGCTGCGATGTACGAGCACCCGGATCTGCGAATCGCAGCACGGCTCAACTGCAGCACAGAACGACGCTACCAGCGATAATGGGCAAAGGCCTTGTTCGCCTCAGCCATCCGATGCACGTCTTCCCGCTTCTTGACCGCAGCCCCAGTGTTATTTGAAGCATCAATCAATTCAGCTGCGAGCTTTTCACGCATACTCTTCCCACCACGCGTACGAGCAAATTGCGACAACCAACGCAAAGCCAACGAAACACGTCGAGCTGGCCTGATTTCAACTGGAACCTGATACGAAGCCCCCCCAACGCGGCGAGACTTCACCTCAACAATTGGCTTCACGTTATCCACTGCCGCCTTAAATACCTTGAGTGGATCGCCACCCGTTTTCTCCTGAATCGCATCGAAGGCTCCGTAGCAGATGCGCTCAGTCGTACTCTTTTTCCCGCTACTCATCAGGGCATTAATAAACTTTCCCACCAGCTTGTCTCGATAGCGAACATCCGGAAGCACTTCTCGCTGACCTAAAAATCTACTGCGTGGCATAGTGACCTATTCCGATATCTAGATTAAATCCATCACAACAAGATGTTTACTTTGGACGCTTAGCTCCGTACTTCGAACGACTCTGCTTTCGACCGGCTACCCCAACGGCATCTAATGCACCACGAACTAAATGGTAACGAACACCAGGAAGATCCTTGACACGTCCTCCTCGCACGAGCACGATTGAGTGCTCCTGGAGATTGTGCCCCACACCAGGGATATAAGTCGTCACTTCCATCCCGTTCGTCAATCGCACACGAGCAACTTTCCTCAACGCCGAGTTTGGCTTTTTGGGGGTCGTCGTATAAACACGCAGACAGACTCCTCTTTTTTGAGGGCATGACCTCAAGGCAGGACTTTTTGTCTTGGACTTGACAAATACCCTCCCTTTTCGAACCAACTGATTAATCGTAGGCATTCCGTTCAGATCCTCTTCAAGATATCAAGTACGTCCCATCATCTGCAAAGCCGCCGGATTATAGTGACGCGATCACCAACTGTCAAGGGGTGAACGACCACAACTTTGCTACGATCGAGTATTTTCTCCTGACGTGGTGGACACAGCTGGCTCTGACGTCAGAGCAGCGGCTGGCGCTCCAGCACCAACGGACAGGCCTTCCGGTTTTTCACTCATCACAAATGTATCTCGATACTCCTCAAACCCGGATCCGGCAGGGATGAGACGCCCGACAATGACGTTCTCCTTCAATCCCAAGAGATTATCCTCGCGACCATTGATAGCCGCTTCCGTCAAGACGCGCGTAGTTTCTTGGAAAGACGCCGCCGAGATAAAGCTGTCGGTCGTCAAGGCCGCCTTCGTAATACCCAACAGCACAGGCTTCCCTAAGGCCGGGGTTCCATCTTTAGACAGCACTCGCTCATTTTCCCTCTCAAAGACCCCCTTACTCACCTGACTACCAGGTAGAAATTGGGTGTCTCCAGGGTCCTCAACGCGAACCTTGCGCAACATCTGCCTCACGATGATTTCAATGTGCTTGTCATTGATCGACACACCCTGCAAACGATAGACATCCTGAACTTCATCCACCAAATACTTCTGCAACTCATTAGGACCAAGAACATCCAGAATGTCGTGAGGATTCGCCGACCCATCCATAAGGGGCTCGCCAGCACGAACCCAATCACCCTCATGTACGTTGACGTGCTTTCCTTTGGGGATAAAATACTCCTTCACATCGCCCATCTTATTGTCGACCAACACCTTACGCTGCCCTTTCACAAACCCACCGTAAGAAACCTCGCCATCGATTTCCGTGATGACGGCCTGCTCTTTTGGCTTTCTGGCTTCAAAGAGCTCCACGACCCGAGGAAGACCCCCAGTAATATCTTTTGTCTTCGTGGTCTCTCGAGGAATCTTTGCTAAGACGTCTCCGGGAAATACCGTGGCCCCCTTCTCAACGAAGATATGGGCCCCAACCGGCAATAAGTATCGCGCGACAGCATTCGAGCCGCCAGGCACCTTAGCCGTCTTGCCACCATCATCTTTGATCGACACACGAGGACGAAGTGTTTGACCGGTATGCTCAATGATTACCTTGCGCGATAAACCCGTCACTTCGTCAAACTCGTCCTTCATCGTGACGCCTTCGACGATGTCCCCGTAGGCTATTCTCCCCCCCACCTCTGTTAAGATCGTAAGAGAGTACGGATCCCATTCAACGAGTTTTTGCCCGACGACAACAGGATCGCCATCTTTGATCTTGATCTTTGCCCCGTACACAACGGGGTACTTCTCTCGCTCTCGGCCACTCTCATCCACGATCGCAATTTTCGTATTGCGATTCATGACGACCCACTCACCATCTTTATTGCGAACAGCAATCCCAGCATTGTGAATGTCGGCGTTCTTCTTCGCATCAAAACTCATGAACTTGATCCGCCCGGCATGTTTGGCCTCGACCACCGTTTGCTCAACCACCTTACTGGCCGTACCACCAATATGGAACGTCCGCATGGTGAGCTGCGTTCCAGGCTCTCCAATTGACTGTGCCGCGATGACACCGACCGGCTCACCCTTCTCGACCAGACGCCCCCGAGCTAAGTCACGTCCATAACAAGCCCGGCACACCCCCCGCGGCGCTTGACAGGTCAGAACGGATCGAATTTTGACACGGTCCACTCCGGCCTCAACAACCGACTTTGTCAGCTCCTCAGTAATTTCTTCGTTCCAGGAAACAATAATTTCCCCTGTCACGGGATCACGAATGTCCTCGGCCGCCAACCGGCCAAGGATTCGCTCCTCTAAAGGCTGAATGACTTCCCCACCTTCCACGAGGGGACTGACTGTAATGCCGTCGCGCGTCCCACAGTCGATCTCGTGAATGATAACGTCCTGGGCAATGTCGACGAGGCGACGAGTCAGATACCCTGAATTGGCGGTCTTCAGCGCTGTATCAGCAAGACCCTTACGGGCACCGTGAGTGGAGATAAAATACTGCAACACCGTCAGCCCCTCACGGAAATTAGCCGTAATCGGTGTTTCAATGATCTCACCGGATGGTTTTGCCATGAGACCGCGCATCCCACCCAGCTGGCGGATTTGCTGTGAGCTGCCGCGCGCACCGGAATCAGCCATCATAAAGATGGGGTTAAACGATTCAACCTTACCGGGATCGCCGCCAGCTCCAAGCTCTTTCATCATCTCATTGGAAACCTGTTCCGTGACGTGCGCCCAGATATCGATGACCTTATTGTACCGCTCTCCGTTCGTGATCAACCCTTCAGAATACTGCTTCTCGATCTCATTGACCTCTCGTTGCGCCTTCCCGATGAAGTCTTCTTTCTTACTCGGAATGTGCATGTTGTCGATACAGATCGATAACCCGGCTTTTGTCGCATAGGTAAAGCCGATATCCTTGATCTTATCCAGAAATTCAACGGTGTCGCGATGGCCGGTCTGACGGTAGACCGCATCAATAAGTTTGGTCATTTCCTTCTTGGTCATGAGCTTATTCGCATTGGCGAATGGAAGCCCCGACGGGAGAATTTCGGAGAGCAGCACCCGCCCGACGGTCGTCTGCACCAGTGAGCCGGACAGGCGCACCTTGATTCGAGCATGCTCATCCACTTCGCGCGCATCAAAGGCGATCCGAACTTCTTCAGCTGACCCGAAGACCTTCCCCTCACCCTTGGCTCCGAGTCGTTCCTTTGTCAGCCAGTAACATCCCAACACCATGTCCTGTGAGGGCACGGCAATCGGTTTCCCGTTAGCCGGGGAGAGAATATTGTTGATGGCCATCATCAAAACGCGCGCTTCAACCTGTGCCTCCACAGACAACGGCACATGCACCGCCATTTGATCTCCATCGAAGTCTGCGTTGAACGCCGCGCAGACGAGCGGGTGCAAGCGAATCGCCTTCCCTTCCACCAACACAGGATCAAACGCTTGAATGCCCAATCGATGGAGCGTTGGCGCCCGATTCAGCAATACCGGATGCTCGCGAATGACCTCATCCAGCACATCCCAGACCTCCGGGCGCTCTTTCTCTACCAACCGCTTCGCACTTTTAATCGTTGTCGCCGCCCCACGAGCCTCCAGCTTATGGAAGATAAATGGCTTGAACAATTCCAGCGCCATCTTCTTGGGAAGCCCGCATTGATGAAGGCGCAACTCCGGGCCGACGACGATGACCGTACGACCTGAATAATCCACGCGCTTCCCGAGCAGATTCTGTCGGAACCGCCCTTGCTTTCCCTTAAGCATATCGCTTAACGACTTCAGTGGCCGCTTGTTTGGTCCACGAATGGCACGCCCTCGCCGCCCGTTGTCAAAAAGGGCATCGACCGCCTCCTGCAACATTCGCATTTCATTCCGGATGATGACCCCCGGCGCCTTCAGCTCCATTAAACGCTTCAACCGATTGTTGCGATTAATCACACGTCGATAGAGATCGTTTAGGTCAGACGTGGCAAATCGCCCACCATCCAGCGGAACCAAGGGGCGTAGTTCTGGGGGAAGAACCGGGATGACATCCATGATCATCCACTCTGGTTTATTGCCAGACTTTCTAAAGGCTTCAAGTACCTTAAGCCGCTTCGCGTACTTCTTTTTCATCGCCGCAGAAGTGGACGCTCGGGCCTTTACCTGCAGTTCGTCCCACAGCGCATTGATATCGATCTTCCTCAGCAAGTCACGGATGGCTTCAGCCCCAATCCCGACCTTAAACCCGCTCGATCCATACTCTGAAACAAGTGTGCGCAACTTATCCTCAGGCACTAACTCTTTTTCCGAGAGATCCGTTGATCCGGGATCCACACACACGTAGCTTTCAAAGTAGAGAATCTTCTCCAACTGCTTCAGGCTCATATCGAGCAGAGTTCCGATCCGGCTCGGTACGCCCTTCAAAAACCAAATATGGGCAACAGGCGCAGCTAATTCGATATGTCCCATTCGCTCGCGACGAACCTTCGATTGAATGACTTCAACGCCGCACTTATCGCAGACGATTCCGCGATGTTTCATCCGTTTATATTTTCCGCAATTGCACTCCCAATCCTTCGTTGGGCCAAAAATCTTGGCACAGAAGAGCCCATCTTTTTCCGGCTTGAATGACCGATAATTGATCGTCTCCGGCTTTTTGACCTCACCATAGGACCAGGACCTTATTTTCTCGGGCGAGGCGATGCGAATACGCATCGAATCAAACGAGACAGAATCCCGCTGCTTTTCAAATAATGTATATACGCCTTCCAAGGTAATGACCTCCTCCGATGCCGGCCACTCGCCGACACACAAGCGGTTAGTCTTGCGTCTTCACTAACTCGACATCAAGTCCCAAGCTCTGCAACTCCTTGACCAACACATTGAACGACTCAGGCAGCCCCGGCTCAAGGAACGGCTCACCCTTGACGATCGCTTCATACATGCGAGACCGTCCAGGGACATCGTCGGACTTGACCGTGAGGAATTCCTGCAATGTCGACGCCGCTCCGTACGCCTGCAGAGCCCACACTTCCATTTCCCCTAATCGCTGGCCTCCGAATTGGGCCTTCCCGCCCAACGGCTGCTGCGTCACAAGCGAATACGGACCGATGGACCGTGCGTGAATCTTGTCGTCCACCAAGTGGTGCAGTTTGAGCACATACATATACCCGACGGTAACCGGACTCCCGAACGGCTCTCCGGTTTTTCCGTCAACGAGATGTGCTTGGCCACTCGTTGGCAGCTTCGCCTTTTTGAGCAATTCCTTAATTTCCTTCTCAGAGGCTCCGTCAAAAACCGGGCTCGCCACTTTCACCCCTAATGCCTTCGCCGCCCATCCAAGGTGGGTTTCCAAGATCTGTCCGACATTCATACGAGATGGCACACCAAGCGGATTCAAGACAATTTCAACGGGAGTCCCATCCGGCAAGTAGGGCATATCCTCCTCCGGCAACACTCGAGACACAACCCCTTTATTGCCGTGACGGCCGGCCATCTTGTCGCCGACTTGAATCTTGCGCTTCATCGCAATGTAGACCTTGACCAGCTTGATGACACCTGGAGGCAATTCATCGCCTCGCTTTAGCCGGCCGACTTTCTCGTCATACAGCGTTTGAAGGATCTCGATCTGTTCCTTCGCCCTCCGTTCGACATCCTCCAGCTCCTTTTGCTCGTCTGGGTCGCTCAGGATAATGTGCCGCACCGTGTCATCAGGCAATCGCTTGAGGATTTCGGCGGTCAATTTCCCCTTCTTCTTCAGTATGACATCGCCGCTTTCAGGATCCATCAGATCGCGTCCCACGACCTTACCGAGCAAGAGCTTCCGGATCTTCTTCGTCTTCTCTTCATCAATGATCCGCAGCTCTTCATGGTGATCACGCTGCAATTTCATTTGGTCATCGGTTTCAATGCTCTTCGATCGCTCATCCTTATCAAGCCCTTTGCGTGAAAAGATTTTCACATCGACGACAATGCCTTCAACACCAGGAGGCACCGTGAGCGACGTATCCTTCACATCTCCGGCTTTCTCACCAAAGATCGCCCTGAGCAATTTCTCTTCCGGAGTCAGCTGAGTCTCACCTTTTGGCGTCACCTTACCGACGAGAATATCGCCAGGCTTTACCTCGGCACCGATACGAATGATGCCGCTTTCATCCAAATTCCGCAGCGCCTCTTCCCCAACGTTGGGAATATCTCGCGTCACATCTTCCTTACCCAACTTGGTGTCCCGAGCTTCAACTTCGAACTCTTCAATATGAATTGACGTGAAGGCATCCTCGCGGACCAGCTTTTCACTGAGCAAAATGGCGTCTTCGAAGTTATATCCGCCCCAAGGCATGAACGCGACAAGCACGTTCTTCCCCAAGGCCAACTCCCCATGATCAATCGCCGGCCCGTCTCCCAATACTTGTCCCTGCTTAACCGGTTGACCGATTCGAACCACGGGAGTCTGCGTAATGCAGGTGTTCTGATTTGATCGCTGGAACTTAATGAGATCGTACACATCCAGCCCCGAATCTTTCCCCTTCTTGCCGTCCTTTGCTTCCGCCCGCACCACGATGCGAGTCGCATCGACACTCTCGACAACACCCGGACGCCGAGCCTGAATCACATACCCGGAGTCTCTTGCGACCACAGCCTCCATCCCTGTTCCAACCAGCGGAGATTCGGACGTGACCAACGGCACAGCCTGCCGCTGCATATTGGATCCCATCAGCGCACGGTTGGCATCGTCATGCTCTAAAAATGGTACGAGAGCCGTCGCGACACTTACGACTTGCTTCGGCGATACGTCCATATAATCGATTTTATCCGGCGCGGCTAAGACAAAGTCTCCACCATGACGACAAGACACTGTTTCCGACACTAACTTATTAGTCCCATCCAGCTTCGAGTTCGCCTGAGCGATGATGTATTTATCGCCTTCGATCGCTGAGAGAAATTCCATTTCATCCGTGACACGCCCTTTCACAACCTTCCGATAGGGTGCCTCGATGAATCCAAATTGGTTAATCCGCGCATACGTGGCCAGCGACGTGATCAACCCGATGTTCGGACCTTCCGGCGTTTCAATCGGGCAGATACGACTATAGTGAGACGGATGCACGTCTCTCACCTCGAACCCGGCACGCTCTCTGGTCAACCCACCAGGACCAAGCGCGGACAGACGACGTTTATGCGTGATCTCGGCCAGAGGGTTCGTTTGGTCCATAAATTGAGACAACTGGCTACTGCTGAAGAATTCCTTAACCGCCGCCACCACCGGCTTGGCGTTGATCAGGTCGTGCGGGAGAACCGTTTCCATATCAAGGAGATTCATCCGCTCCTTGATGCTGCGCTCCATCCGAACGAGGCCCAGTCGAAACTGATTTTCAAGTAATTCACCGACGGACCGTACACGACGATTACCCAAGTGATCGATATCGTCGATTTCTCCCTTGCCGATCTTCAGATTCACGAGATAGCGAATGACTTCCACGATATCCTGGGCGGTGAGAGTTCGCTGCTCGAGCGGCAAATCTAATCCGAGCTTCTTATTGAGCTTGAGACGACCAACTGGCGACAGATCGTACCGCTTGGAGTTCAGAAAAAGATTATCGAACAAGGCCCGTGCGGTATCGACTGATGGAGTCTCCCCCGGGCGCAGACGACGGTAGATCTCAACCATCGCCTCCTCTTTTGACCCAATCTTTTCCATCTCCAACGTATCGAGAATCACCGGCGTGGCTGTGGCCATGTCGAGATAGATCACCTTAAACTCTTCGACATCGCTCTCGACGATTTGCTCGACGATCTCGGCAGTCAACCGTTGATTCTTCTCCGCCAGTTTGTTCTTCTTTGAATCGACGACCTCCGTGAGGACGGCGCGGCCCACCAACTCCCCGGGAAGCATCGGGATTTCTTTCACTCCTGCCGCCTTAAGCTTGGCGATCATCCCTTTAGTCAGCCGAGCCCCCTCTCGCACCAACGGTTCCTTGCTATTCTTGTCCGTGACCTCAGCGGAACAGCGAAGTCCATGATGAATCTCCGCATCCAGCTTGCGGAACATCTTGCCCTTCGATACCCGGATTTCCTCAACGGGATAATACATTTTGAGCAAATCGTCACTCGAAAAGCCGAACGCTTTCAACAAAATCGTGGTGGGCATTTTCCGCCGACGATCAATCCGGACATAAAGAATGTCCCTGGCATCAAACTCAAAGTCGAGCCATGAGCCTCGATAGGGGATAATGCGCGCCGAGTACAAAACCTTCCCGCTCGCATGCGTACGCCCCTTATCATGAGTGAAGGAGGCACCAGGCGACCGATGAAGCTGACTGACGACGACTCGTTCGGTTCCATTGACGATAAAGGTCCCTCGTTCGGTCATCAGAGGTAATTCACCGACATAGACCTCTTGCTCCCGCACATCGAGCACCTTCTTACGAGGTCCCTTATCTTCCTTATCGAATACCACCAAGCGAACACGCAGCTTCAGCGGAACAGCAAAGGTCATTCCTTGCTCAAGGCACTCGCGCTCATCGTACTTTGGCACACCCAAGGTGTAACTTGAGAATTCGAGTACAGCCGTATTGTTGTAGTCTGGAATCGGGAATACGCTGGCCAACGCCGCCTGCAATCCATAATCTTTCCGGCGATCCGGCTCGACCTCAAATTGCAGAAACTCCTCGTAGGAGCGCTTCTGAATTTCGATCAGATCTGGAATATCGATATTGGTTCGAATGCGTGAAAAATCTTTCCGCTCGACGAACTCCTGCAGAGTCGTTTCGGACATTCCTACTCCTCCACACTGGTTGGCGGTGAACAGCAGCCACCGGTCACGACACGTGCAAACAGGTCAACAGCGATCAACCTGCCGCTCATGCACAATGACCAGTGACTATGACGAATGATGCTCCTACTTCACTTCGACTTTTGCACCGCTTTCTTCGAGCTTTTTCTTCATCGTATCCGCCTCTTCCTTGGCCACTCCGGTCTTGACCGGTTTCGGAGCGCCTTCGACCAGATCCTTTGCTTCCTTCAACCCAAGATTGGTCAGTTCTCGAACCACCTTAATAACCTGGATTTTCTTGTCTGCCGGTGCGGATGCGAGAATAACATCGAATGCCGTCTTCTCTTCAGCCGGCGCCGCCGCTCCTCCGCCGGCAGCCGGTGCCGCCGCTACCGCAACTGGGGCGGCCGCCGTAACACCGAATCTCGTTTCCAATCCCTTCACAAGCTCGGCTAAATCGAGTACGCTCATACCTTCGATCGCCTTGATCAATTCCTCTTGCGACAATTTTCCTTCTGTAGCTGGCATCTCCCCTTCTCCTTTCCGTTTATCCTGAATGGCTGCAATGACTCTGACAAATTTTGACAGCACCGCACTTAATGTATACACAACACCACGAATCGGCCCTTGCATGGCCGAGAGCAACATCGCAATGAGCACTTCCTTCTTAGGCAGTGCCGCAACGGCCACGAGATCAGCCGGCTGAAGAAGCTTGCCCTCCAGCACACCGGCCGTCATTTTAATCTTCTCTCCCCGCTTCTCCGCTCCGATAAAATCCTTCAGCACCTTAGTCGGCAATACCGGATCATCATACCCAATGACGACACCGGTCGGTCCCTTGAGATGCTCCTTGAGCCCGATCAACGCCGTCCCTTCCGCAGCTCGAGCCGCGAGCGTATTCTTCACGATTCGGTACTCGGCCTTGACCCCTCGGAGCTGTTTGCGCAATTCCGTGACCTCATTGACAGGAAGACCGACACATTCCGTCAAGATAGCCAACCTGGCGCGACCAAACTTTTCAGCCAGTGCCTCCACTGTCGTAACCTTTTCTTCCTTCTTCATCGCTCTCCTTCTACGAGGATTCGCCATCTACCACTGATCGACCAGGAGCTACCGGGCCTTCCAGACCGACCATTGATGACCGACGTCCTTCGTCTAACTCCACTGCTTCGTCAGTGCGATGGTATCCAACTTCACTCCTGGTCCCATCGTGCTCGTAATCGTGGCACTCTTGAGATAGCGCCCCTTACAGGAAGCAGGCTTTGCCTTAATGACAGATTCTAGAATGGCCGATGCATTGTCATAGAGCTTTGCCGGATCAAAGGACACTTTTCCGACCAGCACGTGCACAATACCAGCCTTTTCAACTTTGAATTCAACCCGTCCCTTCCGAATATCGGCAACAGCCTTCCCGACTTCGAATGTCACCGTTCCCGTTTTCGGATTCGGCATCAAACCTCGAGGTCCAAGCTGCTTCCCGAGCTTTCCGACAGACGCCATGAGATCAGGTGTGGAAATGGCACAATCGAAGTCCATCCACCCGCCCTTGATCTTTTCCATCAAATCATCGGAACCCACGTAGTCCGCCCCCGCCTGTCTTGCCTCCTGCTCCTTTTCGCCCTTGGCAAAGACCAGCACGCGAACCTTCTTGCCCGTCCCATGAGGAAGCGCTGCCGTTCCGCGAACGAGCTGATCTGAGCGCTTAGGGTCGATCCCAAGCCGAAGCGCCAGGTCGACCGACTCGTCAAACTTCGCAAACGCCGAGCGCTTCACAGTCTCAACCGCCTCACGCAATCCGTAGACACGCGGCTCAACATTCTTGAGCGCCGCATTCATCTTCTTTCCCATAGCCTGCCGCTCCTTCGGTCTCGAAAATTAACCCTGAATCACAACACCCATGCTTCGCGCAGTCCCCTCGATAATTCTGGCTGCCCCCTCCACATCGGCCGCATTCAGATCGGACATCTTCTTCCGCGCGATCTCATTCAGCTGCTGCCTGGTAATTTTCCCCACTTTATCTTTCTGCGGGACACCAGAGCCCTTAATGACCCCGGCCGCCTTCTTCAGTAAATCCGAAGCCGGAGGCGTCTTCATGATGAAGCTGAATGTGCGATCCTTATAGACGGTGATGACCACGGGGATGATACTATCCCCCTCCTTCTGGGTCTTGGCATTAAACTGCTTACAAAACTCCATAATATTGACGCCATGCTGGCCCAGAGACGGGCCCACCGGAGGCGCTGGATTGGCCTTACCAGCCGGGATTTGCAATTTAATCTGCGCTGAAACTTCTTTTGCCATGTCTCCTCTCCCGAGCTTTCAGTTTTGAGCTTTCGGCCTTCAGGCTACGCTGAGAACCGATGGCTAACCCCTGACCGCTGCATTAAATCCGTTCAACCTGCAAGAATCCCAATTCAACCGGGGTCGACCGACCGAAGATGCTGACCATGACTTTCAATCGGCTATGATCCTGGTCAACTTCGTCCACCACGCCATTGAATCCCAAAAATGGACCATCGATAATGCGGACATTATCACTCTTGATGAATTTGACCTGCTCACGCGGTTCCGCTTGACCCGCATCAACTTGCTTGAGCAGGGACTCGACCTCCTCATCGCTCAGCGGCGTTGGCACAACTCCTCCGCCGACAAATCCTGTTACCTTAGGAGTCTCCTTGATCATCTGGAGCGTCTCGTCCGCCAACGGAGACTCCAACTCCACGAGAACATACCCTGGGAAGAACTTCCGACGAGAAGTCCGCCGTTTCCCATCTTTTATTTCGATCACGTCTTCCGTCGGAACAAGCACCTGTCCGACCTTCTCCACAAGCCCCATTTGACTCGCACGCTCCATGAGGCTGGTTTTCACACGCCCCTCAAAACCCGCGTACGTATGTATGACGTACCAGTTCTTTATCATGCACCACCCTCAGGCCTTCGATGAAATACTGCAGCGCCTCTTCTTGACTGGTTCAAATGAGCTTCCCAACCAACCAGGAGAGGAATGAGTCAACGACGGACAGGTAGACCGACATCAGGATACAGAACACAATAACGACTGTTGTTGAGCCAATCGTTTCTGCACGACTCGGAAACGAGACTTTCTTCATCTCGGTCCGCACGTCCGTCACAAACAACCGAATTGATTCTGTCATACGCTTGAACATCAGATACTCCGCGCGTTACTGCCCAACCAACCCAAAAAATCCTTGCAATCCGACAAGCCACTCACCCAAACTATCAAGCCCTATCGAAAGCGCCCCTCCCGTCTCACCATCAGCCCACAAAGCCACTACCGCGCCCCTAAGGACGACAGTAGAAGCACATCGAGGTTGGCAGGGGCACTAGGATTTGAACCCAGACTCTCGGTTTTGGAGACCGATGTGCTACCATTAACACCATGCCCCTCCCTTTTCAGTACCGAGCTACGAGCGTTGAGTGCCGACTTTTCAACGGCCCCTCCCACGACTCAGCCCTTATCACCTCAGTACTTACTTCACTTCCTTATGAGGCGTGTGCTTTCGACAGAACTTACAAAACTTGTTCTGCTCCAACCGATCCGGATCGTTTTTCTTGTTCTTCATGGACGAGTAGTTTCTCTGTTTGCAGAGCGTACAAGCCATGTCGATAATCTCGCGCATCTCAACTCTCCTTAGCTGTCACATGACAGCTCTCAACTTCAGGCCAAGATTTCCGTGACGACGCCAGAGCCGACCGTTTTGCCGCCTTCCCGCACGGCAAACCGCAATCCCTGATCCATCGCAATCGGACTGATCAACTCCGCCGTCACACTCACATTGTCCCCCGGCATCACCATCTCCACTCCCGGATTCAACTGCACCACCCCCGTCACATCCGTCGTCCGGAAGTAAAACTGTGGCCGATACCCATTAAAGAACGGCGTATGCCGCCCCCCCTCTTCCTTCGTGAGCACATAGATCTCCGCCTTGAACTTCGTATGCGGCGTGATGGTCTTCGCCTTACACAACACCATCCCCCGCTCCACATCTTCTTTCTTGGTGCCTCTGAGGAGCACGCCAATGTTGTCCCCCGCCTGCCCCTCATCCAACACCTTGCGGAACATCTCGACGCCCGTCACCACCGTAGTCTGCGTCGGCCGCAGCCCCACAATCTCAATTTCGTCGCCCACCTTCACAATGCCCCGCTCACAGCGCCCCGTCACCACGGTCCCGCGGCCACTGATCGTAAACACGTCTTCGATCGGCATCAGGAACGGCTTCTCGATCGGCCGCTGCGGTGTCGGAATATAGGTATCCACCGCCTCCAACAACTTCATAATGGACGGCACACCCAGCTCACCCTGGTCGGCTTCCATCGCCTTCAGCGCGCTGCCATGGACGATCGGCGTCTTGTCGCCCGGGAACCCATACTTCGTGAGCAGCTCCCGCACTTCCAATTCCACCAACTCCAAGAGCTCTTTATCATCGACTTTGTCGGCCTTGTTCAAAAACACCACAATGTAGGGCACGCCCACCTGCCGGGCCAACAAAATGTGCTCCCGGGTCTGCGGCATGGGGCCGTCGGCCGCACTCACGACCAAGATCGCGCCATCCATCTGCGCCGCGCCCGTGATCATGTTCTTCACATAGTCGGCGTGGCCGGGGCAATCCACATGGGCGTAGTGCCGGTTGTCGGTCTCATATTCCACGTGACTGATGGCGATGGTCATAATCTTCGTCGCATCCCGCCGTCCCTGACTCTCCGAGGCTTTCGCCACTTCGTCATACGGCACATACTTCGCCATCCCGCGATCCGAACACACCTTCGTCAACGCCGCCGTCAACGTCGTCTTCCCATGGTCCACATGCCCGATCGTCCCGATGTTCACGTGCGGCTTCTTCCGCTCGTATTTCGCCTTCGCCATAACGTCACCCCTTTTTATCTAAAACCACTCAAAGGTGCTGACCCGCCGCACATTACAAAACGCGGCAAGACGAGCAAGCTTGGCCTGGAGCCCACGACGCGGATCGAACGCGTGACCTCGTCCTTACCAAGGACGTGCTCTGCCAACTGAGCTACGTGGGCCCCCTCGACTTCGTCTCGCGTCGTCCGTTATTCGTGAAGCGCATTCCTCTGCCACCCGAGACTCTCTGCGCTTTACGGCTTCTCTGGAGCGGGCGATGGGATTTGAACCCACGACAGCCAGCTTGGAAGGCTGGAACTCTACCACTGAGCTACGCCCGCCTCTTCCCTTATAGTCCTGAGTGCTCAACGCTGAGTCGTACATCTGATACAGTGACCACTCAGAACTCAGCACTCACGACTGCCCGCTTCACAATCACCCCAGATACGCACACTTCTCTACCTAGCACCCACCCCAAAATACCTACCAACTGCATGCCCACACTCCACAATACCTGCAATCAACTCAGCGCTGCATGGTGGGCAGGCAAGGATTCGAACCTTGGAAGACATAAGCCAGCAGATTTACAGTCTGCCCCCTTTGGCCACTTGGGTACCTGCCCGCAATGTTTCATTGATCGATTCACACCAAACTCTGTAGCGCGAATAACAACCCGCTCAACAAAGACACATAGGCCTATCCGTGCACAAACTTCTTCCTCAATCCTCAATACAGATTGATTCCTTAGAAGTGCTCGGACAGGCTAGGTTACGAAATGCCGGATTCTATTGATGAACTTACACGATGTCAAGAGGAGAATTTGACCTCGGGCCATTTTAGTTCGCTCCATCCTTCCCAGTCACACAGGTGGCTCGCCAGGCTGGACCGAACGATGCGTCGACAACCTTAACAAAATCACTCGAAAAACCAAACGCTTGCTCCATAATAGCAAGGGCTTCTTCCAGGGACAGCTGTGAGGATTTGGCTAAGTACCGTTTCTGCGCAAGACGTCGTTCGTCCGGCTCTTCTGGGACATAGTACCCACGAAACTCACCGTTTTCAAAAGCCCTTTTAAACCGTGGAATCCATTGATGCGCATCTTGCCCCCCACGAAATGTCGATTCCCCTCTCTGCTGGCGCAATTCCAGCTTATTCCACACCACCCAGCCGACAAAGACCGCCCACGTTTCATTCAGGGCCTCCCATGATTCTGCCTCAGTCAGATAGCGCGACTCCACTTCATCCATTCGCTGAACGATTGGAGTAATCATCACCTCTCCATAGCGACAAACCTGCTGTTCTTTCGCAAAGAGCAGGAGTGTTTCTGAATCGCGCCCGAGCTCCCCGAGCTGAACATCTCTGACCGTGATGTAATCCATATAGGCATGAAACAGTTCATGGTAGAACACCTCCAACTCCTTGTGCGTCATCCTCCCAAGCGGCTTGAGCACTCTCCCTGCCGCATTGAGTGACAGAGTTCGGTTGAGAAGCATCCGATGCTCACCGGGATGGTACTCAGCAGCGTAGGTCCGAAGCTCATCAAACTCAAAATGGATAAAGTCTGGTGGGACCACACGAAGGAACTTTGTCGGTACCTGTAAGCGTTCTGCCTCTACCAAGAGACGCTCCCAGGACCGGCTCCCATTTTCTTGCTCATCATGAGAGCTGATCCCTGCCTCTACCGAGGCAGCCGACACCCACCAACAGCACCACAGCAGGAAACATCGAATCGTGAAGCATTTCATACGCACGGGGGGACAACCGGCACCAGAGAGTACTCGCATCAATAGGGATCTTGCGCCATCCCCCAATCTCCTCCACCCTCTTCAACAAGGGCGAGCATGTCGAGAAGGTCGGAAGACACATGATCGAGAAATCGCGACGGCTTCGAGAGCAACATCCCACTTGTCCGATCGTACACGTTAATGGGGTATGTCAAAAACAAATGCCGCTTGGCTCGTGTGACAGCCACATAGAACAGGCGCCGCTCCTCTTCCAATTCGTCATCAGCTACGAAGGAATAGGCGGATGGGAATCGGCCGTCGACCGCCCAAATCACAAAGACACATTGCCATTCCAACCCTTTCGCAGAGTGGATCGTCGAAAGAACGAGCCGTTCATCATCACGATCAGGCGCTTCCACGTCCACGGCACTGCCGTCGGGGGGTTCCAGCGCCAGATCGGCTAGAAACTCATTGACGCCCTGATAGCCTTCGGCAATGGTGTGAAGATGATCGAGATCTCTCGTGCGCTTCGGATAATCGTCGTATTGGTCTTTCAGTATGGGAAGATAGTACTCGTAGATATGGTTAACCTGCTCAGCAGGCTTCGGGTCCTCCAATCGAGCCAGACTCTCCAGCGTATTAGCCAAAGCCTTCAGCCCCTGCCCGGAACGACCACTCACCCCGCGTAGCACGTCAAACGGCTGTTCGGCCTTCACAATCGCCGCAAGTACATCCTGAGCCTTCTTTGGCCCGACACCTTCTACCAACATCAGCACGCGATGCCAGCTGACCGTATCGAGCGGGTTCGCCACGACTCGCACATGCGCCAGCAAATCCTTGACATGAGCTGTCTCGATAAACTTCATTCCGCCGCGCTTGATAAAGGGCAACTCCTTGCGAGAGAGCTCGATTTCTAAGTCAAAGGAATGGAAGCTCGAGCGAAACAGCACAGCCACCTCACTCAGCGGCACCCCTTCCTCGCGAAGCTCAAGAATCTTCTGCGAGATGAATCGCGATTGCGCATTTTCCGCCGCCGCTTCCACGAGTGACGGCAGTGGCCCATCGATCTTTCTGGTAAAGAGGCGCTTCGTATACTTCTCGGTCGCTTCCTCGATGATGCAGTTGGCCAGGTTCAAGATCGGTTGAGTGCTACGGTAGTTTTCTTCGAGCTTGTAGACCGTCGTGCCGGGGAACAGCTCCGGGAATTCCATAATATTTTTGAAGGTCGCACCCCGGAAAGCATAGATAGACTGCGAATCGTCACCAACGACCATCACATTCTGATGGGTCGTCGCCAGCTGGCGAATGACTTCGGCCTGCAATCGATTCGTGTCCTGATATTCATCCACGAGAATGTGGCGATACTGACGTGAAATGTTCGTACGAGCGGCCTCATCGAATAAGAGCAGCTGTCGCAGCATGACCAGCAGATCATCGTAGTCCAACAGTTGCTTCTGCCTCTTCGCCGCCTCATAGGCCTTCTGGAGCCGCCCCAGATCCTCCGAGTGATCCGCAAAATGGCTGAACTCTTCCAAAATAATCTCGTCAAGACTGCGCAACGTGTTCGCACTCTTGCTAATCATCTCCATGATCGTCCCCTTGCGAGGAAAGCGCTTGTCTTTTTCGTTCAACCCCAGCTGTGATCGGACCAGTGCAATCAAATCCTCCGCATCGCCGCGATCCAAAATCGTAAACCCCGGCTCAACTCCGATCGATCGACCGTACCGCCGCAACAACAGATTCGCCACGGAGTGAAAGGTCCCTCCACAGACTCGACGACTACTCGCTCCGATCAGATCGCCGGCCCTGTCGAGCATTTCCTGAGCCGACTTGCGAGTGAACGTCAACAACAAGATATTCGAGGGATCGACCCCGGAATCGATGAGATACGCGACACGATAGACCAACGTGCGAGTTTTGCCGCTCCCGGCGCCTGCGATGACCAGGGAAGGGCCATCACCCGCAGTCACCGCGGCCAGCTGCTGGGAATTCAAGGCAGCCGCATAGTCGATGGACAACGTGCGAGGTACGGCCTCCTCGGTCGGCCGTTTCAAGACATAGGTTTTCACGTCTCGTTCCATGGAAATAAGAATAAGGGCTGCTTCAGCAATTCACGTCTTCAGGAAGAACTGGTCCTATACCATAACTCCGCCTACCTTTTATACAGACAGAACGGTCCAAAGCCTGTAGACCAGCCAGATCATGAAGGCGATTGTCAGCAACAGTAGCGCCACTGTTCCGCCAATGATCCCGACCACGTAGAACCAATCGGCATGGGTTTCACGATCCGGCTTCTGGGCAGCCTCACGCAGCAGCGCAGCATTTCTGGCATGGCTCCGAAACCAGACGGAGAAGAGATCTCCGATAACTGGAACTGCCCCGGCTGTCCCGTTAATCAGCAGATTGAGACTCATACGGGTCAACACGATGCGTGGAATCTGTAAGCGGGTCGCAATGCCAAGAATAACTGTGCCGATCAGATTGGCAATGACGTCACCGATCCCTGGAATCAGTCCAAGCAACGGGTCCAATCCAATCGACCATGATGTCCCAGGAATTCTGATCGACGTATCCATCACCTTAGCCAGGATATCCGCGATCGCAAGCAGATGCTCCCGCGCCTCATCACGAGGTAGTACTGTGACCCGAGGTTCTGACTTTCTATCGTATGCCGAGCTGAATTCCATGCAAAAAACCCTTTGCCTTTGTAGGGTTCACTTTATCGAAAGGGCTGAATGACAGCAATACAGAAAGGATGGATGACTGCAGTCAGATGCATTCTTCGCAAAATTTCGTTTAACGCGAAAGTTACGATGGGCCTGCTCTTATTGATTGCACTTTCCCCCATAGCTCGTCACTCATAGCATTTTGCAAGACACCACCGAGCAGGTCTTTAAAGCGTGGGAGATCCGCTGCCAGTCGTTCGACCTCAGCGATATAGCGATCTCCATGAGAACCAAGAAAGTCTTCTACAGGGCCTGCTGCGAGAAAAGAACACACTTCCTTGTCGTCCGGAACCAGTTCGACCAACTTCAGAACAAGTTGCCAGGCATCTCCAGCAGCACCGTCAATAATATTTCTTACCTCTTCCGCCGCCCACTCTTGAGGATGGTCAGGATCTGGTGCCAAAGAGTCGAGTGCGTTAGTTTTTGCTTCTCGAATCTCATCCGCATTTGCGCCTCTCGCTATCGCAGCTTCCTCGGCATCCTTTCTCACTTGCCTTGCGTGAGCCTTCCATTTTTCAAATTCAAGATGGCCTACAGCCACAAACCAAGCCGCGTATTCAAAATATGCTTTGGCGATCGCAGTAAATTCTTGTTCAGTTCTTGCCATCGAGTTTGACTCCCTGATCTACCGTGCACAAGAAACTTGCTCACGGATTTCTGCATGAGCAAGCAATTGCCGAATCCACCTCTTTGCTCCTCAAGCATGTCTCCGTTATAATCCACAGTTGGTGAGAGGACTTATGGCTAATACTATCACTGAATACAAGGACCGCCTTCGCCAGTTGGCCGAACTGATGCTCGCCGTGTCGGGTGAATCCGTTACGATGATGAAGCGCAATGCCCCGGAGCAGGCGCTGAAACTCAAGCGCCAGGATGAGTGGGGCATCTACCTGGAATTTCTCAAGATCATGTTCAACCTCACGGACCGGCTGGTGGCCCTGCACATTCCGCTGAAGGATCAGCTGGAGTTCATGAACGGGCTGGAAGATGCGGTGACCCAACAGTTAAAGCAAGCACTGGAACCGGCCTTCGGCAACAATGCCGATCAGATGGAAATCGTGATGACGATCGGCACCACCGTGGCGGAAAGCCGGCAGACTTACGAGCACTACAAATTCCTGATCACCGAAGACTCCAAGACCAAGACCGAGATGTTCCGTGACTTCGGCGAGAAAGTGGCCGACGCACTCGGTGCACCAGGCAACGCGCAGCTCAATGCCGCCGCGTCACTCTGTGCCAGCGCCGTTGTCCCGGCGCTCAGCGCCGTGCTCCAAGGACAGGCTCCGCCTGCTCAGGATGCTGCACAGCTGCAATCCCCCGCAACCGGGCGCTCGACCGAACAGAAACCATCAACCGGCCAAGAGATCAAGCTCGTCAGCTTGATGTCGAGTGTGTCGGGTGAAGAAGTCGAGACCCGCTGGGGACTCCACCCTCGATTCCGAGACGATCTCACGCTGTCCGAGCTTCAACAACTCACCAAGCTCTTGAACCGTGTCGCAAAAATCCTTGGCGAACGGTATGCCGCCGTGGCATTCTCTAAAGAGTGGGCCACGTGGCATAAGGCAGGGCACGCCTAATTCCCACCGATCGTCGCCCATCATTCGCTCATACGCATTGCTCGCCTTTGACCAAAGGAGTGTTTGTGGATTCTCCAAATTCGACGAAGACTGCTCTCCCCCAGAATCTGAATCGGCTCTCTGAACTAGCACGGAATCTCTGGTGGAGCTGGACCCTGGAAGCTCGCCAGCTGTTTGAAACCATCGATCCGACCCTATGGTTCCTGACAAACCATAATCCCGTCAAACTCCTCGCCGATATCCAGTCGGACCGGCTGACGCGCCTAGCAGAGGACCCCTCGTTCCTTCGTCAATATTCGGCCGTCTTCCGCCTGTTTGATGAATATCTGGCCAATAAGAAAAGTTGGGCCGGCACTCACCATGCCGACTTGGCAAAGAAGACCATCGCGTACTTCTCAGCCGAATTTGGGCTACACGCCTCCGTGCCGATTTATAGCGGCGGGTTAGGAATCTTGGCCGGAGACCATTGTAAAGAAGCGAGCGATCTTGGGCTGCCGTTTGTCGGCGTTGGATTCATGTACCCGCAGGGCTATTTCCGTCAGCGCATTACACCCGAGGGCTGGCAAGAAGCAGCCTACGCTCCTTTTAACCGCGATGAGTCCCCGATACATTTAGCCCAGACTCCGTCCGGTGAATCGTGCCGGTTTACCGTCGACATGGGGAACCGCCGCGTCACCGCTGCCGTGTGGAAACTGTTGGTTGGCCGAATCACGCTGTTTCTCATCGATACGGACGTGCCTGAGAACAGCCCGGAAGACCGCGCCCTCTCCGCTCGACTCTATGGCGGAGATCAAGAGATGCGGATCTGCCAGGAAATTTTGCTGGGAATCGGCGGTGTACGCATGTTGCGTTCGCTCGGGATCTCGCCATCCGTGTGGCATGCCAATGAAGGACACTCAGCCTTCCTGACCTTGGAGCGGGTACGTGAGTTCGTTCAGAAGGGTTCGTCTCATGCGGAAGCCTGCGAATTGGTCCGTCAGAGTACCGTCTTCACCACGCATACCCCTGTCCCTGCCGGGCATGATGTCTTCCCACACCATTTGATGGACCGCTACTTCGTCGGATACTGGGAACAGCTCGGTCTGTCACGTGAAGAATTTCTGCGCCTGGGTGAGACCCCCGAATCGCACGGTGGATTTAACATGACCGCATTGGTCATGCGCCTCTCCGCCCATGTCAACGGCGTCAGCCGGGAGCATGGCCGCGTGACACGCGAGATGTGGCAACACTTTTGGCCTGGCTTGCCGATTGATCAGATCCCCATCCGGAGCGTCACGAACGGCATTCATGCCCCGACGTGGATCTCCCCGGAACTCCACCATCTCTACAGCAAGTCACTCAGCCCGACTTGGACACAGACCTGCGACGATCCCGCCATGTGGCAACGGGTCATGGATGTTCCTGACCATGAATTGTGGGCGGTTCGCCAAGCCATGAAACGGAAACTGATGGGTTTTATCCGCGACCGGGCCAGATCCGGTTGGATGCATGGCCATCTCCAACCCTCACAAGTGCTCACACGCGGAACGCTCATGGACCCTGAAGCCCTGACAATTGGGTTTGCCAGGCGGTTCGCAACCTACAAACGCGCCACCCTGCTTTTCCGCGATCTGGAACGGCTCAAAGTACTGCTCCAAGACCGATGGCGGCCGGTCCAACTGATTTTCGCCGGCAAGGCCCACCCAGCCGATGAGCCGGGCCGGTACTTCATCCATGAAGTGCTGTCGTTCTGCCACGATCATAAGCTCGGCGGTCGCGTCGCGTTCCTTGAAGATTACGAAATGCATATGGCAAAGTACCTTGTGCAAGGCGTCGACATTTGGTTGAACACGCCTCGATTTCCTTTGGAAGCCAGCGGCACCAGCGGCATGAAGGCCGCTCTGAACGGCGTGTTGAACCTGAGTGTCCTGGACGGATGGTGGGTTGAAGGCTACAACGGAGCCAATGGCTGGGGCATCCAACCGTTGAGCGAACAGGCAGACACGCAGGCCCAAGATCATCACGATGGGGAACAGCTCTATCGCCTGCTGGAACAAGAAGTCGTTCCACTGTTCTATCAGCGAGATCGTGACGGAATCCCCCGTGGCTGGTTGCAAATGGTGAAGGAATGTATTCGCACCACCGCGCCCCAGTTCTGCACCACGCGGATGTTGAAGGACTACGTCAGTCTGATGTACCGCGCCGCGACTGTGCGCATGCCTGCGACGTGGTAATTGGGTTCGAACGATCGAACCGGAGTCTGTTGCACACGAGGTCTCCTCAGCCAACTACCGTTGCGATTGTTGGGCTGATTGGGTTTCTTGTTGGGCCACCTGTCGTTGCGGCAACCGCAGGGACACCTGCGTCTATTGAATCGAAGGCCACCGCCCTCTTCAAGGCGGGGGATTATCCGGAAGTTACAGCGCTCTACCGAGGTCTTCCGCCAGACGCGACGCCTCCCAAAGAATTCCTCCGTCTCGCCTTGCGGAGCTACGTCCGCCTTGGACGAACAGACGAGGCTCTCTCCATTTATTCCAAGCTGACCCAGCCGGGGCAATCTCACGATGCGACGCTGCTTCGCCCCTTGGCTCTCGGCATGATCACCAGCCACGTACGAGACCGCAACGAACATGTTCGGATCGCCGCGTTCTCAGCCCTCGCGGAGTTGGGACTAGAGGAAACCGTGGCCATTCTAGAAGATGGATTGCTGGATTCATCCGTCGTCGTGCGCGCACGGGCCGCTGAGGCGATCGGGAAAGCCGGCCTCGGAGTGACATCGGGCGCCTTGCGCCGCGCGTTACGAGATGCCATGCCGACCGTTCGCATCGCTGCGATGACCGCCCTCGGCGATGCGACCGCCACCGATGTTCGGCAACGATTGATTGACGTGGCTCGTACCGAGGATGGCCCTGAGTCCATTTTTGCTTCCGCAGCCTTGGTCAAGCTGGGTCATTCCGAACAGCTGGCTGAGATTACCAGTGCCGCAACGTTACCGGACGCTGAATCTCGGATGGCGGCATTGGGGGTCTTGGGACGCCTCAAACGCCCGGCAAGCCTCGCCGTCCTTGCGCAAGCCGTCTATGATCCCGATCCATCAGTTCGTGCCTTTGCGGCCGGTGCGCTGGGGGAATTTGGATCCCCCGATGGCGCAGCCCCGCTGACACATGCCATTGGAGACGAGAGTGCGATGATCCGCGCTGTCGCGGCCGCAAGCCTGGGCAGACTCGGCATCAAGGATACGCGACCGCTGCTCCTGGCACTGACTCGCGACCCCGACCCACACGTCCGTGCCAATGCCGCAGAGGGATTACTTCGTCTCGGTGATGCCTCAGCCATCGCCTTGGCGGCTGAGTTGGCCCGACATCCTGATCCATCCATTCGTGGTGCGGCAGCCCAAGCCTTGAGCGCTTCACCGGATGAGCAGGCACTCACACTATTGCAATCGCTTCTATCGGACCAACAGCCGCTCCCTCGACTGTCGGCGGCCAAGGCATTGCGAAAAAGCAACGACAGAGCCATCCCTATTTTGGTACAAGGGTTACGTGACACCGACGAGGCGGTACGCATTGCGGCGGCGAACAGCCTCCTCCAGCAGTTAGCCAAGCGCCCTGCATCAGAACGACGCCGCTAACCCAGGACCACTATGGCCAAATTTCTCACAGTCTTGTTGCTTCTAGTCGGCGCGTTCGGGGCAGGCTATTACGTTGGACAACGGCCCGTCGGCACATTGCAGCAGTCCGTCTCCGACCTCCAGCACTCGCTGAAGGAGGTGTCAAAAAACGTGATGGATACCACGCTCGGAATCGAGCGCGATCTCCGTCGCCGTCAGGGGCTCGTCGAAGCCAAGTCTCGATTCATACAAGCCAAGGTGTACGTGATCGACCAAAAGTATAGCGAGGCAGCGAAGGAACTCGCGGCAGTGACCGCGGCGATAGAAGCTGCGGCGAAGGGTGCAACGGTCGATGACACAACAGCGGCGCTGCATCACGTCATCGATTCGCTGCGGGACATTCAATTGGAACTGACGACGGGAAAACAGGTCTCGTTCAAGAAATTGGATGAGCTGCAACAACGAATGGATCAACAGCTGAACAAATAGCTCAGGCGTTGGCGGGTTCAGAGGTCGACTGCTTCTTCCACTTCGCCAAAATCCGCTCGACCCGCATCTTCACGACCATATCGGAGTCTTTGAGTAACGGTTTGATCGCCTCACGCCCACGATCGTCGCCGATTGACTCCAATGCCGCGGCTGCCGTCAAGCGCGTAAACCAGTCCTTGTCACCAAGCATTTGGATGAGAGGATCGATGGCCTCGCTGCTTTTGATCCGTCCCAATGCGAGGACGGCGCATTTCCGAACATTCTCATCCTTATCACGAAGCGCGGGGATGAGCTTCTCGACGGAGGGCGCACCCAATGCGACCAAGGCATCGATCGCATCGTCCTTAAACTCATCGTTCCGCAGCTGAAGCATTAAGGGGTCCAGCACCCGCTCGTCGCGTATTTTTCCGAGGGCTGCGATGGCGTACTTGCGAACCTCCCAGTCACGGAGGAGCTTGAGCAGCGTCTCAACCGCAGGAGGTCCCACCTGGCCCATCGCTTCGATGGCGACTTCACGAACCTGCCAATCCCCATCACGCAACGCTCGGGCCAACGGTTCAACACACCGCTCGTCCCCCATCTCCCCTAGCGTAATAACGGCTTCTCGCCGGACCACCCAGTCAGGATCAGCCAATAGATCAATCTGGATATCGATCTCGTCCTTGACCTGCTCTTCTTCAAGCGCAACCATGCCTGAACCAGCCGTTTGCGGCTCGACGGTAACAGACCCAGTCGGTACGTCCTCAGCCATGGCCTCGCCGGACGGCTCGTCTCCAGTTTTCTGGTTGAGGGGATTGATATCTGCAGGGAAGCGGTCGATCTTAGAGTCCATAGAATCAGTCAACCTCTGACAAGATACCTTGCTGCGAGAGAGATTATGCCGAAACGGCGGCTTTGCTGCCGGCTGCCCGTTTTTTCCGCTGCGCGAGGGCCCGCCGCTTGCGCTGCTCCCGCTTCAATCTTTTCTTCAAAGAGCGGACGGCGGCATCCCCTTCCGGATTACTGTGATTGGTCGTCTTTGTGGCAATCTTCTTCTTTAATTTTACTTCATCCGATTCTTGCGCGCGCTTCTTGGCCATCGAATCATGCCTCCCCTTAATATTCACTCATATGATGGTCTTCGGCTGATGGAAAGTGTGCAGTCTAGTGGAGAGCTTTACATACTGTCAACCGGAATGGGCCCATACCGCGTTCCCGAAATGAGCCTGTGTTACTTGAGAAGGGCGGCCCCCAAAGTTCCGCCTCTTCCTGAGCACCTGCTGACATTCCGTTAGCGAGACAAGCCGAAGCATTCCGAAGGGAGCAATCTCAGGGCCCTCAGCTAACAACTAACGAAGCAACCGGAATCTGGATTGGATCTACCACGGATAACATGGCAAGAGCCCACCGGTTCCTCCTCGCAATCCAGAGATCGCCCGGGAAATTTCTCTCGTGAGACGTCATCCCCTGCGAGGTCCGATCAACTGGGAGCATTCGACCGGTAAGAACCCATAACGCCGTGCCAGGGAATTGTTCCGCCATCAGCAACAGCTCCGGACGGCGCTCGCCAACCACCTCCACCTGCACACGCGCAACCCCTTCGCGTTCCATTCCCAGAAGAACGGCCGCCCCATGGGAGAGATCGAGAATCCGTCCCTTTTCATACGGTCCCCGGTCGGTCACTCGCACATGGAGATGTTTGCCGTTCGACAAATTGACGACGCGAACCACACTCCCGAGCGGGATCGTCCGATGCGCAGCCGTCAGCCCTTCCATATCGAAGATCTCGCCGTTCGCGGCCTGCCTCCCATGAAACTGTTCGCCATACCAGGAAGCAACCCCGCGATCCTTGATCCCAACATCCAGCTGTACCTCCCCCTTGGGAACCCAGGAGCAAGCACCCAGGGACAAACACAAGGCCAAGGCAAAAGAACTCTTCGAGAAGAGCCGATTGTGGGGACCATCCGTGTGCATACTGGATCTACCTCCCTCTGAATGCTGACGTACTCTGATTTTCGATTGACTCAGAGTATGAAAGGTCTGGCACTTCGACAACACCGACGGGAGTACCCGTCACCCCCACCTCCGTATAAAGGTTCTTTATTGTATGCTCACAGAACAACCTCGTCGCAAATTTGTGACGAGGCGGCGATTCATGGAGCCCTTTATATAGCGGAGACACGTTATAAGTTCAACACCTGATAGTGATCGAGACAAGTGGCAAGGTGTGAGAGGGGTACTCGTGCTACTTCAGTACGCTCATTATTTCTGGACATATTCTGGAGGCAACGGCCTGCTTCATGCCTTCTTACTCCAGTTGCGTGAGGAAAGCCAGGCAAACTGAATTCCGTCGCCATATTGACTGCATCGGACGGAGTGAGTAAGATCCCTCACAAGTAAGGATCGTTATTCTGAGAGCAGTACTGCTCCACATTCTCCACAGCTGTTCGCACCGACATCACTTTCGTGATTGACGTTCACAACATTACGAAGCGGTACGGCCATCACACGGCCATTGATCGTGTCACCTTTTCTGTCGCGAAGGGAGAGGTGCTGGCCTTTCTTGGCCCCAACGGGGCCGGCAAGACGACGACGATGCGGATTCTGACCGGTTTCATGCCCGCGACAGAAGGCACGGCACGCGTCGCAGGGTTCGACTGTACTGATCAACCCTTGGAGGTGAAGCGGCAGATCGGGTATCTCCCGGAAACGCCGCCGGTCTACCAGGAACTGACCGTCACGGAGTATCTGACCTTCGTCGGACAACTTCGTGGCATGACAGGACCAAACCTTACCTCGGCACTCGACCAATCCATCGAACGACTTGAGCTGGGTACTGTACGGCACCGACTGATCGGGAACCTCTCCCGTGGCTATCGCCAACGCGTAGGGTTGGCACAGGCATTGTTGCATGATCCTCCGGTCCTGATTCTCGACGAGCCGACTGTGGGCCTCGACCCAAAACAGATCATTGAGATCCGTGAACTCATCAAGAGCCTCGCCGGCTCGCATTCCGTCATTCTCAGCACCCATATCCTGCCCGAGGCGACGGCCGTCTGCCAGCGCGTAGTCATCATCAACAAGGGTCGGATCGTCGCGGAAGATACCCCTGAGCAATTGTCGGCACGCCTCCGTCAGTCGGAAAAAGTCTCACTGACGCTGAAGTCCTGCCCTGTCGACTGTGAGGCGAAACTGCGGGCAATCCCAGGCGTGTTGCATGTGCTCCCCGGACAGGGAGGCGGCACCTTCCTTATCGAATGTGAGTTAGGTCGTGACCTGCGCGACGAACTTGCACGTGTCGCCGTGACGAACCAATGGGGGCTACTCGAACTCCGAACGGTATCCATGACCTTGGAAGACGTCTTCCTCCAGCTGACGCGTCACGAAGACCATTCCACCGAAACCACAGAGGCCACGGTGAGCCTGGCCGCGACTGATAGCACGGACAGGTAGGAAGCGTATGACCCCAGTGCAAGCCATCATTGCCAAGGAACTACGCGTCTACTTTGTCTCGCCCATTGTCTATGTGGTCGGCGCGGTTTTTCTGCTGATTTTTGGGCTGCTGTCCTACCTCTACGTCGGATTCGCGGGCGCGCAAGCCATCCAGTTAATGCAAATGCAAGGCGGACCGGCGCAGATCAACCTAAATGACCTGGTCTTTCGGAATCTCTTTGCGAGCATGCGAATCGTGCTCGTGATCATCTTGCCTATCTTGACCATGCGATTGTTCGCAGAAGAGCGCAAATTGCGAACGTTCGAATTTTTGCTGACCTCGCCGTTGAGGGTCAGTGACATCGTGGTCGGCAAATTTGTCAGTGTATTTGTCATCTATCTTGGTCTGGTCGGACTTACCACATTGGTCCCGACCGTGCTGATGCTCTTCAGCGACTTTGACTGGAATCCCATCTGGACCGGCTATCTCGGCCTGGTGCTGCTGGGAGCGCTGTTTCTCTCCGTGGGCCTGTTCGCATCGGCCGTCACGGAAAACCAAATCGTTGCCGCCTTCGTCAGCTTCGGCCTGTTGCTCACGATTTGGTTGATCGCCGGACTAGGCAGCCTCTTCGGAGATACCACCGCGGGTCATCTCATCTCCTACCTGTCCTACATGGAACACTACGAACGCCTCGTTCGGGGACTGATCGACACGAGCGACCTGATGTACTTCGGAAGCGGCCTCGTGCTCATGCTGTTCTTGACACATCGAGTCGTGGAATCGACCAGCTGGAAATGAAACTCCAATCTTTTCCCCTCGGCATTCTTGGAATCCTGCTCGGCATCGGCGGCATGGTCGCCTACAGCCTTCGACCGGATTGGCTCTGGGCTGTGACCATCTCAGAAGGCTTCGCACTGGCCTGCCTGGTCTCGTTCTTTGTGCTCCATTTTGAAGCCGTCAAGGCTTTCTCCGGTCGGCGCTCAACCAAGATGGGATTGAACAGCGTTCTACTGATCGTACTCTTCACGAGCATTCTCGTGATTCTAAATTTTCTGGCGGCACGGCATTCCATCAGATGGGATCTCTCGGAAAACCAGAACTTCACCCTCGCGCCCCAAACCTATCGGGTGCTTCGGACCCTCCCGCGAGACGTCAAGATCACGGTCTTCACCCGCGAAAAAGACCCTGGCTATCAAGCCTTCAAAGAGCGCTTGGAGAGTTATCGGCAAGCTTCGACCAAGCTGAGCGTGGAATTCATCGATCCTGAAAAGCAACCAAAGATGGCCCAGACCTACGGCATCTTTCGGACCGACACGGCCATCTTCGAGAGCAACGGACAGACGATCCGCGTGACGTCCCCCTCAGAAATCGAGCTGACAAGCGCATTGATCCGAATCTCCAAGGACTCAAAAAAGCGGATCGTCTTCGTTGAGGGCCACAGTGAGCTGAACGTCGAGGACAAAGACCGGAATGGTTTGTTCATTGCGAAGGAAGCCTTGATCCGCCAAGGGTACGACGTTGGGACGGTCTCGCTCCTGAAGGAAGCTACCGTGCCGGACCATACGTCTGTATTGGTCCTCGCCGGCCCACGTCGCTCCGTCATAAAAGAGGAACAGGATCGCATTCACGCATATGTTGAGAAGGGTGGCCATCTGTTGGTCTTGGCCGATCCCGATACGCAGACGGGACTCGAGACACTGCTCGCCCGATGGGGGTTAGGCCTGGGCTCCGGCGTCCTGGTGGATCTCCAAGATCGGTTAGCGCAGGGAGACCTCACCGCCCTGCTGGTGAGAACGTTTACGGAACATGAGATCACGCAAGACCTCACCTCAGCCGTGCTGTTACCGCTGTCACGACACATCACCTTCGACGAGCAGACTGGCAAAGACTGGGACTTTGTTCCCCTCGCCAGAACTTCGCCCAACAGCTGGGCCGAAACGAATATGCAAGGCCGCGTGGTGAGCCTGAGTGAAAAAGAAGACGTCAAGGGACCACTTCCGATGGCAACCGCACTGTCGCCCAAGAAGGCCCCGGAGGAAGGCAAACCTCACCCATCCATTGTGGTGATCGGCAACTCCACCTTCGCCTCCAATGCCTTTTTCAATTTTCCCGGCAATAGCGACTTTTTCCTCCGTACAATCAGTTGGTTGGCTGAGGAACGGGACTTGATCTCTATCGCACCACGAGAACCGGCGCTGCACCCCTTTACGCCCAATCCCACACAGGAGCGCGCGTTGATTTACATCCAGGTCGTCTTGTTGCCGCTCATGACCTTCCTGACCGGGCTTATCGTGTGGAGAAAACGCCGACGATTATGATGAATCTGCTTTCCACACTCTTCTCTGCAAGATGGTCACAACGGCTGTCCGATGAGGCCACAGCCAGTGAAAGGCCAGGGCGTACCCCCTGGGATACGTTAAGGATCTGGACGATGCCCGAATGCAGCTGGCGGCGATTTTCACCATCCTGATATGCGTTATTGGCCTACACTCCTGATGTTGGTGATCCTGGCTGGACTGGCTGGCTATCTCTACCTGGTCGAGTTTCCCGCCAAGCAACAGGAAGAAAAGCAGGAGACGGCACAGAAGCAACTCCTCCCGTTCCCGGAAACCGCCATCACAGGCCTCTCCGTCACCACCGCTCAGGGTCCGATTGAGCTGAAGCTGACCGAACCGGGGAAGTGGTCCATCGTAGCTCCACTTCGGACCGAGGCGGATACACGCGAGGTTCAGGCCCTCGTTCGCGCGCTGGTTACAGGAACCGTGACAAGAACTCTGGAGGACCAGACCACACAGCTAGCCCCGTTCGGTCTTGAACCGCCGGTGACCACCCTCACGGTGACAGCGGGCACCAGACAGGAAACGATTTCCATCGGCGACAGCGGCCCCCTGTCCAATACCCTCTACGTCTTGAGGAAGTCGGATCATCGCATCCTCTTAACGAGCCTGGCCCCGAAAGATTTTGTCAATAAGTCCTTGATGACCTTTCGGCGAAAGGAGCTGTTGAAGTTTGTTCAAAATGATATCGAGCGGGTTCGCCTGACCTATCCGACGACCGAAATCGTGATCTACAACATGGCGAAGGATAAGCCCAAACCTTCGTGGAAAATCCGGTATCCGATCGAAGCCGAAGCGGATCAAAACGAAGTTCGGTCATTGATGTTCCGCCTGGAGGACCTGAAGGCGCTCGGCATCATCGATCCGGGTCCTGAACGAGACAGCATGGCCAAAACCTTGACGACACCAAAATTAAAGGTCACCCTGCATACAACCGCCGGGGACCAATCGGTCCGACTCTACCAGCCGGACCCACAAAAAGGGGAAGCCATCGCAGAAACCACACCGGACGCGCCGCTCTATCGCATTAACCCGGGACTGATCAGGGACCTGACGAAAGACCTCTTCATTCTTCAAGACAAGCGACTCTTCGGCCTCGACTACACGGATGTGGCCATGCTCTCGGTCAAGACCAGGGATCAGGAATACGTGTTGATCAACCAGAGCGGAGAGTGGGTCCTGGAAGACCAGCCCACGGAGAAGGTCAGCCAAGAAGTGGCAGACCTGTTTGTCAGTCGGGTGGCCAATCTACCGGCGGAAGAACGGGTCATGAAACAATCCGGTCCGCTCGCCCCCTATGGGCTCCTATCTCCGGCCGCAGAGTTTGTCGCGACAGCGAAGGACGGCAAGACCGCGGGAAGACTTACGTTGGGCAGCCAAGCAGGGAATCTCCTCTATGCAACCGGCCAACGACTCTCCGGTTTGTTTCAAGTGCGCCCGGACCTCCTGACCCAGATTCCCTCTAAAACCGAGCTCCTCGGCAAGGTGCCGAGCGGAACGCCGTCACGGCAGTAGCACGAATCCTATCTGTTAGCTATGCTATTTAAGTACCTGAATCAGGTACTTGACCTGACTAGTACAATTCCGCTATACGTTCACCCCGTACCAATCGAGCTATCTGGCAGTGCGCAACAAGGTCGAGTGATTTCGTCACCCCTAAACGCTACAGTTTGGATTCACAACCCGTGACCAAACACATCCTTAACGATCCTCTCCAACAGAAAGTGAGCGGTTCCACTATGACGCATCCACGCACCCGTACCGGACGATCTCTCATTGGACTGGTCCTGGTTCTAATGGGCTTGAGCGCCTACGGCTGCGGGGACACAGGCACCCAAAGCCAACCGGCGGAGCTTGGAGACCTGTCCGCCTCCGCTGGCATACTGGAACCAAAATTCAACTCTGCAACAACTGCCTACACCGTGAAATTGTTTGGCACTGAAGCGAGCACGACTATCACTGTTCGCCCTCAAGTCGCTGGTGACAGCGTACGAATCAACAACCAGGAGAGAACAAGTCAGACCGTTACTCTCGCCTCGGTAGGGGCATTTGAGGATCTCACTATCCTCGTCACCGATACAGGTGCAGGAGGCACGTCAAAGTCCTACACCATTCGGGTAAGCAGAGAGGCTGAAGATACGACCTTACAGGCGCTATCCTCCTCGGATGGAACCGTGGCCCCATCCCCTTTCGACAAGAGCAAGTCAGAGCAATCAATTAATGACATCGGCAACAACGTCACAAGCATCACGCTCACTGCTACCAAGTCTGACCCCAATACCGTGATGGTGATTAAGTCGCCCAGTGGTGAAGTGACTGTCTCCGCGGGAACTGCGAAAGGAGAAGCGATTGTTCCGCTTGGCGCACCAGGATCCGCCATAACGGTTCCAATCGTCATCACCGGGCCGAAAGGGGGCGAAAGCACCTACAAAGTTACTATCAATCGTGGAGCATCGGACAATAACTTCTTAAAAACCTTTTCCATTTCACCAGGGATAGATATCAAGAATGTTACCCAGCTCACCTATAACGTCAATGTAGAGAGTAATGTCGGTCAAGTCACGGTCAGCGCAACGCTGCAAGACTCGACTGCAAGCATGACAGTCAATGGAAAGCCTACCAAGCCAGGAGAAAAGCAGACCATTACCTTAAAAGACCCTGGTGTTGCCCCCTCGCGAACGGACATCGACATCATCGTGACGGCTGAGAATCAGGCCAAGAATGCTTACAAGATAACTGTTATTCGTGCGGCCCTAAACGGGAACAATAATCTCAAGAGCCTATCCATTTCACCAGGGAAACTAGACTTTAAGGTTAACCAGCCCACCTACGACGTCAATGTGGGCAGCGGGGTGCGGACGGTCGAGGTCACAGCAACACCGCAAGACTCGAAGGCGAGCATGACTATTAATGGGCAGCTTACTAAGCCCGGGGAGAAGCGGACCATTATCTTAAAAGACCCTGGTGTTGCCCCCTCGCAAACCGACATCGACATCATCGTGACGGCTGAGAATCGGACCACAAATTCCTATAAGATAAAGGTCTTTCGTGCCGCCCTAAACGGGGATACAGACCTCGGGCGCTTGACTGTATCCCCAGGCAATTTGACTTTCGATCCAAACGATCAGGAGTACACTGTCAGCCTCTTGAGCAATGTGACCAGTGTGGTGATAACCGCAGCGCCTAAGGATAGCACTGCAACAGTAACAGTTAATGGGCAACCCAGCCCAACCGACATTACTATTGGGGCTCCAGGGCCAGAAGTCCGGATCACTGTACCGATCGTGGTGACTGCCCAGAACCAAAAGGACAAAAAAACCTACAACATATTCTTTATCCGTGCTGCCCTTGGTGGGAACAATAATCTACAGAGCTTGGCTGTGTCACAGCCTGGTCTCTCTCCCTCGCCCTTTAGAGCAGATAGGACGGTGTACACACTGGATGTGGGAAGCAACGTTGACAACATCACAGTGACAGCTACGCCTCAAGATACGGGCGCAAGTATGAGCATAAAAGTGAACAATGGGGCCCCAAGCACGATCACTGCCGGACAGGCTAGCCCCGCTATCTCACTGGCACCAGGACCATCGAGTACGGAAATAGAAGTTATCGTAAAAGCACAGAATCAAAGCGAGAAGCCATACCTCATCACCGTTACTCGCGCGGCGCCTTCAAGTAATGCCAATCTATCGGCGTTGAGTGTGACGGCAGGTACCGCAGTGACACCTCTTTCATCGCCATTTGATTCGAACACCGTCACCGTGGCGCCCGAGGTTGGAGAAGTTGTCGTCCGCGCCACCAAGGACGATGCGACTGCGACCATGGCTATTGGCAGTGTCACGGTCCCGCCAGGGACAGCGTCAGGGCAATCGACTTTCACCCTGAATGGTGCAGGGGGCGAGCCCACACCAATATCAGTCACTGTGACTGCT
>NIUT01000092.1 GCA_002254365.1 Nitrospira sp. UW-LDO-01
GGAGATCATGAGAGTGGAGAGTCCAGCGGAGGTCAGCAGCACCAGCATTAAACATGGGGCGCAAGCGTATGGATGGAGGTATGACAATGCTGTGGCTACGAAAACTACAAGTGAGTATCGGGGTGTGTATTGCGCTTCTAGTACCTTCGCATGGTTTCGCCGTCGAAGATACAACAGGACTCGAAAGAGCCGCGTCTGAAGTGGCCATGGGATTTGTGAGGGAACTGGGTGCAGCCATGACGAGGGAAATGGCTAAGGGCGGTCCGACAGAGGCGATCAAAGTCTGTGCCGAGCTGGCGCCGGAGATCGCGGGCCGGTTGTCGCGCGAACATGGTTGGCGGGTGACGCGCGTGGGGACACGTGTGCGCAATCCCTTGCTCGGCATGCCGGATGCGTGGGAGCAGAAGGTGCTGGGCGAATTTGCCGAGCGTGCCACGAAAGGGGAGGCTTTCGCGGGCATGACCCAGAGTGAGGTGGTGACGGAACCGAGCGGACGATACTATCGGTTCATGAAGGCGATCGCCGTGCAGCCGCAATGTCTTCTGTGTCATGGACCCGTGGCAACGATTCCGGGTGAGATTCAACAGCGCCTGAAGGCGCAGTACCCATTCGATACGGCGACCGGGTACCAGGCGGGCGAGCTTCGTGGCGCTGTGAGTATCAAACAGCCGTTCAACGAGCCCAACCAGTAACGGGTGAAGTCGGACTTGCGTGAGTCATCCGGTTGAATTGAGAGGACACGTGTATGACCGGTGGGCTATTCTAGGATCGCCTGCCGTTCAAAAGTCATTTTGGGTCACGAAGTTGGAGGAATGCTGATGCCGCGCCGAACAACGATCTCTCTGCGTCAAAGATTCCATCAGATGGACGGAAAAGCGACGCTGAGTTCAATGGGATTGATCGCATTGATGCTGTGGGTCATGACCATTGCCGCATTCAGCTGGTTTTTCGTCAAAGGCTGGACGACGGAAGGGAGTGATGGGCGCGTGGAAATACTATTGGCACCGGCCGAACGCGATCAGATTCTGGCGGAGATGCGGCATCTGTTGAAAGCGATAGACGGCATCATCAGGGGGTTGGGGGAACCGAAGCCTGACCTGAAACAGATGGAAGAAACGACTCGAGCGGTCGGCATGCATATGGCGGCGGATGCGGAGCCGGCCATCATGGCGAAGTTGCCGCTGCCGTTTAAGCAGATGGGCATGTCGATCCACAAGGATATGGATGCGCTGGCTGATGCAATCGTCCAGAATGAGACACCACAACAAATCCTGCAACGTTTGTCGAGCATGACGGCTCGCTGCACGGCCTGTCACGATATGTATCGGTTTTCTGCAGGCCGATAAGTCGTGAAGGGAAGAGAGTGCTTACTCCAATGTCCGCATTGAGCTTCTCACCAAACCAATTGGTCCTGTCCGGAGGGGCAGCACCGGCCTCTCATCGTGTGGGTTGTGTCTGCCGGTCGATCGAATCACGGCCATGAGAGGAGGAAAGATCACATCCATAAGTCGACGGACCCGCATCATTGTTGTGGGGGGGGGAGTGCCGGCGGAGCCAGCGCCGCGGCCAGAGCACGCCGACGGGATGAGTCGGCTCACATCGTCGTATTCGAGCGTGGCTCGCATGCCGGTTTTACCAACCGCGGCCTACCCTAGTACCTGGGCGGCGAAATCTCTGATCGCAATGACCCTCTGGTAGCCGGCCCTGAGACCCTCAAGGAATTGCTGGCGTTCGACGTTCCGACAAAGATTGAGGTTCTCTCGATTGATTGAGTGGCGAAAGAAATCGACGTGCATGAGCTCACCACGCATTGGAGATATCGTGAGCCGTTTGGGGCAACGAGGCTGACGATCAGACTGATCTTCGAGACTTCCACGGGCCGAATCCTCGGGGCCCAAGCCGTTGGTGAAGGGGGGGGCGATAAGCGGATTGATGTGCCGGCCATGGCGATTCAAATGGGAGCCATGGTCTTCGATTTGGAGCAAGCCGAGCTGTGTTATCCCCCACAATATGGAAGTGCGAAGGACGCCGTTAATCTGGTTGGATTTCAGGGTGCCAATGTCTTGCGTGGGAGCACGATGCCAATCATGCCGATCGAGCTGCAACTTGCATTGGAGACTGCGACGCCACCGGTGATTGTGAATGTGAGAAGTTCCGCCGAGTTCAAGATCGGACATATCCCTGGATTTTCCCTTCCCGGAATTACGCACGAGGGTGGGCGAGTTGCCGACAGATCAGTCCGTTGTCACCTATCTGTGCGGTCGGTCAACGAAGGTATTTCACCGAGCGACTGTTGCGGCACGCGGGTATGACCGGTTGTCATAATCTGACCGGAGGGTTTGTCCGCTGGAAAAGGCACGTTTCGGGGTCTGTGTGAATCCTTTGCTCGGTCTGTGACTCACATAGGCAAGAGGGAAGGAGGCCTACATGAAACTCAATGAACAGCTCCGATTCATCGCAGGCGTGTTTGTGCTGATCGCAGTGATATTGGGCGCGACCGTTCATCCCTATTGGAACTATTTCGCCGCCTTTGTGGCGGTCAATCTGATTCAATCGGCCTTTACCGGCTGGTGTCCGATGATGGCACTCTTACGAAAGCTCGGCGTGCAAGAATAGTCGTGACTTTGTTGTGGGATGCCTTATTCTTGGGTGAATGCCGAGCCGTCCGGGGAGTAACGGAGGATCAGGAAAGCTGCTATGGCCATTCCTCTGATTTTGACAGATGCATTTGCGAGCGAGCGAGATCTCCGCAAAATGATTGCCGCTCGGAAGGTCTGCTTCGACCACGATCCCTTCTATGTGAAAGATGGATCGAATCAGATCGTGCAGATTGGTTTTCAACTCAACCTCTACGCGGCTTTTCAGGATCCTAAACATCTGCCGTCGGGCGAGGACGCCGAGCTGCGCGACCTCATCGGTGACCTTCGGCGGCTGTGCCGTGTGTTCTTTCAGTCGCTGGATCTTCTGAAGCCCTGCGAATATCCCGAACCGCCGATGCACCGTATTATGTATGCTCCGGAACGTCAGTATCGAGCGGAAGTCTGTCTTCAAGTTCCCATCTTCGACCGGGGACACTACGGGGCGAAACCAGATCGTCGGTTGGAAGAGCTGCTCAAGACAGCCGAATGTCTCCTTCGACAGCTAGGGGCCAAGCGCGGGATATGGGACGATCAGAAGAGTGCACAGGCTCAGGATCAGTGTGAAGACCATGCTCGGGCTGCTGCGGGCGAAGCGTGAGTCCGGAGGAACACATCACGCAGATGAGGGTCAACCCAACGAAATACATCGTCCTCGCGATCCTGCTCTCAACCGGCTGCGGATCCAAGGAAGAGCCGGTCGCACCGGTGGTATCCGCCGCTCCACAGAAGACGATTCAGGCTGCAGTCGTGGAAGCCAAGCCGGTATCGGTGCCGATTCGCGTTGAAGTCACCGGTCAGGTTGCTCCGATCTTCCAAGCCACGCTCTCCAGTCGTATCCAAGGGACCATCGATACGTTGCTGGTTCGAGAAGGCTCGAAGGTCTCCAAGGGGCAGCTCTTGATCCGGCTGGATAGCCGAGACCTCCAGGCAGACCTGGCCCGCGCGCATGCGGAGATCGAGAATGCGAAGGCGCATCTCGACAGGATGAACCAGCTGTATGCCCAAGATGCAGTCTCGAAACAGGAGATGGAGAATGCGACTCGGGCCCATCGAGTCGCGGATGCCAATCGCAAGGCCGTGGAGGCTCAGCTCAGTTATACGACGGTGAGAGCGCCGTTCGACGGCATCATCACTGAAAAACAAGTAGAGGCAGGAGAATTAGCGTCACCGGGTCAGCCGCTGCTCAAAATGGAAGATCCTCTACGTCTTCGCCTGGAAGCCACGGTCGCGGAAGGAGATCTCAGGTTGGTTTCTCGAGGCGATAAGATTCGGGTCGTCATTGATGCCGTAGGCGGCCAAGAGTTGATCGGTGTAGTCAGCCAGATTCTTCCCGCGGGAGATCCGCAAACGCATACCTTCACGGTTAAGGTCGATTTGCCCAAAGTCGAGGGACTGAGGACTGGGATGTTCGGCCGATTTCATCTCGAGAAAGGTGTCACGCAAACCATTCTGGTTCCTGTGACGGCCCTCGTCGAGCGAGGCGAGCTCAGCAGTGTCTACGTCGTTGGATCGGACCAGATCGCACGGCTCCGATGGGTCAAAGTCGGGCGGAGGTTCGCACAACATGTCGAGCTCCTGTCCGGCATCAACGAAAGCGAACGGGTCTTGATGGACGGAAGTCGTGGAGTTGACGGAGCAGCCGTTCAGGTCGTTGAGACGGTGACATCGCCATCCCAATAGGAATTGCGTGTTTCGAGTCTCGTGCCGGAGGCGGTTCGAACTTCAAACTCGAAACAAGAAACTTTCGACTCGAACCGTTCCGCTTCAGGAGATACAAACGACGCATGACGGTTGACGTATGACGAATTACAAGCCAGGCCTGAGCGGACGCATCGCCGCCCTCTTTATCGACAGTAAACTCACACCGCTCATTATGCTGGGTGTGCTGCTCCTGGGTCTGTTTGCGGTGGTCGGTACACCTCGTGAGGAGGAGCCACAGATCGTCGTGCCGATGGCCGATGTCTGGCTGCCGTTTCCCGGGGCATCAGCCAAGATCGTTGAAGAGCAACTCACCAAACCCTTTGAGCGGAAGCTCTCCGATATCAAGGGGGTCGAGTATGTGTATTCGATCTCGAGACCTGGTGGCGCCCTGATCATTGTCCGGTTCTATGTCGGTCAGCCGATGGAGCAGAGTCTGGTCGATCTGTATGACAAGTTGATGGCGAACCAAGATCTCTTACCACCCGGCGCCGAACCGTTTCTGGTCAAGCCGAAAGACGTCAACGACGTCCCCATTGTCACCCTCACGCTGTCGAGTGAGCGCTATGGGGAATTTGAGCTCCATCGGCTGGCCGAACAGGTCCTAGAGGAGGTCAAGAAGGTAGCGGGCACATCGGCTGGATTCATTGTCGGTGGGAGGCCACGCGAGTTGCGTATCCAGATCGATCCGACGAGATTAAAGGCCTACGGGCTGACACCGCTGCAGATAATGAACGTCGTGCGCGGCGAGAACCGCGCCTTGTCGACCGGCCGCTTCGACAGTCGTAATCAAAACTTTCTGGTAGAAACGGGTCGCTTCATCCGGTCACGGGAAGATCTAGAAAGTCTGGTCGTCGGCGTCAAGGAGCAACGACCGGTGTATTTGCGCCAAGTAGCGGAAGTCACGGACGGACCAGCAGAAGCGACGAGTTATGTTTGGTTCGGTGTGGGCGCCGGAGGCACCCGTGAAGCGGGGCTTACGAACGACGCCTCACGAGAGACGCTTCACGAAGACCCCGCTGTCACCGTCGCCATTGCCAAGCAGGCCGGGATGAATGCGGTGACCATCGCCGCTGAGGTGATCCGAAAAGTCGATGAGATGAGAGGCAGAGTCATTCCGTCGGACGTCCGTGTGACGGTGACGCGCGATTATGGAGAAACAGCCCAGGAGAAGGCCAATGAACTGCTGTGGCACCTCCTGATCGCTGTCGTTGCGGTCGTGGTCTTCCTCGGTGTGACATTGGGGCCGAGGCCGGCGCTCGTCGTCTCCATCGCGATTCCGTTGACTCTTGCGCTCACGCTTTTCACGTCGATGATGATCGGTTATACGATCAACCGGGTGACACTGTTTGCCCTCATATTTTCCATCGGCATTCTCGTGGATGATGCCATCGTGGTCGTCGAAAACACCTATCGCCATCTGAAGATGCGTCTCACCGCTCACCACGAAGCCTCCATCCAGGCGGTTGATGAAGTCGGGAATCCCACGATCTTGGCGACATTCACCGTCATCGCCGCCCTTCTGCCGATGGCCTTCGTCTCCGGGCTCATGGGGCCCTATATGAGGCCGATTCCCGTCAACGCGTCCATCGCAATGTTTTTCTCGCTGTTGGTTGCCTTCATTGTGATCCCCTGGTTTTGCCAGACCTGTTATCGTCCGGGAACTTCCCTTTCAGGAGTCGACCATGAGAGCGATGACCGAGGTTTGACGGCTCGGATGTATCGGCGGATTCTTTCTCCGCTGCTGGCCCATCCGTTCCTCGCCTATGCGTTTCTGGCAGGAGTCGGGCTCTTGCTCGTCGCATCGACGCTGTTGTTCTACACCCGCCATGTCGTTGTGAAGATGCTCCCCTTCGACAATAAGAGCGAGATCCAATTGGTGGTCGACATGCCGGAGGGGACCACGCTCGAAGAGACCGCCCGAGTCACGCAGGCGCTGGGACGCTATGTGAAGACGGTGCCGGAAGTGCGGGATTATCAGGTGTATGTCGGAACGGCCTCTCCCTTCAACTTCAGTGGACTTGTCCGGCACTACTATCTGCGGGAGCAACCTCACGAGGCGGACATTCAAATCAATCTGGTCGCGAAGCACGAGCGAGCCACCCAGAGCCATGACATCGCCCAGCGGATTCGTCCACCGGTGCAGGAGATCGCCCGTGAATATGGCGCCAATGTGAAGATCGTCGAGGTACCGCCCGGGCCGCCCGTGCAATCAGTGCTCGTTGCGGAGGTCTATGGGCCCGACTACAACAGGCAACTTGCCGTGGCACGGGAGATCCGAGGGCTCTTCGAATCCACATCGGGAGTGGTCGACGTGGATGACTATATCGAGGCGGAGCAGGTGAAATATGTCTTCACCGTTGATCGTGCCAAGGCAGCCCTCGCCGGTATTCCTTCCGATGAAATCGTCACCACGCTTCGTATGGCACTCCAAGGAACGAAGGTTGGCCTCGTCCATATCCCGCAAGAGAAGAGTCCAGTCCAAATCGTGCTTCGCCTCCCGCTCGCTGAGCGGACCGGGCTTGAGCATCTCGGGGAGATCGGGCTGCGTACAAAGACCGGCGGCATCATCCAGCTGTCCGAAATACTCACGGTCGAGCGAACGGTCCAAGACAAAGCGATCTATCACAAGAATCAAAAGCCGGTCGTGTATGTGGTTGCGGACGTCGGTGGTCCTGGAGCGGAGCAAGCCGAGAGTCCGGTGTACGGAGTGCTGGGAGTCGGGAAAAGGCTGGAAACGTATCGAGCGGAAGAAGGGTATCAGGTTGAGCAATACTACGCCTCGCAGCCGTGGTCGGAAGAGAAGATCGCGATGAAGTGGGATGGAGAATGGCACATTACTTATGAAACATTCCGAGATATGGGCCTCGCGTTTGCTGTGGCCATGTTGCTCATCTATCTGTTGATCGTCGGGCAGTTCCAATCGTTCGTCACCCCGTTGATCATCATGGCGCCGATTCCACTCACGCTCATCGGCATTTTGCCCGGGCATTGGCTGACGGGGTCGTATTTCACCGCTACCTCCATGATCGGCTTCATCGCGCTGGCGGGGATCATCGTGCGGAACTCCATTCTCCTCGTCGACTTCATTCAGCTGCAAGAACGTACCGGCGTGCCCTTGGCTGAAGCCGTCGTCAAGGCTGGTGCTATTCGCACAAGGCCCATTCTTCTCACCGCCGCTGCGCTGATGGTCGGTGCCTTCGTCATCATTCTGGATCCCATCTTCCAAGGATTAGCTGTCTCGTTACTCTTCGGTGTCGGTGCCTCGACCCTGCTGACCCTCATTGTCATTCCGGTGCTGTACTATCATGTGATGGGAAAACCCGCTGGACCGAACCATGCCGGCGGCAAAGGGATACTCAGAGAGGGCGTTCCTTACCGAGAATCTTCCTCTATAGTTTCCACTCAATCCGACCGCTTTTGAAGTCAGTGTCCCAGCTAGCTCGGATCATTAGCGACTGGTAACACAAAAAGCCATCAAGGCTACAAACCGTGCTAAAGAAGAGATGTTCAGACGCTTATCCGTGCAGTTGAGAGAAGACCCGATAGCGACAGACCGTATCCCGCAAGTGACGTTTGCATTCTATGACAAACTGAAGCCAGTCATGGCCCGCTTCGACCGGACCTTGGCCACCGCCAATGTTGGGCTCGTGTTGCTCAAGGCGCTTTTCCATCGGCGTGACCGATCTGATCATGAGTAATTCCGATTGAGATGATCGTTTTCGCACGATTCAGGCAGGATGTCTCACCGACCTCGTAATTATTCCGGAATTACCTGCAGAATTCCTCAGTGACTTTATTTCCATGAGTTCGCTATGCTGACGGTGAGAGTCAAGCGCGCGCATCCGGCGAGTGAAAGGCCTCGATTGACAGTGAGTACAATGAATCACAGATACCCCAATTGTTCTGCATGCCGGACGGCTTTGATACGGGAGTGTACACACGCCTGCTGCTTGATTGAGAATGCGCTGCAGATTGTGAATGCAACCTGACGGATTGCGTCATGGCCCGGATCAGTATCCCATTGCTGCCTGTCATCATCGTCCTTGGCGTGGGCCTGTTTTGCTTCGATCTCTATCTTCCTCGAGGCCTCGGTAATGGCGTGCTTTATGGCGGACTGGTCATTCTGTCCTTTCTACTGCCGCACAGAAAAGCGCCACTCATGACCGCAGCTATTTGTTCTGTCCTGGACTTGGGCGGCATCATGCGTGTTTCAGCCATTCCGATTCTTCCCCTTTGGATGCTGGTAGTCAATCGTGTGCTAAGCCTCACGGCTATCTGGCTGCCGTTGTTGTTCTTTCTGCATCGCCGCAGAGCTGAGGAAGCGCTTCAGAAGGCGCATGACGAACTCGAGGAACGAGTGGAAGCGCGGACACATCAGTTAGCCACCCTCAATCAATCTTTGATCAGAGAAATTGCCGAACGCAACGAGACGGAACAATCGTTGCGCTTGAGCGAATCCATGCTGCAAGCCAGAGAACGACAGCTCCAGCAGAATCAGGAGGATCTGCGGGCACTAGCCGGGCAGCTTCTGACGGCGCAGGAGGAGGATCGCCGGAGGATCTCCCGAGACTTACACGACGATATCAATCAACGACTTGCGATGCTGACAATGGACATCCGGCAGGTGGAGAAGGGGCCATGCACCGATCCTGACCATCTGCTAAAAGAAATGCACCGGATGTCCGAACGCCTTACCGCCGTCTCTGACGACATACGTCGAATGGCCTATCGCTTTCATCCATCCATCTTGGATGATTTGGGACTGGTGAAAGCGTTGCGTCGCCTAGTCGACGACTTTTCACCCCAAACAGGCATCAAGTGCTCCTATGTGTACAACGAACCCGCCTCGCCGCTGCCGGCCGAAGTCACCATTTGCCTATTTCGAGTGGTACAAGAAAGTCTCAGCAATATCGCCCGGCATGCTCGAGCCTCACGTGTCGAAATAGAATTGATATGCGAGGAAGAGGCGGTCGACCTCTCCATTTTTGATGATGGAGTGGGGTTTGATGTCAAGCAGTCAGCGATGCCGAATGGACACCTTGGATTGTTAAGCATGAAGGAGCGCGTGCGCTTGGCGAAGGGTACTTTAGCGTTGACGTCCACACCAGGACACGGCACCCGTATCCGAGTGAAGATTTTGCTGGCTCAAGGAGGACACCATGCCTAAGCCGCGTGTACTGTTGGCGGATGATCATCGCCTGGTGTTGGAGGGGTTCCGTCGCATTCTCGAAGGGCAGTATGAGTTGGTCGGCGCCGTCGAGGACGGGCGCGCGCTGTTAGACAGCGCGGAGAAGCTGCAGCCCGATATTGCAATTATTGACCTGTCCATGCCGTTGCTGAACGGTATTGATGCGGCAACTCAACTGAAAAAGATCTGCCCAGATACCAAGATCATCATCGTCACCATGCACGCGGACACGGAGTATGTTCGATCCGCCTTTGAAGCGGGGGCCTCGGCCTATGTGCTCAAACGCTCGGCGGTCGATGAATTGGAGCAAGCGATGCAGGCGGTGATGGCGGGCCGTTCCTACATTACCCCGTTAGTCACGAGAGAGGTGCTTGATGTGTTTCTTTCCACGACAGCGGACACTCTAACTCGAACACGCACTCTTACCACTCGCCAGCGGGAAGTACTGCAGCTGCTGGCCGAGGGGCGGACGGCAAAAGAGATCGGCGCTACTCTGAATATTTCTTCGCGGACGGTTGAGTTTCATAAGAGTCAGGTGCTGACGCAGCTCAATCTGCAGACCACCGCTGATTTAGTCAAATACGCTCTGACCCACGGAATTGTGCAAGTCGACTAACAGCCCTTACCCGACCTATTGATCTCGTAACAATCTCTTTCGCTTCTTGTGAATTTACGAGTTCCCCCCATCGGATCATTCCGCTATACACAAAAGTAGTCGGCTGAGTTCTTGTTAGATGCCGCAGAGACGATAGGCCGATGTAGCGGCGGGGTTTGAATGTGAAACCGCGACTTGTTGTGGCGATTGTGCAGCACCCCATCAGAGAGACCGAGGAGGGATCGAAAATGAAACCGAAGAACCGCATGATTGATTTAGTACGGACATCATCGAACGTCATGCAAGCCAAGGGTAGTCGACAGTCTGTTCACGAGAGGCCTGCCGATCTGATGAACAGGATGAGAGGAATCGATTGCATGTTGACGGATATGAAGGTGGAAATTCAGAGGCTTCGGAATGAGAGGATCTATCTACGCCTGTTGCGATATGAGTTGACCGACACACTCCCGATCGGCGCGGGACAATCGAAAACAGTCGGTACCGGGACCCCTGATGTGGCTGACGGAATGCACGTGGCACAGCCAGGTGGAGTCCTTGACGAAAGAGGTAATCATCGGCGTGCATCGAAGACAGGGACGTATTACGCGCTCGCAATCTGCATGAGGACTAATTAGTAGAAATGGATGTGAGTGTGAAAGACGGAAAGATCATGCATAACAAACAAAGAGGAGGATTTCCCATGAGAACATTGAGCTTAGACTGCACCAGTACAGCCAGATCCACAGCGTCAGACTACGTACGTGGTCTGGTCCGAGGAACGCCTCCTGCTTCCAGGTGGGACTGGACATGGAGAACGCGGACACCACGCAGGCCTGTCGACGCAGGATGGCTGTCTTTCCTGCTACTGTTCATCGTGTCTAGTACCGCATATGATCTGCTGCAACCAACTATCGCACAGTCGAACACTGAGTCGGACATGGAGCGACTATATCTGTTGCCCGAGAATCAAGTCATTACCGGCACGGTGCAGGCCGTCAAGTCAGGGGGCATCGAGATCAATATCGGCCAGCTCGAGCCGCTGGTTCTCTCGGAAAACAGGGCACGTGACAAGGGGGTCTGGCCGGTGGAACCAGGCGACAAACTCAAGGTTGTTCTCAGTAATGAGAACGAACCCGTCGCCTATCATCGGGCTGATATGCCGGGATGGGATATCGCCGTCAAGGGAAAGCTTCTCCACTCTCTGCGAGGTGATCACGACTTGGCGTTGCTGAAGACGGATTGGGGGACGAACCTGCCGTACCATGTTACAGAATACGCTCGGCATAAAATGCAGCATATTCCCGTGGGGGTTTCCACCCTGTTCCTATTTGATGTACAGGGCATCATTGTCGATGCGGCCACTGCGAGCGAATAGGCCCCGCTGAACATGCTGTTGAAGTGGGGGGCACCCCAAAACAGGGAGCCCCCCAAGCTGAAGACTCACTCGTTGAAATAGAAAATGAAGATGGCTGGGAAGCGGTTGGCCGAACAAAAGGTGTGTGCCCAGCGGTCATCATGCGTAGCGATGCGGCGCCAGTCCTTGATGTGATCGAACATGATTGAGACTGTTTCGCTGTTAGTACAGGGCGTTGCTGTTGAGAAACGTTTTCTTGCGGTTCCTGCTTGACGGAAGATAGAGCTTCCACCCGCTACGGTCCTGGATAAGAGTGCAGGCGGGCCCCGAGGGTTCGTCCTATAGGTTGTGGGAAAATAGCGATCAATGTGGATGGTTGTCGATCCACATGCGTCATCTGTCGCATGGAGCCTGATCATGTTTCCAGACACTTTCCGATTTGATGAAACTCACATTCCATAGAATCAGTGAGTGCGACTCGATACCCCTACGGTTTTGCTCCTCCCACGGAAACTCTGACTCGAACACGCGTGCTCACCGCGCGCCAGAGAAGTGCTGCAGCTATCGATTGAGGGACGGACGGAGAATGAGATCGCCACTACTCCGAACATTTCGTCACTGACAATTGAGTTCCATAACGCCCAGGTACTGACACAGCGCAATCTGTAGGCCACCGCTGATTAAGTTACATACGCTCGGACCCACGGGGTCGTACAAGCCGACCAGCAGACCTGGCCAGATTGATTAACCTCGTAATAATCCCCTCCACCACTTCTAAATTTACGAGTTCCTACTATCGGATCCTTGCGCTATAGAAGAAGGTAGTTGGCTGCGGTTTTACTAGTTAGGAGTTCAATGCTCACACAAAATACACAATACAAGGGAATCTCAGGGTCCTCGCGCTACGTGTGGATTGTTTGGACTCGTAATGGGGACGGTCAAGCTGGAGACCGCCCCGTCGACGGGGGGTCATTCAGGGCTGGTGCGAAAAGCAACGGGCTCTTGGGCAAGCCCAACGAAATTAGGAGCAAGCAACAACCTGGCAAAACACAAATAGATGAGCGTCGTCGCTCGAGGGTCGTGAAGGATCCGTTGCAAACCTCTGAAGAGAGATAGGGGGCAGAACATATGAACAAGCTTGTCCTCATTGCGCTCCGCAGGCCGTACACTTTCGTCGTCATGTGTATTCTCATCATCCTGTTTGGAGGACTGACGGTTTACCATATGCCGACCGACGTCTTCCCGAATATCACGCTTCCGGTCACCTCCATCGTCTGGATCTACTCCGGCATGCTGCCGCAGAAAGTGGAGGGGCGCATCACCTACATGTTTGAGCGATTCATGACCTCGACCGTGGAAGGCATCAAGTACATCCGAAGTCAGTCTTACTTCGGGAGCAGCATCACCAATGTGTATCTGCAGGACAACGTAGACGTAGCTAGAGCCGAAGCCGATATTGTGGGCATTGCGCAGAATGTCGTCAAGGCGCTGCCGCCGGACATTTCCCCGCCCATGGTCATGCGTCTCGCGCCGTCCTCCATCCCGGTGGCCATGCTCGAAATCAGCTCCGATGAGATGACGCCGGCGGAGCTCTATAACCTCACCTACATGCGCATTCGCCCCCTCATGGTTACAGTCCCGGGGATTGTACTCCCCCATCCGTACGGCGGCCAGGATATGCAGGTCATGGTCAACCTCGACCCGCAGAAGATGCTCGCCCGCAACCTTACGCCGAGAGACATTCACGATACCCTCATGAAGCAGTACCTCGTGCTGCCGTCCGGCGACATCAAGGTCAGCGCCACCGACTGGATCGTGCAGACGAATGCGTCACCCTTGAAGATCAATGATTTTGCCGATATTCCGATCAAGCGGGAGGGCAATGCGTTCGTCTATCTGCGTGACGTGGCGTCGGTGCGCCTCATGGGACGGGTCCAACAGAACGCAGTGCTGGTGAAGGGCAAACAGACCGTCATCCTTGTTGCTATGAAGAGCACGGAAGCCTCGACCCTGGACGTGGTTGAGGGAATCAAGAAGATGATCCCGCGCGCCGAGGCAGTCTCTCCGGAGAGCGTGAAGATCAGACTCCTGAGCGACGCCTCGACATTCGTGAAGGATGCGATTTCCGACGTGTTTCATGAAATGCTGACGGCCGGCGCGTTGGTCGGCGTCATCGTGCTGGTGCTGCTCGGTTCCTGGCGGGCCACCGTCATCGTATGGGTCTCGATCCCATTGTCCATTCTTACGGCGATCATCGGTCTGCATTGGCTCGAGGAAACGGTCAATGTCATGACCTTGGGCGGTTTGGCTCTGGCCGTCGGGATTCTGGTCGACGATGCAACCGTGATGATTGAGAACATCGATCGCCATATCGAGATGGGGAAACCGTTGGAGCAAGCCATCATCGACGCTGCCAATGAGATCGTCGTCCCTACGCTCGTCGCGACTCTCTGCATCGCGATCGCATGGTTCCCGCTCTTCGGGCTCACCGGGACCGCCGGCTACCTGTTCAAACCCATGGCGGAGGCGGTCATGATCGCGATGATCGCATCCTTCATCCTGTCGCGCACGTTGGTGCCGACCATGGCGAAATATATGTTGGCGGCTCATCCTGAGAAAGGATCACCACATGTCGCAACCACATGAGAGTCAGAAACACGGGCAGGAACAATCAGCGGGGAACGCGTTTGCCCGCTTTCAGCAAGGGTTCGAGCGTCGCTTCGACCAGTTCCGCAACCGGTATGGCTCGCTGCTCGAACGGGCGGTCGCCCATCGCCGTTCTTTCGTCGCCGTTGCGTTCACGATCGCGTTGAGCTCAATGGCCCTTTATTTCTTCCTTGGACGCGACTATTTCCCGGAAATCAGGGCGGATGTGATTCAGATGCATATGCGGGTGCCCCTTGGCACGCGCATCGAGGTGTCGGGGCGCATCGCTACTCTGGTCTCCGAGGTAATCGAAAAAGATTTGCTCCCCGACAAGGTTGAAAACATCGTGAGCAATTGCGGCCTTCCGGTCGGGCCGCACAATCTCGCGTTCATTCCGACGCCGACTATCGGTTCCCAGGATTGTGATCTGACGATCCTCTTGAAGGAGGAAAAAGCCCCCGTGTGGGAATACCGCCAGATTATGCGGAGGGGCTTGAAAGAACGCTTTCCGGGAACCGAGTTCACGTTTCAGCCGTCCGACTTGACCGCCAAGATCCTCAACTTCGGCGCGCCTGCGCCGATCGATGTGGAGGTCAACGGCCCTGATACCTACCCCAGCTACGAATTTGCTCGCAAGTTGATGGACAAGTTTCGAGAGATCCCCGGCACCGTGGACGTCGTCATCCAACAAACGATGCGCACACCGACCATGATGGTCGAAGGCAACCGCACGTTCGGGCTCGGGGTCAATAGAACCCTCTCCGACATGGCCGAGAACCTCCTCATGACGACCGCCGGCAGCCAACAGGTAGATCAGATTTATTGGCTCGATCCGTCGAGCGGCATGTCCTACTTGATCAACGTCTATACACCGCAGCCGTTCATCAATAGCGTCAACAGCATCAACACCATCCCGGTCGAAGCTTCGGGATCACGAGCGGACTCGCTCAATGACAAAGTGCAGTTGCTCGGAAATATGGCGAACATTACTCCGGTTGGCACACCCGGTGTGGTCACGCATGGCAATATCATGCCGCTGTTCGACATCTATGTCTCAACCGAGGGGCGGGACCTGGGAGGCGTACTGGCAGACGTCGAAAAGATCGTCAAGGACATGAAGGATGAAAAGCCCCGGTCGGCTGAGGTAGAGATTCGCGGCCAGGCTTCCTTGATGAACGACGCCTATTTCGAACTGATCTTCGGGCTGCTCGGCGCGATCGTGCTCGTCTATCTATTGATCGTCGTCAATTTTCAATCCTGGCTCGATCCCTTCATCATCATCACGGCTCTGCCGGGCGCACTTGCTGGTATCGCCTGGGCCTTGTTCCTGACCCATACGCGACTCTCGGAACCCGCGCTGACCGGTGCCATTATGTGCATGGGCACGGGGACCGCCAACTCGATCCTCGTCGTATCCTATGCCCGCGACCGGCTCCAAGAGCACGGTGACGCGCTACGGGCCGCGATCGAAGCCGGACGGACCCGCTTTCGTCCCGTGCTCATGACGGCATCGGCGATGATCCTCGGGATGGTGCCCATGGCGACGGGCTATTCTCAAAACGCGCCGTTGGGCCGCGCCGTCATCGGCGGCCTACTCGCGGCAACTCTCTTTACCCTGTTTTTCGTGCCCTGCGTGTATGCCATCATCTATGAAGGACGAGTCGCTCAAATAGAAAAGGAGCGTGCCTCATGAACAGTTTACGCAGAAACGGTTTGGTGATCGTCCCCATTTTTCTCTGCCTGTCCTATTTCACCTATCGATTCTACGAGGGGCATCTGGAAGCCAAGACGTTGCACGACGAAACGCTCAAAGACGCCGTTTCTACCGTAGCCGTCGTCATTCCAAAGCCGGTGCCGGGGACCCAGAGCATCCTCCTCCCCGGCAATATCGTCGGCTGGTATGAAGCGCCGACCTACGCACGCGTCACGGGCTACGTCAAGATGTGGTACAAGGATTACGGTGACAGCGTGAAGGCCGGCGACATCCTCGCAGAAATCAGCACGCCGGATCTCGATGCTGAGTTTCAACAGGCGCGTGCAGATCTCGAATCTGAACGCGTCAGGTACTCCCTTGCCGATGTGACCGCACAGCGTTGGATAGCGATGCGTCAGAATCAAGCCGTGTCCGAGCAGTCAATCACAGTACAGGTAAAAAATAGGAACGCCCAGGCAGCCGTGGTAAAGGCCGCGGAGCAAAAGGTCAGAAACATCGAGGCGTTCATCAAGTTCAAAAAGATCGTCGCACCGTTTGATGGTGTCGTCATTCAACGTAATATCAACGTCGGTGATTTGGTCAGTAAGGAGGGTAACCTCAGTACCCCCAACGTAAAAACTAACCTGTTTACCGTGGCCGTTGTCGATAAGTTACGACTCTTTGTCAACGTGCCGGAAACCTTCGGTCCCTTCCTCCAGCCGGGCCTGACGGCCAAGGTCACTGTTCCACAATTGCCTCACCGGAATTTCAACTTCGACTTTTTGACCGTGGCAAAAGGATTTGATGTAGGCACGCGCACCGCGACCACGGTGTTCACAATCGACAACAAAGATCGAGCGCTCTGGCCTGGCTCGTACGCCCAGGTTCATCTTACAGCGCCGGTCGATCGGCAATCTTTCACGATGCCATCCACCGCATTGGTGTTCCAGGAGCGCGGCGCACAGGTGGCCGTCGTAACAGACGACGATACCGTCCACTTGAAGGACATCAAGGTCGCCCAACTGATGGACCAACTGGTCGAAGTGGAAGAAGGGCTCTCGGAGAACGACCGCATCATTAATAATCCCAGCGCCGCACTGCTCGAAGGAAACAAAGTGCGCATCGTCACACCAGAACAGGGCTATGATCTCACCAATATCTCAGCGTCGATCCCAGCGCCTCCGATCGGATCGTCGCCGCCGACTCTGAAGTCGGCTGAAATTGACAAGGAGACGTCACCGTGAGATTTCTCGCTGAGTCGTCACACAGGAGTTATCGCCATCCCTTGATGGTGCGGAATCTTTAACTGGGACGTGCCGACATAGCCGAATTGGCGACGGCCCTCCTATTCACCGGATGTCTGTGCCTGTGCGGTCGCGATTACCTACGTCCTATTCAGTAGGCTACGTACGAGAGGTGCGTATGATGAAGGCATTCAGCAGAAAATTCGTTTTCGTGTTCGTATGGCTGCTCTGGGACCTCCTATATTTTTGAGGGCAAGAACGCTATCGACGCGCTCTAGCAGGTTGCGGAAAAACTCATTTTGGCTCCTGCGGCCATCACAGGTATCGAAGTTTGAGGGGACTCTAACTGGCCGTGCTGGACGGCCTTTCTGAACAGCCTGTGGGGCACGCTGATGGCATCCGTGATCTGAGACCCGATGCCTTTTCCGAGGTCGTCACAGGATTTGTCAACACACTGCTAGGCATTGACCCGGGGCTAGCTCCTAAAATTACTAGCGGCAGTCGTCGATTTTTCTCGAAGGATCTCCTCGCTCTTGTTCACTGCTGGGAAAGAAAATTCTTGAACACCTTGATGAATCGCACAGGTTGGGCCTCGGCCAACCGAGCTCAGTAGGTTGCCAACGCCCGTTTTGACGTTCCAGCATGCGGTCGTGGGCATAAGGCTGGCCGGATATTCCAAACTACTGATCACCCGAGTAACTATTCCACGAACTGCTTCAGCAGTGGGAGACTCGGAGCCATATGGCACGGCTGCAAAGGCGACAAATGAGCTCACTACGACCCCACTACTATCGTAATAGATCTTCCTTGCCGCACAGCCGCCAGCACCCCCCTCCAGACTAGCTGCGATACCGACAGGTGCTCTTTGCGCGATTTGTCAATCCATGACGAACGTGACCTTCAGGCCCACGCGATACAAGATGACCTTGTTGTTTTCGACCATGACATGTTGCTCTGCCACCCAAGCCGACTTAATCCCGTGGAGGGTCTTAGATGCTCGAGTGATTCCTTGGACGATCGCATCTTCGAAACTTGTGGGCGATTCGGTGCTGATCTCGATAATTTTGGCAACAGACATGGACATACTCCTTTCAATTCATACGCCTCCGCGCGGTTCATGACTCACCGATCTCCGAGCAAGATACCTGTTCCGATAGTTCAGCAAGAGTGACGCCAAAGCTGATTCAGTTGGCAGTAGGGAAAGGTGGCGATATCTCAAGGGTTCGTGAGCGGATTGGGAATGAAGAGTTAGGAGGATTGGGGAATTCCGCGACAAAACGATCCAGTCGTCTGTGGCGATAACGGCATGCGAAGACTGGTTTCCCGCTCTCGTTCCAAGTACGTGGCCATCATCTCTGACGGCATGACCCGTTGCCGATCCTGGTGATGACGGTAGCAATTGTCCCGATATCACGGAGATGAGGCAGATGTGGGTGCTTCGTATTTCCCTGAACCAAGGACGGAAATCGACGAAAGATCCGTCCGTGACCGCCGTGGCATCGAGATTGCTCAGCGTGAAGTAGGAATTGTGCTTCATTGTCGGATGAAGGAGGAACGTTGCCATGAAAGTCACCCTCAGCATCATCAAAGCCGATATCGGCTCGATCGGGGGCCATATCTGTCCATCCCGGCAACTATTGGAAACCGTTCAGCGTTATGTGGCTCAGCATAGCTCGATGTTGATTGACCATTACGTCAGCAGTACCGGTGACGATATCGCGATCCTAATGAGTCATCGGCATGGTGTGGGGTATGAGCCAGTCCATAAACTGGCGTGGGATGCATTCCTTGCGGGGACCGAAGTAGCCAAGCAGCAGGGGCTGTACGGGGCCGGTCAGGATCTGTTGAAAGACGCCTTCTCCGGCAATGTGCACGGGATGGGGCCGGCCGTGGCGGAGATGGAATTCACCGAGCGGCCGAATGAGCCCTTTCTGTTCTTCGCCGCCGATAAGACTGACCCCGGTGCTTTTAATCTCCCCCTGTACCTGGCTTTCGCCGACCCGATGAATACACCGGGTTTGATGTTGGCGCCCAATATGGCGCAAGGCTTCCGGTTCGTCATCATGGATGTGAATCATACGGAAGGTGACCGGATCATCGAGCTCAGTGCTCCAAAAGAGTTGTACGAAATCGCCGCGCTGCTGCGGGACACCGAACGGTACGTCGTTGAATCGGTGTGGTCCGTCTCCAGCGGGGAACAAGCCGTGGTAGCTTCTACTTCACGACTACATAACATTGCCGGGAAGTACACCGGCAAGGACGATCCCGTGATGTTGGTTCGAGTGCAGAAGGATTTCCCGGCGACAGGTGAGATCTTAGCGCCCTATGCGATCGGTTCGTATGTGGCCGGTGGTATGCGGGGCTCTCATCAGATGCCGTTGATGCCGGTCCCACTGCAGTCTGGCATCAGCTACTTCGATGGTCCTCCGGTGATCACCTGTGCCGCCTTCGCCATGCACGACGGACGGTTCACCGAGCCGGTGGATGCGTTCGCCCATCCGTTCTGGAACCGAGTCCGCGACACGATTTCCGACAAAGCCATCGGCATGCGGCGCCAAGGTTTCTTCGGTGCGGCCATGCTGCCCATGGCGGAATTGGAGTATACCGGCATCATGGAAAACCTAAAGGCGCTGGAACCACGGTTCCATGTGCGAATCAGTGCGTGATCGAACAAGACCAATGCGCGTAGTTAGGTTTGACCCCATGCCAGTTGAGGTGAAGGGTTGGGCAAAATGTTGTGCTGTTCGAGATCAACTCCACCGGTTGTTCCAGCGTGACTCCGGGGACGGCATGCGCTCACACACATGAACCTATGGGCCTGAGGTGGGCCTCAGAGACCAGCTTGCAGGGTCACCATCCGTCCGTTAGAGTACTATGAGTGTACGCTTCTGGCTTGACTCTCCGTTGATCTACTCCAGAAGGAAAAACGATGTGGTCGCGTGACAAATTTCTGTTGATCGGCTTGCTGCTTTGGTACCTGGCCCTCTCAGTCTGGACGGCTCAGTCGCCGACCGATCCCCAGTTTTGGCTGATCTCAAGTCTGTTACCGGCTGCCTTCGTGGTGGGGTTGGTCGCAACGCACCGTGTGTTTCCTCTGTCCCATGCCTCTTACACGCTCATTACCCTCTTCCTGACCCTCCATGCGATTGGGGCTCATTACACGTATGCCCAAGTGCCGGTTGGTCAGTGGATGGATCAGGTGTTCCACCTCGGCCGGAATCATTTCGACCGGATCGTCCACTTCAGCTTCGGCTTTTTACTCGCCTACCCGATGGAAGAATTATTCCGCCTCGGTGCAGGGGTGCGAGGCTGGCTGCTGTATTATCTACCGGTCATGACGGTTCTAGGATTGAGCGGGCTATGGGAAATCATCGAATCATGGGTGGCGAGTACCCTCCATCCGGAATTGGGTGTTACATACTTGGGATCTCAAGGTGATGTCTGGGATGCCCAGAAGGACATTGCCGCCGCGCTCTACGGAGCCTTGATTTGCGTGACAATCCTTGCAGTGATCCGTGGGGTTCGAGGAACACTTCTGCCGTCCCAGGCTCAGCCGGCTATCGTCGACTCATCCACGTAAATGAAGGTTGGATTCCCAAGTCTCGGACGGGCGGAGTCGAGAAGTACTCATCTGCTCTCCGGACTTCTTCTCTGGTACGGACTGCTCTGGACCTGGTTGGCCATCGGCCCCGTCAATCGGAGAGATTGGCTCCTTGAGAATCTGCTGGCG
>NIUT01000093.1:0-20697 GCA_002254365.1 Nitrospira sp. UW-LDO-01
CTTCTACTGCAACCGCCAAGACGCTGCTGCGACAAGCCTGTCCGTCTTGCAAGGCGTCTTATCCGTTTCATGACGAACCGTCATGAATAATGAGGGTCAAGCTGCTGCCTGATTGCATTCCTAGAACCACGATGTTAAAGCCATAGCATGCGTATCGTCTTCATGGGCACACCAGAGTTCGCGGTCCCATCGCTTGAAGCACTCCTGAGTTCAGGCGATCAGGTAGTAGGGGTCGTGTGTCAGCCTGATCGTCCCAAAGGGCGGGGGCATCAGCTGGTCGCGCCGCCTGTGAAACTGGTGGCAGAACGTGCCGGGATTCCTGTGCTGCAGCCGCTCAAGATACGGACGCCCGAATTCTTGCAATCCTTATCATCCTGGCAACCGGATGTGATTGCGGTTGCTGCGTATGGTCGCATTTTGCACGCGCCGATTCTTCAGCTCCCTCCCATGGGTTGTGTGAACGTGCATGGGTCGCTCTTGCCGAGATATCGCGGAGCTGCTCCGGTGCAATGGGCCGTCATCAATGGGGAGACCGAGACGGGTATTACGACGATGCTCATGGACGAAGGCATGGATACCGGTGCCATGTTGCTCCAGGAGAAGTTGGAGATTCTGCCAGAGGATACGGCCGGCACATTGGCCCCACGCCTGGCTGCGCTGGGTGGACGTCTGCTCATCGACACGCTTACACAGTTAAAAGGCGGAACATTGGTGCCGACAAAACAAGACGACCAGCAGGCGACGATGGCCCCGCTCCTCAAAAAAGAAGACGGGCTCATCAATTGGACGCTGAGTGCCACGTCGCTGACCAATCGGGTGCGAGGGCTGTCTCCCTGGCCTGGGGCCTATACATTTCTGGGTGATGAGCGGTGGAACATTTGGAAGGTGGTCACACAGGTGAGTGCGACCACTGATACACCAGGGACGATCGTCGCGGTTAATAAACAATCAATCTTGGTGGCGACGGGCGAGGGGTTTCTTGAGATCCGCGAAATCCAGACTGCCAATTCGAAACGTATGGCGGTGTCCCAATTTCTGGCTGGCCATCGAGTGGTGGTCGGACAACAGTTGGGCTCCTCACCAACGACCCCGCTCGGGTAAGCTTTCCCTCGACTCGACTTCGTCCACATCCTATGCCAGGCACCAGCAAGCCATTGAATTCCGCTAAATATTCACCACGGTCTGTCGCACTGTCCATCCTTCTCATGAGTCAGCGACAAGATCGTGCTCTTGATGAGGTGATGGATCAACGGGTGAAGTCGGTGTCGGACCCGCGTGATCGTTCGCTGATCATGGAGCTCGTCTATGGGGTACTTCGAAGGCAGGAGACTCTTGACTGGCGACTGAGCGCAGTGCTCACCAAGCCGCTTCCTCGGCTTCCGGCCTTGATTCAGATGTTGCTTCGGATCGGCGCCTATCAACTTCTCTTTCTCGATCGTATCCCCGCGTCGGCTGCGGTTCATGAAACCGTTGAGCTGGCCAAGGTCTCGACACAACAGCTGGGACGGGATTGGAGTGCGCTCGTGAACGCGGTCTTGCGCAACCTCATTCGGTTGCCCGTACCAAACCTTCCTGATCCAGCTATCCATCCGGCGGAGCATCTGTCGATCAGCTACGGCATCCCGCTGTGGCTGAGTCAGCGGTGGCTGGCACGGCTGGAATATACAGAGGCAGAGTTCGCTTGTCAGGCCGCGAGCGCGATCCCCTCCATCACTCTTCGGGTCAACCGGATTCGACAGACGAGGGAGAGTCTCTTGGAGCAGCTCGAAAAAGCAGGAATCACAGCCCATCCAACGGCTATCAGCTCAGTGGGAGTCAAGCTGGACAAGGGGCAGGAGGTTTCTTCGCTCCCGGGATTTGAGGCCGGTGACTACTATGTTGAAGATGAAGCCGCACAACTGATTCCATCAATCCTGGCCCCGCAGTCCGGGGAGTCGATTTTAGATGTTTGTGCCGCTCCCGGCGGAAAAGCCACTCATCTTGCTGAGCTTATGGGGGATCGGGGAGCGATCGTCGCATTAGATCTCAAGCCCTCGCGGCTAAAACTGCTCCAGGACAATTGTCGAAGGCTGGGGTTGCACTGTATTGTTCCGATCGTAGGTGACGCGAGGCGACCATCCGACTGGCCGATTGAACGTACGGTGTCTCGTCATGCAGGATTACCCATCTTCGACCGTATTCTGGTCGATGCCCCGTGCAGTGGGCTTGGCGTCTTGCGTCGTCATCCTGAATCGAAAGGTCAGCGACAGGAATCCACACTCGCTCGACATCAGCTACTACAGGGTCAGATCCTTGAAGCGGTCGCTCCCTGCTTGCGGCCCGGCGGGGTGCTAGTCTATAGTACGTGTTCGAGTGAACCTGAAGAAACCGAAGAGGTCGTGAGCCGGTTTTGCAAGGCCTATCCAGGATGGATACGTGAATCTGTGGCTCCCTGGCTGCCTCCCACCGCGCTTCCTTTCGTGACGGAACAGGGGGCGCTCTCCACCATGTGTAATCGCGTTGGAATGGACGGATTCTATGCCGTTCGTTTGAGGAACATGAGCTAATGGCGCAACCGATTCTTATTGCTCCATCGATACTCTCAGCCGATTTCGCCAGACTGGCGGAAGAAATTGCCGCTGTGGAACAGGCCGGCGCCGATCTCTTGCATGTGGACGTGATGGACGGCCATTTCGTGCCCAATCTGACAGTGGGGCCACCCATCATTGAAAGCCTGAAGAAAGTCACAAAGCTTCCCCTTGATGTCCATCTCATGATCACCAATGCGGATACCTTCATTCCTGAATTCGTAGACGCCGGGGCAGACTATCTGACCGTGCATGTTGAGGCCTGTCCGCACCTCCATCGCACGATTCAGTCGATCAAGGAGCGGGGGATCAAGGCTGGGGTGACCCTGAATCCAGCCACTCCCATTTCCTTCCTGCACGACATCCTGGGCGATGTGGATCTCGTCTTGGTTATGTCCGTCAATCCGGGGTTCGGCGGGCAGAAATTCATCCCGTCGGTTCTCAAGAAAATTGCCGAAGCACGGGCCATGCTGGATCGGATCAACAGTCACGCACTGCTCGAAGTCGACGGCGGAGTGAAGGTGGACAATACGAGGGAGATTGTGGCGGCCGGCGCAACGACGTTGGTCGCAGGGTCAGCGATTTTCTCCCAGCACGACTATAAGGCGACGATCGCAGCCCTGCGGGCGGCCGCCCAGACAGCCGGTCCCTCCACGCTGCCTACGGCAGTCAATCGATAGGTCATTCAGCGTGGAAATCTCCAACATCATCGACAGCCTGCATCCCCTCGAGATCAAAGTCTTGATGACCTTGGGTGCGCGTCAGCCTGCCGTCGCGCTCAAGAGCGAAGAATTAGCCGTTGCCGCAGAATTGGAGCCTTCTCAACTCAGTATGGCGGTTGAGTGGCTCTTGGCGAAAGCCTTGATCGAGATCCAAGCCGAGATCGTCACGCCGGTCGTCTCGCTGACAAGGATCGGGGAAGAGTACTATCAAACGGCCGCTCCGATCGAACGCATTTTGGCGGCCGCACGCGATGCAGCCGGCACAGGAAAGCGACTCACGATCGGCGATCTTCAAGCTCAACCGGGATTGGAATCCTCTGATGTCAGCAAAGCCGTGGGGCGGCTGAAAAAGGAAGGAGTCTTGCTGATCATCCAGGGCGGGTGCATCGAGACGACAGGACGTTCGAGCCCGACTACTGAAGCGCTTCGGCCCCTCTTGGAGGAGGTTCATGGGTCCTCCCGCGAACTGACGAGCTTTTCACCCGAGCGTCAACAACTGATCGAAGACTACTCGGTGAAGCGTGGGAACGCCAAGGAGCCTTTCCGAGTCGATGAACGTGTGACACGCTCCTTTGTTTTGTCCCCTTCTGGAACCAGCGCCGTTGAGCAATTGATGAACCAAGGACTGGTGGAGGAAGTCTCCCAACTGAGCCCCGAACTGCTCAAGGACGGCAGTTGGCGCCAGAAGCGATTTCGGAAGTACACCATCAGTCTTCGAGCGCCACGTGTCGGAACTGGGAAAAAGCATCCGTATCGAGAGTTTCTCGATATCGTCAAGGCGAAGCTCGTGAGCATGGGATTCCAAGAGATGCGTGGAGCATTAGTGGAGACTGAGTTTTGGAACATGGACGCGCTGTTCATGCCGCAATTCCACCCGGCTCGCGACATTCATGACGTGTATTTCGTGAAACAGCCGACCCATGCTGCCGTGGCTGATGAATCCATTCTGTCGAAGGTCGGCAAGGTACATGAAAACGGTGGCAAGACGGGTTCCTCCGGGTGGGGCTATGCGTTTGATCTGCAGCGCGCCAAACGTCTGGTGTTGCGCAGTCAGGGGACGGCGGTTTCAGCGCATACGTTGGCGGCCTCGCCCAACATCCCAGGGAAGTATTTTTCGATCGCCCGATGTTTTCGCTATGATCAAGTCGATGCCACCCATGCGACGGATTTTTTCCAGGTGGAAGGGATCGTGCTTGGGGAGGACATCAACTTCCGTACGCTCTTGGGACTGCTCAATTTGTTCGCCCATGAGGTGGCGCAAGCGAAAGAGGTCAAGTTCTTGCCCGCGTACTTCCCCTTTACCGAGCCATCTGTTGAGCTCCACGTTCGCCACCCGCGTTTGGGTTGGATGGAACTAGGGGGAGCCGGGCTATTCCGGCCGGAAGTGACCGTATCGCTTGGCGTCACGGCACCAGTGATTGCCTGGGGACTCGGCCTGGATCGGATGGCGATGGTGGCTCTCGGGATTCATGATATTCGCGAGCTTTTCACGGATAATTTAGAGTTGATTCGGACCACCCGAGGATTGTTCTAGTTGCCGCCATGCCCACGATCAGCATTTTTAAAGACGATTTCGAATCCCTGTTGAAGGGAACTCGTGCCACAAATCGCCCGGTCTCGATTGAGCAGGTGGAAGAGTGGTTGATGCTCGTCAAGGGAGAACTCAAGGGCCACAATCCTGAGACCGGAGAATTGCGCGTTGAGCTGCAAGACAGCAATCGCCCGGATTTGTGGTGCTGTGAGGGTATCGCACGACAGATTCGGATCAAGCAGCAGGGGAAGAGTACGCCATATCCGTTCTTGACCGGGAAGGTAAAGCCCAAAGCGAAGGTCATCGTGAAGCCTGGTATGGAACAGGTTCGTCCCTATGTGGCCGCCTGTGCAGCCAGGGGGTATCAGGTGACGTCGCAAGGGTTGGCCCAGTTGATTCAAACACAGGAAAAATTGGCCGAAATCTTCGGCCATAAACGCAAAACGGTTTCCATCGGCATCTACCAACTCCCCAAGATTACCTTCCCTGTGACCTATGAATTGGTGAAACCCGGTGAGACTCGCTTTACTCCCTTGGGAATGGAGACCGTGATGACCCTGGCGGAGATGCTCATGGTCCATCCAAAGGGGGTGGAATATGGGGGAATCCTGGCGGGAGCGAGTCTGGTTCCGATCTTGCGGGACGCGGCCAACCAAACGCTGTCCTTCCCGCCCATCATTAATAGCCGGGAAGTCGGTGAAGTGCAGGTGGGTGACGATCAGCTGTTCGTCGAAGTCACCGGGACGGACCTGCCGATGGTGGTGTTGACCTTGAACATTTTTGCGACCAACCTTGCCGACCGCGGGGCGACGATCGAGCCGATCCTAGTGGAGTACTCCAAACGTACCTCGCTGGGCAAACGCGTGACCACGCCACAGGATTTGAGGAGGAGCAAGACGATTCCAATTCCGACGATTGAGCAGGCACTTGGCCAGGAACTTGGCATCAAGGTCGTCAAGAAAGCACTTGAGGACTACGGGTATGAGGTGTCGGCTGGGAAGGGCTCAGTTCGGGTCAAACTACCGCCCTATCGTCAGGATCTGATGCACACGATGGATGTGGTAGAGGACGTCGCGATGAGCCGTGGCTATGCCGAATTTACACCCGTCATGCCGGCCCAGTTTACTGTCGGTGGGTTATCTCGTATTGAACAAGTCTCCGATCGCGCACGAGAATTGATGGTAGGGTTAGGCTTTCAGGAGATTATTTCTAATATCCTTGGTTCACCGGAACAGTATTCTGGGCATATGCGAATTGATGAGACGGAATGGGGGCAGGCAGTGACGGTCGACAATGTGATGACGTTGAGCTTCTCTTGCCTACGACAGTGGATGTTACCTTCGCTGTTGCGCATCGAAGCCGCTTCGAGCCGCGCCTTCTATCCTCACCGCCTCTTTGAGGCCGGCGATGTTGCTATTCCGGACCCTACTCACGAGGTGGGGTCTCGAACCGAGACCGTCTTAGGGGCAGTGATTGCCCATGCCTCCGCGCATTTTTCTGAGATTCATTCATGCTTGGACACGCTGTTTTATCACTTGGGGAAGGAGTATCGGTTGGAGCCGGTCCTGCATCCCTCGTTCCTGGAAGGTCGCGCAGGGCGTATCCTGATTGAAGATAAGCCCATCGGCATTATCGGTGAGGTCCATCCAGAAGTGCTTGAGCGTTGGCAGATCGCCATGCCGGTTGTAGCTTTCGATCTCAACCTCTCGCAGCTGATCGGTCAAGGGTGATCAGCAGAGAGCAGATATCGATCGGCGGAGCCACATCCGATCCTAGACACTGGAAAATTAACAAGGGGGAGCAATCGGATGTTGCTCCCCCTTGTTTTGTTTCTGGTCGAGGTTGAAAGGCTGGTTTATGCCGCTACGGGCACGTGTTGCTTTGCTAAGCCGACCAATTTCTCAAACCCGGTCGCGTCCTTGATGGCCATGTCTGAGAGAACCTTACGATCCAACAGCACATTGGCTTTCTTGAGGGCGTTAATAAACCGGTTATAGGTCAGTCCGTGATTCCGCACTGCGGCACTGATGCGGGCGATCCACAATTGCCGGAAATCCCGCTTCCGGTTCTTACGACCGGTGTAGGCGTAGGTTAAGCCTTTATCAACGCTTTCCGTCGCTGAACGAAACAATCGGCTTTTCCCGCCGTACTGGCCTGATGCCAGCTTGATCCGCTTCTTTCGTCGAGCTCTTGTTTTTGGTCCACCTTTTGCGCGAGGCATGGTTCATTACTCCTTTGGGGTCTTAAAATTCACAACACTGCACAATCGCCGTCTATGCATACGGCAAGAGTCGATTCAGTGTAAGAACAACCGTGGAATCCACCACCGCGGTTCCGCTCAGGCGGCGCTTCCGGTCGTGCCGTTTGCTGGTCAGTATGTGCCGCTTGCCTGCCTTGCGGCGCACAATCTTGCCGCTTCCCGTTTTTGCAAATCGTTTGCTCGTCCCTGAATGCGTCTTCATTTTCATATCGAAATTCCTTTTGTTGAGCTAGCTGTCTGTCAATGTTTTGGAGCGACAATCATGATCAAGCTACGGCCCTCCATGCGAGGAGCATACTCGATCGTGCCGGCTTGGGCCAACTGTTCTATGACGGAATTCATCACGGCCCGGCCCATCTCTTGGTTTGCCATTTCTCGTCCACGATAGGTGAGGGTGACTTTGGTCTTGTTCCCCTCTTCGAGGAACGTTTTCATCTGTCGGACTTTAATTTCAAGATCATGCTTATCGGTCCGTGGGCGCAACTTGATTTCCTTCACCTGCGTGGACTTTTGGTGACGACGGTTTTGATGATCCTTTTTGCTCAGCTCATACTTATACTTCCCAAAGTCCATAATTCTACAGACTGGGGGGACCGAAGTAGGAGCGACTTCCACCAAATCGTGGCCAGTCTCTTGGGCCTGACGAAAGGCATCCGCCGTCTGAAGGATACCGAGCTGTTCTCCCTCTGGTCCAATGACACGAACTTCTCGGACTCGAATTTCACGGTTCACGCGTAATTTGGGGACGATAGGCCACCTCTCTCTTATTGAGTGTGTTGAAGCTCATGTTGCGTCTGCTTGAGTTCAGATTGCAACAGATTCACGATTTCAGTCACGGTCATATTGCCTAACGTGGCTCCACTTCGGCCACGGACCGAGAGCGTTCCATTCTGGACTTCTCGATTCCCTGCCACCAGCATAAAGGGGGTTTTGGCTTTTTCAGCTTCCCGGATCTTGAACCCAATCTTTTCATTTCGAAGATCCGCTTCGGCTCGGAAGCCGGCTGCTTTTAATTGCGCCGTAACGGCACTGACATAGTCTTGCTGCTGATCGGTGATGTTGATGACCACTGCTTGTACGGGTGCCAACCATGTCGGAAAGGCGCCACCGTAATGCTCAATCAGAATGCCGAAGAATCGTTCGATCGATCCCATCAGGGCACGATGGATCATGATCGGGCGATGGGCTTTCCCGTCCTCTCCAATATAGCTCAAGTCAAACCGCTCGGGATTGTTGAAATCCACCTGGACGGTGGAACATTGCCATGAACGGCCTAATGCGTCTTTGATCTTAATATCGATCTTGGGGCCATAAAACGCCCCGCCTCCCGGATCCAATTGAAAGGCAATCAGACGGCTCTTCAGTGCGGCTTCCAAGGCGTTGGTGGCCAATGTCCAATGCTCATCGCCGCCGACCGATTCCTTTGGCCTGGTGGAGAGAAACACTTCAAATTCAGTAAATCCAAATGTCTGAAGCACAAAAAACGTAAAGTCCAGCACCCGGCTGACTTCAGCTTCCATCTGATCGGGTCTGCAGAAAAGGTGAGCATCATCCTGCGTGAATCCGCGCACTCGCATGAGGCCGTGGAGGACTCCGGTTCGTTCGTACCGGTAGACGGTGCCAAGCTCGCCATATCGAATGGGGAGATCTCGATAGCTTCGTAGGTGAGATTGATAGATCATGATGTGGTACGGGCAATTCATCGGTTTGAGTTGGTACTCGCTGCCCTCCAGCTTCATGGCGGGAAACATGTTTTCCCGATAGTAATCGAGGTGTCCGCTGGTTTTCCAAAGATCGAGACGGGCCGTATGCGGGGAGTAGACCAGGTTGTACCCATCGCGAATATGTTGCTCGCGCCAAAAGTTTTCGATCAACAAACGGACAACCGCTCCCTTTGGATGCCAGAGCACGAGACCTGGGCCGATTTCATCCTGAATACTGATCAAATCCAGTTCTTTCCCGACTTTTCGGTGGTCGCGGCGCTTAATCTCTTCCAACCTGGCGAGATAGGCATCGACCTCGGCTTTCGTCGGAAAAGAAGTTCCATAGATTCGCTGTAGCATCGGGTTCCGCTCGTCCCCGCGCCAGTAGGCGCCGGCAAGATTGAGCAGTTTTAGGGCACCGATGTGGCCTGTCGTTGGGAGATGGGGACCTCGGCAAAGATCCACGAAATCACCCTGCGTATAGGCGGTGATCGGCTCGTGATCGGGAAACCCTTGAATCAACTCAACCTTGTATTGCTCACCACGAGATGTGAAGAAATCGATGGCCTCCTGCTTGGAGAATTCTCTCCGTGTAATGGGGAGGTTGCGTTGAATAATGTCTGCTGCACGAGCTTCGATCTTTTCCAGATCTTCCGGCGTGAAGGGACGGTCGAAGGCGAAGTCATAGTAGAAACTATCGTCCAACGCAGGACCGATCGTCAGTTGAGCCGAAGGGAACAGCTCTTTCACGGCTTGAGCCATGACGTGGGTACTGCTGTGGCGGTAGACTTCCCGACCTTCTGCACTATCAAACCGAAGCGGCTCGATCAATCCACCACCAGCAAGAGGCCGTGACAGGTCCACAACGGTCCCATCCACCTTGGCTGCGAGCACATCCGGTCCCGACACCCCCAATGCAGAAAGAGCAGTTGCTGCGGTGTCACCCGCTTTCGTATCGGTATTGTGTCCGTCCTTGAGCGCGATCTTCATCGAGTCTAATACACAACCGAGAGCACGAGGAAAAACACAGACGCTGAGCGTCGGTAACGACGCACCCAATCGTTCATTTCAACTATGGTAGGCGCGGACGGTCTTGAACCGTCGACCTCTACCGTGTCAAGGTAGCGCTCTCCCCCTGAGCTACGCGCCTATCAAGAAGAGGAGGCATGCTAATATAGCCCCGAGGACACTGTCAAGAAAACGAAAGAGAAGACAGTCGCCCCTTCATGGAACTGAAGGAGCCACCACCTTCTCTTTCTCCTATCGTCGGCACCCCCGGAAAAATCTACTTTACTGCGATGCGAAGCTCTTTTCCGGCTGAAAACTTGGGTACTTTCGCCGCCGGAATGCGGAGTGACTCGCCTGTTCTCGGGTTTCTTCCCATGCGTGCTTTCCGCTTGGAAATCGTAAAGGTGCCAAAATTGACGAGGGAGACACGTTGCCCCTTCTTCAGTGAGGAGGTGACTGCACCGGTGAATGCTTCAAGGGCAGTTCCCGCCGCGACTTTGGTAATTCCAGCCGAAGCGGCCATCTTCGCGATCAGCTCTTCCTTTGTCATCATGTCCCTCCTTAATGGGTAGTGAAGAAATGGAGAAAATGACTCCGGTGACACTGCATTGGCACACTCACACACTCCGATTCGCCCTCAACTTGGTCTGCTTCAGCGGAATATGCAAATCCACGATCTTTTTTCGCAACGTGTTCCGGTTCAGTCCAAGCAACTCGGCCGCCTGAATCTGGTTGCCTCGCGTTTCTTGTAGCGCCGATGTGATGAGCGGGCGCTCCACGGCGGAGATGAGGATGGGGTGAAGGTTCCTTGCGGCCCCGTTGCGCATCCCTTTGACGAATTCGCCCATTTTCACTTCTAAATAATTTTCCAGAGACCCATCCCGGGTGTTGCTCACCTGAGGGTTGGTTGGTGTGCGCGTGCTTTGGATCATCGTCAAGGTTTGTCGTAAGACGGCACGTGAACCCTGAATGAAAAGGGTGTGAGTGAAATCAAGGTGATCGGGTCTTGGAGTAACAGGTCCTTGGGTGTCGGATAGTTCCTCAATAAGGACATCCACCTGCTGATGGTTCGATGCTGCTCCGTAAAAGGTGGCGGCATCAGGGAACATGCTGATGGAGGAGTCCATAAAGATTTGTTGAACCTGCGCATGGACGGACGTGTCCGTCGTAAGCAGTACGATATTGTATGTCGCTGGTGATGCTGGCATGAAGGCACCATGGAGAAGAAGAGCGCGGATTATTGCCCGGGGCATAATCGATGTCAATCTGATTTTCGGCCAGGGCCTTCTGCCGGACAGCGTTGAGAAAGGCGTGATGTGTGGAGAACGATCAAGTTACTACGGGGTTGGAGATCGGCACAGACCTGGAGGTGGGAGGCGGTTATCACGCAAGGTCGAAAGGCGAAAATACTTACAGCGCAGGTCGTTCACGAGACCGAGGTGAAGGAATCAGCCTTGACAGCTCCCTGATCCGGCAGGTAGATTATCGACCTCTAATTCCTACAGGAATTGTAAAGAATGAAGATGTCCAAGCGCGCAACCTATGGGATTTTGGCAGCTGTTGATCTTGCAATCAATGCTACTGAGGCGCCCATTCAAGCGAGGGCTGTCTCACGCCGTCAGGGGATCCCACTTCGCTTTCTTGAGCAGGTTCTTCATGCCATGAAGAACGCCGGGCTTGTAGAAAGTCATCGAGGGGCACAAGGAGGCTATCTTCTGTCGCGGGAACCAGCAGCCATCTCACTTGCCGACATATTCGAATCCTTGGAAGGGCCCGTTTTTCATCGAACCCTTGTCGATCCGCGAGCACGAAACCGGCATGTGACAAGGCCCGAACTTCTGCTGGATGACGTATGGGAGAAGGTGCAAGAGGCAGAACGAAAAGTTCTGGAAAGCGTCACGATCGAACAGCTGGCTGCAAACCAACGGTCTATCGATGCTCAACGCAATCCCATGTACCACATTTGAGTGGAGAAGCTGATTCCTAATCGGTGACTAAGGAGTAGAGCTATGAACCGGGTCGATTCTCTTACCATTCCGCACATCGAAACGAAACCCATCCCGCCTGTCATCTTGGAGGAAATCGAAACCTTTGAAACCGAGGCGATGCGGACGTTAGCAGGAGACATTTCGACGGACTTGTTTAAACCGTTCCGGCTTCAATATGGCATCTATGGCCAACGCCAGCCGGGGGTCCAGATGGTGCGGATCAAGATTCCGTTCGGCGGCATCACAGCCAATCAGCTTCGCCGAGTAGCGGAGCTTGCCGACCGTCATGCCACTGGAGTGGGACATGTGACGACAAGACAGGACATTCAGCTGCATTTTGTCGAGCTGAAAGATGTACCGATCATCATGCGCGGTCTGGCTGAAGTCGGCCTGACCACACGCGAGGCCTGTGCGAATACCGTACGAAACGTGACCGCATGTCATCTGGCGGGTGTGTGCCAAGGCGAAGTCTTCGACGTGACGCCGTATGCAAAGACCGTTGCGTACCATTTACTGCGCAACCCATTAAACCAAAGTTTGCCACGAAAGTTTAAAATCGCCTTTTCCGGCTGTGCCCACGATTGTGCCCTCACGCCGATTCATGACATCGGTTTACTGGCTGTAAAGCGAGCGGACGGTGTCATCGGCTTTCGCATGGTGGCCGGTGGAGGCCTGGGTTCCACGCCTCGGATTGCCCAGCTGCTCAGAGACTTCACCCCTATGGAGGAACTGATTCCAAGCATCGAGGCGGTCATCAAGGTCTTCGATACCCTCGGCAACCGGAAAAATCGGAACAAAGCCCGCATGAAGTTTGTGATCGATAAACTAGGCTTTGATGAATTCAAGCGACGATGGGAGGCCGCCTACGCTTCAATGGGGCACGCACTTCCGAAAAACGGCTCCATCGCGTTGCTGCCCTATGAGGATGCGCCTCCAGCCCTCATCATGCCGACGCGCAACGGTGTCGCCAATGGAAATGGGAACGGGAATGGGAATGGAACGCATCCGGTCGGCCAAGAGACTCCATTTGAGATGTGGAAGCGGACCAATGTAGTCCGGCAAAAGCAGGATGGGTATGTGACGGCGGCGATCAAGCTCTTTATGGGCGATATTACCTCTCAGCAACTGTTGTTTGTCGCAGATCTTGCCGAACGGTACTCCAACGGAAATCTTCGCACCACGATTAATCAGAACCTGGTGATCCGATGGATTCCCGCCGATCAGATCCCGCACCTCTATGAGGACCTGGCGTCTCACGGATTGGCCGATCCCGGCGCCGAGCTGGTCGAAGACATCATTGCCTGTCCGGGAACCGATACCTGTGGGCTGGGCATCACGTCATCCAAAGGGTTGGCGAGAGCATTGGCCGAGGTGTTTCCTGCCGGGCGGGTACCGGAAGATTTGGCGGGGGTGGATATCAAAATCAGTGGTTGCCACAATTCCTGCGCGCAGCACCATATCTCCACGATCGGGTTGCATGGGGTTGGTAAGCGAATCGGTGAACATGTCGCACCGCACTATGAATTGCACCTCGGCGGGTCGGTCAATGGCGCGGCCAAGATCGGTCAGATGATCGTGAAATTGCCGGCAAAAGCGGTTCCAGCGGCGCTCTCTCATTTGATCGACGTGTATCGACGGGATCGTCAGGCGAATGAAGGCCTGCCGAAATTCATTGCCCGTGCGGGAAAGATCAAGCTGAAGGACGAATTGATTCCCTACACGATCGTCCCGTCTTACGAAGCGGATGCCACCTTCTACTACGACTGGGAAGGAGAGGATGAGTTTATTCTTGAGGACCTCGGCCCTGGTGAATGTGCCGGCGGCGCACTGGAGATGATTGAAAACGGCATTCTGGAGGCGGATCAAGAGCTGTATCAAGCCAAGCTATTGGTCGAGAAGCATCAGTATTCTGTCTCGGTCAATAAATCGTATCGCGCCGTGTTGGCTGCCGCCAAGGCGATGTTGGTAACCGAGGGACTTGAACCGTCGACTGACTCAGAAACCTTCATTGAATTTGACAGTCGGATTGCGCAGAAAGGGGTCATCCCTGCGCAGTATCGCGAACTCAATAAGAAGGTCGGCGATCTCGGGCCAAAAGACACATCTGGTGAATCGGCGCGTGAGAAGATGGCATTTGCCAAAGGCTTCGTCGAGGCCTGCCGTGCCGCAACGGAACAGATGGGGAAAGATTTGAAGCTTGCCCCGGTTCAGGAGACGGCGGTTCCTGTACAGGAAGTTGCCGCAGCGGTAACTCCAATCGCCTCCGAGGTGAAGCCGGCGACTCCGGCTCCGACCGGTGCGCCGGTCTACGACCTCCGTGGCGTCGCCTGTCCAATGAACTATGTGAAGACTAAGCTGAAGCTCGAAATGATGGATGCAGGAGAGAAACTGGAAGTCTGGTTAGATGCGGGAGAGCCAATCAAGAACGTGCCGATGAGCCTCAAGAACGACGGACATAAGGTATTGATCCAAGAGGCCTTGGAGGCGGAAGCATCGCACTATCGGATTCTGGTTGAGAAGGTTGAAGGATAACGGAGACAGGTCAACCGTGACAGTGAGCGGCCAATCCGAACAGCTTGCAGAACTTCAGGCCTGGGGTGCCTCGTTTGAAACGAAGCAACCGCAGGATGTCCTGACGGCTGCCATCGAGCGATACGGAAACATTGTCCTCGCGTGCAGCTTCGGGGCCGAGGACGTGGTCCTTGTCGACATGGTACATCGCATCAATCCCTCGGTTCCGTTGTTCTATCTCGATACCGATTTTTTATTTCCTGAAACCTATGCCACGCGAGATCAGATTGTCGAAAGGTATCGACTAAAACCGGCACAGGTGATTCAAGGGAAATCGTTGCTGACGCCTGAGCAGCAGGCCCGGCAGTATGGGGAAGCGCTTTGGGCGACCAAGCCTGGAGCTGATCAGTGCTGTCAATTAAGAAAGGTTGAGCCGTTGACTCGTGTGCTGCAGGGGTACGATGCATGGATCACCGGAATTAGGCGCGATCAAGCCCCGTCTAGAGCCAATGCTGGATTGATCGAATGGGACGACAAGTTCAACTTGGTCAAGGTCAACCCACTGGCGCGATGGAGCTGGACCGATGTCTGGACCTACATCAAGATCTACGAAGTTCCCTACAACCCACTGCATGATCAGAATTACCCCAGCATTGGCTGCACCCATTGCACGAAACCAGTGATGCCGGGGCAAGATCCTCGATCAGGCCGTTGGCAGGGTAATGCCAAAACCGAGTGCGGGCTTCACAAGTCGTAACATGCCATTTCACGAAATTCTCGCAAAAATTGCCAAGGGCCCCAAAGCGTCCAAAGACCTGACGTGGGACGAGTGTAAGCAATCGATGAAGGCCTTAGTCGAGGGTGAAGCAACCCCGGCTCAGGTCGGGGCATTCCTCATCGCCATGCGATTCAAAATGGAGTCCGTCACGGAATTGGCGGGATTGACCGCCGCCGCTCGGCAATATGTCCCACCGCTCGCGGTCTCACGAGAGTCGGCTGTCGTGGATGTGCCGACCTACGCCGGGAAACAGGACACGTTTCACGCGATTGTCGCGGCCTCAATCGTGGCGACAGCAGCCGGGGCCACAGTTTTGATGCACGGCTATGATGGAATCCCTGGACGGCCTGGTGCGGCCGGAGTGTTAAAAGCGCTAGGGATTCGGGTGGATGCCGAACCCAAGCAGGTTGCCGAAGAGGTGAACCGAAATCGCTTCGCGTATTTAGACATCGGGCTTTACCACCCACCGATCTATCGTTTTTTGGAAATGCGCCAGGCGCTTGGCGTCAGAAATGTGTTCCATCCGATTGCAAGGCTACTCAATCCGGCTCGGGCGAAGGTGCAAGTGGTGGGGTTGTCACATCCTCCTCATTTTGAAAAGACAGCCGAAGCCTTACGTATCCTTGGCTGTCCCCATGCTCTGGTTGTGCGGGGAGTCGAGGGCGACCCTGAGTTGTCGGCCTCGATGGCAACGAGAGTATTGGAATTGCGAGAGGAGCGGATCACTCCGATCGGTGTGGCGCCAAAGGATTTCGGCTTGTCCTTTGCTCCCTCCCGCGAGATGGCAGGATTTCAGCCGGACCAGCGGGAGAAGGAAGCAGATCTTCTTCGTGGAATACTGCAGAATCGTGTGCAAGGTGGCCAAAAGGACTGGGTGTTGATGAATGCGGCGATGCTACTGTATGCCGCAGGGAAAGGGACATCGTTTGCTGCCTGTTTCCCGGTGGTTCGCGCCGCGATTGAGGGAGGCGCTGCGGCTCGTAAGCTGGAGGATCTCGTGAGACAGTCGGTGGTAGCGTAGAACAAGAACCGGAAAGAATAGAGGTCATGAAACATCTGCGTCAGCTGGAAGATCAAAGCGTCTATATCTTGCGAGAAGCCTACAAGCATTTCAACAATCTCGCCATGCTCTGGTCGATGGGCAAGGATTCCACGGTGCTCCTGTGGCTTGCTCGAAAGGCCTTCTTCGGGCACGTGCCGTTTCCACTGCTTCATGTTGATACCAGCTACAAGATTCCGGCGATGATCGAATATCGAGACCGTCTCGCGCGGGAGTGGGGATTGGATTTGGTTGTCGGCCAAAACAAGGAAGCGTTGGCGGCTGGGATGAACCATACAATGGGTCGCGTGGTCTGCTGCACGGCGTTAAAGACGAACGGCCTCAAACAACTGCTGGAAAACAAGGGATACACCGGGGTCATCCTTGGGGTCCGCGCCGATGAGGAAGGCACAAGGGCTAAGGAGCGCTATTTCTCGCCACGGGATAAGCATGGAGACTGGGATTTTCGGGATCAGCCACCAGAGCTCTGGGACCAATACAAGACCACCTTCCCGCCTGGCACGCACATTCGCATTCACCCATTGCTGGATTGGACGGAAATCAACATTTGGGAATACATCAAGCTCGAAAACATTCCCTTCATCGATCTGTATCTCGACAAAGGTGATGGGATGCGTTATCGCAGCCTCGGCTGTGCCCCCTGTACGACGCCGATCAAATCCACTGCCAAGACCGTGGACGACATTATCGAGGAACTGCGCCATACGACAGTGGCCGAACGTTCAGGTCGAGCACAGGACGAAGGCCGCGGAATGGAATTGCTGAGGAAGGACGGGTACATGTAATGGGGAATACGACCATTACGGCTGCGTCTGCGGGAGCAGTCTCGAAGCCAGAGGAAAATTTGAACATCGTTATCGTTGGTCATGTGGATCATGGCAAGTCGACGTTACTGGGACGGCTGTATGCCGATACCAATTCGTTGCCCGATGGCAAACTGGAAAAGGTACAGGCCATCTGTAAGCAGCAGGGAAAGGAATTCGAATACGCATTTCTCTTTGATGCGTTTCTGGAGGAACAGGAGCAAGGGATTACGATCGACACGGCCCGAACATTTTTCATGTGGAAGGGCCGGCAGTACATCATCATCGATGCCCCAGGGCACAAAGAGTTTCTGAAGAACATGATTTCCGGGGCTGCCCGTGCTGAGGCAGCCTTGCTATTGATCGATGCGTTGGAAGGGGTCAAGGAGCAGTCAAAGAAGCACGGATATCTCCTATCACTGCTCGGTGTGCGGCAATTTGCAGTGGTCGTCAATAAGATGGATCTGGTCGGCTATCGGCAGGACGTGTTTGAGGGCATCGAAAAAGAGTATCGGGAATTTTTGGGACAGTTCAAAGCCGTGCCGGCACAGTTCATCCCAGTGAGCGCCAAACTCGGCGACAATATCGCCAATCGCAGCAAGCAGATGTCATGGTACAGCGGTCCTACCGTTCTGGACACACTCGGTGCGTTCAAGAAGGAAGCCGCTCGTTCGGAGCAGCCCCTCCGTTTGCCGGTGCAAGATGTCTATAAGTTCGATGCGCGCAGGATCATCACCGGTCGCATTACCGCTGGTCGAATCAAAGTGGGCGATCACGTAGTGTTCTCGCCTTCAAACAAGCGCGCGAACGTCCGGACGGTGGAAGCGTTCAATATCGATCCGCAACCGACCGAAGGCCAAGCAGGACAATCAATCGGTGTGACGCTGGATGAGCAGATCTTCGTGGAACGCGGCGAAATCGCCTCGCATCAAGAGAGTCTTCCGTCTGTTTCCACGGCCTTTCGAGCCAACTTGTTTTGGTTGGGGAAGCGGCCCTTGGAGAAAGGGCGTAAGTATCTGTTGCGGGTGGCCACGAAAGAAGTGGACTGCGAAGTGGTCTCGATCCATCGCATTATCGATACGATGGATCTCGCCCAGCAACAGGGTAGTCACACAGTCAATAAGAATCAGGTGGCTGAACTGACCTTGCGTACGAAGATTCCAGTCGCATTCGACCTCTCCGCTTCCTTCGAAGCTACCGGGCGCTTCGTCCTCGTCGATGAATACGATATCTCCGGCGGCGGCATCGTGACCGAACTGGTCCATGACGATCAGGAATTTCTTCGCGAAGAGGCCCGTCGGCGTGACTTTGCCTGGGTGAAGGGCGAAGTCACGGTTGAGGATCGTGCCCAACAGTACGGCCATCGGGCGGCGATCGTCTTAATTACCGGTGGGCGGCACACAGGTAAATCGTTCTTGGCTAGAAAACTCGAAGGGCGTCTCGTGGCTGATGGGCGCCACGCCTATCTGTTGGACGGCGAAAATCTTCGTCGCGGGCTTGATGCGGATCTCAGCGAAGAAGAGCGTGGGCAGACGACAGAAATGGCTCGGCGTTACGGCGAAGTTGCACGGCTTCTCATGGACACCGGCCTCATTGTCGTCTCGACAACCAATCCGTTCGGACTGGCCTATCGTGAAGCCTCAGAAGCCATTAGGACTCTTGTCCATCCCGCGCCGGTGATCGCCGTGCACATGAGCAAGACCGCAGAGGAGCCGCCGCCTAATACGGATGTGGCGTTCGCCGGCCCAACGGATTTCGACGCCGCCACCGCAAGGATTTTGGACGAATTGAAACGCCGGGGTGTCTTGGCTCAGGCTATCGGTGCCAAACCGGTCTTCCAATATTCGATCTAGCCCAGCGCTAGCCGATGGACTCGATACGCTGACCATCGATTCGTTCAGATTCTGCCATTGCCTCCCACGTAAACAAGACAGCAGAAGAGACGAAGCCGAGTACAGGCGATGGACGTGCGGGCCTGCCGCAGATTTGGGCCGGCCATGGCGAGTCTTGTTGAAGAACTGAATTGCCTGGGGGAACTGGCGTCAGGCATTTATTCCTACGGCAGCGCGGTAAAATTATTGGCCTCCTCATCAGGCCGTGTGAAACAAGACGTCACACCAATCCACAGCCGGTGGGGGACACCCAAGACGTGAGTTTCACGCCCTTCAGACGATCGCGCAAGGCAGGCCTCTTGACGGCCTTGCTATATACCACTATTCTGTTGTGGTGTACTCCTGTACTCTTCTTAGCAAAAAGTGATGGTCATGCAGGGTAAAGATCCGTTTTTGGTAATTCTTGGGGTATTCATCCTTGGCATGACGTTCTTTTTCTGTGGGAAAGGGGCGGTGACGTCACCCATTCCGGTTGCGCTTGAGCATCCGGCTGAGCATCCTCCACAGGCCCCCAAAGCCATTGAGCCACAACCGTCGCCACCATCAATGCCGTCGGTCTCTGCGCCGGCAGTCCCCCAAAAGAAGATAGACGATCTGCTGATCGGTAAGACGATTCCATTCCGCATCAACAGCGCGACCCTTCTGTCGGACGGGAAAGTCGTCTTGAATGGCGTGGCTGCGAAGTTGCGCGAAGACCCAACGGTGACTGTGGTAGTCAACAGTCAGACGGACAACGGCAGACCGGAGAGTGCGAATCAGATGCTCTCGGAGCAGCGTGCCAACGCCGTCGTCGAGTACTTGGTCTCACAGGGAATCGCAGCTGAACGGCTGATCCCCAAAGAGTACGACGCGTCGCGATCAATTGCTGCGAGTGCCACCGGTGAGGGGCGCAGGCAAAACCGAAGAATCGAATTGTCCATCGGAACCACGGGGGAATAGTCGTCATGTCTGGTAGCTGGGCATGCTGGTTCTGGACGTTGGTGGGAGCGGGATGCCTCGGGTGGGGGATCAAGGGCATGGTACTGGGGTCAGTGATGGATGAGAAGCGTCGTGAGGTGGAACGCCTCAAGAGTAAGGTCACGATGCTGACCAATCAACCACCGGAGGTACGAACAGTCGAGAAGCGGGTGGAGGTACCAGTCGATCGCGTAGTGGTGAAGCATGTTGAGGTGCCAGTCGAGAAGATTATTGAGAAACGAGTAGAGGTGCCGATTGAAAAGACCGTGGAGAAGATCGTGGATCGCCCGGTCGACAATCAGGAGTATCTCGTCCGGATCAAGGCGTTGGAAGGCGAGGTTGCCATGATTGCCGGGCTGCTCCCGCAGATTGCGCAGTTCCAAACCGTTGCGTCGCAGGTTGGGGGGAGGAGCGTCGAAGGGCGGGTGGTGGTGCCGGTCGACAATCCTGAGCACCTGGCCCGGATCAAAGCGGTGGAGGAAGAGATTGTCGTCATTGCTGGATTCCTGGCACAGATCGCGCAGGCACAAACCGCTTCTTCGCAGGCAGGAGTGAAGAGTATCGAAGAGCGGGTGGTGGTGCCGGCTGATAATCCGGAGCACCTGGCCCGGATACGGGCGCTCGAAAGCGAAGTGGCCGTCATCGCCGATCTTCGTTCGCAGATGGCTGAGCTTCGGGACCTGTTGTTGCAGGTCGGTGAGAAGGTCGCCGAGAAGCCTCCGGAGACTTCCGTAGAACAAAATAGGGAGACACCACCCGCGCAGGTGAGTGAACGGGCCGTGGAACACAACCAAGTCAGTGTCAGTGAGCAGACGGTTGAGCGCGAAACAGATGAAGCGTCGCCTGATGATCTCAAACAGATACGAGGCGTCGGGCCGGCCTTAGAACGGTTTCTGCATAAACGGGGTGTGTTCTGG
>NIUT01000093.1:20714-22495 GCA_002254365.1 Nitrospira sp. UW-LDO-01
AGCGAACCAGCGGGGGCCTTGGACCAGGCCGGTGTCGCTGAGTCGGTGGATGAGGAAGAAGCAGATGAAGCGTCGCCTGATGATCTCAAACAGATACGAGGCGTCGGGCCGGCCTTAGAACGGTTTCTGCATAAACGGGGTGTGTTCTGGTTCAGGCAGGTGGCGACCTGGAGCCCGGGGGACATCGACAAATTCGAATTCCTCCTGCCCAACTTTGGGGGGCGTATCCAACGGGAACACTGGGTGCGCAGTGCACAGGTCGAGCACTACAAGAAGTATCAGGAATGGCTCGGCGACGGTGAGCCGCCGAGAGAGAGCCTCGACCTTCCAGGGCAGATGACTGAGATCCAAGCTGTATCTTTACAGGCTGAGGTCAAAGTTGCTGAGACTTCCACCGAGGAGATTGTCCTGAAGAATAGAGCTGGGGTGGGTGAAACAATCAGCGAACCAGCGGGGGCCTTGGACCAGGCCGGTGTCGCTGAGTCGGTGGATGAGGAAGAAGCAGCAGATGAAGCGTCGCCTGATGATCTCAAACAGATACGAGGCGTCGGGCCGGCCTTAGAACGGTTTCTGCATAAACGGGGTGTGTTCTGGTTCAAGCAGGTGGCGACCTGGAGCCCGGGGGACATCGACAAATTCGAATTCCTCCTGCCCAACTTTGGAGGGCGGATCCAACGGGAACACTGGGTGCGCAGTGCGCAAGTCGAGCACTACAAGAAGTATCAGGAATGGCTCGGCGACGGTGAGCCGCCGAGTGGGAGCCTCGACCTTCCTAGACAGATGGCTGAGCCCCAAGTCGCATCTTCACAGGCTGAGAAACAGAGTATAGAGCTGATGGGGATCGAGACTCCTATGGAACAGAATGGAGTGGTGCCAACCGCCCAGGTGAATGAGCACGCACCAGATCGCGACCATGCCGGTGCCCAGGTGGATGGGGGACAAGCGGTAGGAGAGTCGTCAGATGACCTGAAGCAAATCTACGGAGTGGGGCCAGGGTTAGAACGGTTTCTCCACAAACGGGGTGTCTTCTGGTTCAGCCAGGTGGCGACATGGAAGCAGACAGACATCGAAAAATTCGAATTCCTCTTACCGAACTTTGAAGGGCGTATCCAACGGGAAAACTGGGTGCGCAGCGCAAAGGTCGAGCACTACAAGAAATATAAGCAGTGGCTCGGCGACGATCAGCCCCCAGGTACCACGCCGGAGACGCACTAGGTTGGCCCGTTGTCTGTCTTGATTCCTCCCGAGGTATGATGCGCATCTACGTCAACATTTTCAATCTAGACGTAGGTTCTATTCTAAAGACCGCCTGCGTGCTTAACTGAGATTCAATCAACAGTACACAGAGTTAAAACTTCAGCGCAATTTCAAGTCGCGAGTTGCAATTCCCAAGGCAATTCAGTAGCTTGAATATTGCTTCCTCATCCTCATTCGGTTTGACTCCCCCAAAATCCCTGTGATAGCGTAGATTACTGAAAATCCTGCGGAGAGAATGCAACAGGAGTCTTTATGAAATTTGTCTGCTTGAACTGTGAAACATATATGAGCCTCGAGAAGGTGGAGAAGCCGGAGGAGGGTTCCCTTGGCGTTTTCTTTGCCTGCCCTTCTTGTAGTGCGAAATTCTCGATGGTGACGAATGCCGGTGAAACGAACATGATGAATTCGTTGGGCCTCAAGCTAGGGGCCAAGGCGGAGCCGGCAGCCTCGATGGCAGGATTGCGGGCAGTAGCGGGAAACGGTCAATCTGTTGCCGCGACAAAGCCGAGTCCTGCTGCACCAGC
>NIUT01000094.1 GCA_002254365.1 Nitrospira sp. UW-LDO-01
GAGATTGCCGAGATTGACTAAAGTATGAGCGACGGCGGTGAGGTTTTCCTCGGTCCGTTGGATCTGGAGCACTTCCCGATAGCACTGTTCCGCGCGGAGCAGCTCGTTCATCAGCGCGCAGGTATTACCAAGATTTCCGAGCGAAGCAGACAGTGCCTGGGAGTTGCTTGATGCCCGGTCATCAGCAACAGCTGCTTCCCAGGCTGCACGAGCCTGAACCAGATCGCCGCGATGGAGAAAGATCCGAGCTCGATGTTTGTCGTTATCCGACATGGCATTGTGAAGCGTTATCCGTCAGGCGTGAAGTGCGGGTGATACCGTGTTCGAGGAGAAGTACGAACGATACTTCCCCCGATACTGCTTAGGTCAGTCACCGCCCTTTGGTGTGTCTCGCTTAAATTCGACCTGTAGCTCATCTTGCTCTTCCAGGCCTAACCCAGCTCGAAACGAACGATGTAGCTCTTCAATCTGTTCAACGTCCTGATCCGAGCGCGCTTCACGCCTCACGAGATACGCCTCACACAGCTTCAGTCCTGTCTCGAAGTGCCGCGCAATTGTCTCCTCCGTCACCTGCTGCCAGGTGATGTACACGCAGAAGGCCTGAAACGAATGGGCATCGGGATATTGCTGAGCAAGGGCGAGCAAACCTTCATAGGCTTCCCGCGCGGTACTCCCGGCATTGGAAGAAAACGTAGTCTCTAGTTCGACAGCCATATCCCAATCCGTACCGAGTTCGGTTTCTGCTTGATGAAAGGCTTGTTGGGCCGCAAGTGCTGGATCGAACCGCATCGTATCTCGTGCCTCCTCAAGTAGGCCCTGCAATTGACCTGAAGGATACTGAGGTGGAGGAAAGAAGGTCAATGTGAGAAAACGGCTTCATGATGACGGAAGAAAGCCATTTTATGCTTGCGACCGACGGATGGTCTAGACATTGGACAGATTAGGTGGTTATGTGGAGCGACTGCTTATCAAAGATTGTTACGAAAGGTAGATGATGAGACAGTACTGCGTGCATGGCATCGTCAGGGGTGTTTTCTGGCAGGCCAACGGAGAAGTGACCATTTGTTTTAGGGGACAGGAGTAATGTCCTCTGCACCACGTTTCCGAGAGGAACCTGCATAATAAAGTATCCCCTTAACTGGTCATATGCCATGCAGTGTTCTGATGAGCCGGAGATAGAGAAATCATATGGCCGAAGCTCAATTTCCTGTTGAGTGACAGGATACCGATTAGCGAAAGTCGTGAGGCTAACTACTAGCCAGGCTAGCGTGCCTATGAGCAGGGAAGTGTTCCAATCCCAATTATCATTCCGAAGTCGAATTGCGATTGCTGTCATGAGGCCAAAACCCGTAAACGGAATCACCGCACTATAAAGGATCAACGGTACGATGATCCTGGGTTGGTTCCAGAAGCTTGCTCTTGCCTGTACTGTTTCTCGTGGTTCAGTCCAGCGCATGAGATGTCTTCTGCGCTGTTTTGGGGCAAGGTCAGTTGTTGAAGTATATTACTGGGGCGGATAAAGCCCAACGATTCCTTAGTATCCAGCCCTGGGGTAGGCGTTCTGTTGCCTGGCCACTTTGCATGTCAGTTCCAAGTGTTTCTGTGAGGTCGTTATTGTTCTCACTTTCTGCAACGCGTTTACTTTAGTTAGTGCTGCTCTGTAGACTGCCTGTATCTTTAGATGAGTACCCAGAATCCAATCTTCCCTACAAGGTCTGAATCGGCAGCGACTGATCCCGTTGATCGGATTATTCACTATCACCTTCAGACCAAGCATTATTTTAATCGCTATGCCCGTTCGTCAGGGTATCTCGATTGGGCGAATCAACCTGATCCGTTCAGGCGGTTCAACGGTGCGCACCTCCTCCCTCTACCGTTGCTCAGGCCCGATGAAGAGCCGTTGTCGCCTGCCTACATTGCGCTCTATGAACGGGGAGCCGTGCCCATCTTGCCCGTGACGGTGCGAACGCTGTCACGTTTCTTTGAATATACGCTGGGACTGTCGGCCTGGAAGAAGGCGGGGGAATTGGAATGGGCGTTGCGAATGAATCCCTCATCCGGCAACCTGCATCCAACGGAAGGCTATCTGGTCTTGCCGCAGCTCGAAGGACTCGATCTGGCCCCGGGGCTGTATCACTATGCTCCCAAGGAACATGGGTTGGAACGGAGAGCCGCATTCCACGCCGAGCCAGTTGAGCGACTCCTGGCTGCCTTTCCTTCTGATGCCTTTCTCATTGGACTCACCTCCGTTCATTGGCGAGAGGCCTGGAAGTATGGGGAGCGGGCCTTTCGCTACTGCAATCATGATATTGGACATGCGATTGGTGCTGTGAGGGTTGCCGCGGCGACGCTCGGTTGGAACATGGTGCTGCTGGACGGTATGGATCAGGATACGGTGGCCCTGTTGCTCGGAGCAAGTCGCACGGAGGACTTTGGCGAGGCTGAGCCGGAGCATCCGGACTGTGTCGGGGTGATCTGGCCATCTCAACAAGTGAAATGTGAAACGTTAGACGTGAAAGGTCAAGGTGTGGTGGTGCCGTTGTTTCTCGATGTGGGGATTGTAAAGGAAGTGGTTGGTGGAACATGGCATGGGAAGGCGAATCGATTAAGCCAAGAGCATAGCGTGCATTGGGACATCATCGACGACGCGGCCGAAGCTTCATGGAAGCAGCAGGCTACTACACCAGCGATCGATCTTCAGGGGCAGTTCGGGTCTCCATCCGATACGTTTCACGCTTCACGAACGACGAGTGATGCCGGTCCGACGGCTGGTCAGATCATTCGCCAGCGCCGCAGCGCCGTGTCGTTTGACGGCAAGACGTCGATATCTGCTTCATCATTCTTTCAGATGATGCAGCGGGTCATGCCGTCGGCTGAATGCGCGCAATTGGAACGGCCGATGCCATGGGATGGTTGGCCCTATGATCCGGCGATTCATCTCCTGATCTTTGTGCATCGGGTGGCGGGGCTTGCAGCGGGATTGTATATTCTGGTTCGGGATCGCACAAAGTTGTCATTGGTTCAGCGGGCTATGAGTTCTGACCTGACGTGGACCATCGCCCCGGGCTGTCCCGATGGGCTGCCGCTCTATCAGCTGCACGAAGGCGATGCCAGAAAGCTGGCCGTGCAAGTCAGTTGTCACCAGGACATTGCCGGCGACAGTGCCTTCTCATTTGGCATGGTGGCTGAGTTCGAGGGGATTTTGCGGGAGCGCGGTGCCTGGTGGTATCCACGCCTTTTCTGGGAGGCAGGTTTGCTCGGGCAGGTGCTGTATCTGGAAGCGGAAGCGGCCGGAGTGCGGGCGACAGGAATCGGCTGTTTTTTCGATGATCCGGTTCATGAGATCGTCGGCATCCAGGGGCTTGGCATGCAGTCGCTGTATCACTTTACGATCGGCGGACCGGTGGAAGATCGACGCTTGCAGACGTTGCCACCATACGGACACCTCCTGCATGAGCGGTGAACAGTGAGAGGGGAGAAGTGGGAGACCAAGCGCCATGTTTAAGATCAAGCGGAAGACCGACAAACCAAAACGAGCGGTCCTCTATAACATTGTGGAGGACTATTCGGAGTTTGATGCGCCGGGCAATGTGACGGTCTGTGCCATGACGGAGCCGGAGGATCTGCCAGCTCACGCCAAGATTCTGTCCGAGAGCTACGATGTTCCACTTGAGGCGATGACCACATTGCTGACGACCGGTGGGACATATGTCTACCCACACATCGGCGGCGTCCTCACGCGAGGATTATTCGCCTGCCGGATTGATTCCGGAGAGCAGGGTCCGAAACAAACGTGGACCTTGGACGTCGTGCAATTCGCCGAAGCGGAGCAGGTGACCCGATCCCGGGCGATGTCACTTGTCGAGGCGGCCTGGGAGGTGTTCTGGAAGGCGCTGCCGGGTGAGCTACAGGCCAAACTGCAGCAGAAAAATCTGGGCTTGGATTATCGGACGCTGGATCGCGCCGTCGCCAAAGGTGGCGATATCAAGTACATCGATTTTCGGAAAGACTGGTCACCGCATTTTAAGCGGCTCTGTATCATGCCGGATGGACGGCTGGTTGAGACCGGGGGGATTCAAGAATTTGCTCAGCTGCACGGCATTACTGTAGCTCAGGCCCAAGCTCTGATTCAGCAGGGTGGGACGCTTGAGGTGGATGGTGAGGTGTTGGCCTGTCAGATTGTCAACGGTCAACCGGCTGTCGCGAGGTTTAGTGCAATGAATTATGCGAAGGCAAAGGACTTGGTATCCTCGAAGGGCCTACACCTGATGGACGCTCTCAGTGAAGTTGGGTACGCCGATCCGGCGATGATGCGAGGGTTGGCGCGAAAAACACTGCGGGCATGACCGTGATCAACGTCGCGAGGCTACTCGAGCGGGCGATCGTGTCTGCAAACGTTGGCAGTTTTATGAAAACGTTGTGGACCTAGTACTGGTGTCAGCCATCTAGCGAGCCAGAGTTCTATTGACGTTGTCGCGGGCTGATTCGCAGCCGCGTACCCACCAAGGCCAGCGCCGAGCACATTGCATATCACATCAGTGATAGAGGAGATGCGGTTGTGGCAGAAGACTTGGAAGAGTTCAGCCGAAAGCGAGACACCGCCTGCGATGGCAATAGTCGTAACAAGGGTCCAACGAGAGTGTGCATTCCGACTCAGTTGATCATGAAGTAAGTATCCAAACACGACGAACCAAAGTGTGTTACCTGTGACGTCGAAGAGCTTATTCCAGGAGGGCGAGAAATCCTGAAAGGGAATCCAACGAATCTTTTCCCAGTGTGGGTGGCCAACAAAATTGTTCAAAGGGAAGAGAGGCGCAATTGCCAACAGAACGAGTAAGAACCAAATGGTTCCGGTCTTCAGAGTCGACCGTGTGTGAAACGTGTTTGGGGAGGATGCTTCGCTACCCATAGCCATTGACGGATCAGATCAGCTATTCAGAGTCACAAGTATACACGATGAACAAAATGGTCAGATTAGGGTCGGGATGTGTTGAGCTGCGTTCAGCCCACAAGGGAAACAGCATGATGTCGAATCAGAAGGAAGATCAGGAGTCGTAACTGAGGGGAAGAGAGCCTGTAGTCGATCAGGCAGCCAGTTCCTCTTTCACGGCATCAAGCAGTTTATTGATGTCAAAAGGTTTTTCAAATGCTTGGCGAGCGCCGAAGAGTTTTGCCACGCTGAGGAAATTGTGGTCGCCTTGGGCTCCTGTAATGGCAATCACTTTGGCGTCGAGGTATTCGCGGGTGAGTTGAAGCGTGGCTTCAAGACCGTCAGTCTCCGGCATCAAAAGGTCCATAATGACAAGATCAACGTGTTCCTTCTGGTAGAGGGTGAGTCCCTTGCGGCCATCCTCTGCTTCAAGCACACGGTGCCCGGCTTTTTCCAGAACGCCTTTGAGCAACCCTCTGATTGATTGCTCATCATCGATGACTAGGATAGTGGCCATAGGTGCTCTCGTTATTATGATTGGATCTTACCTGGGGGGCGTGGAACTGTCTAGAAATAAAACGATACTAGATGGTTAGGTGCAAATGGGATAGATGATGGAGGGCCAATCAGCTCAGTAGTATCCCTGTCTTGACCTGAGGACTGACACGCCGCAGTGTATCGACATTCAATCTCGCGTTCACTCTCCACCTACTTTGCCGGAGATTCCACCCATTATCCGCTGAAATAATTGGTTGACCGAGCTTTTGTTTTTTGTTACAAGCCTGAAGCTTTGAAACGATGGTTGTTCAATTTTTGGACATTAGGCAGGAAGGTGCGTCCGTGAATAGAGCCGATCAGTCTACATGGACTTGGACCCGTCGAGCATTTCTTCAGGTTTCTCTGGTCGGGACTCTCTTGCTAAGTGGGCGGTTGATTGGTCCGCAGCCCGTTCAAGCTCGCGAGCTTCCCGAAGGTAGGTTGACGTTGGTCAACATCTGGACAGATGAGCGGTTGGATGTGACCTATCGAGATGATTCCGGCAGCTATGATCTGGCGGCGCTCGATGATGTGAATTATCTCCTGCGTTGCCACAAGACCGGGGAGATCGGTGCGATCGATGTACGGGTGCTTGAGCACGTCAACTTGGTGCAGAAAAAGCTTGGCACGCAGCAGGAGATCCATATCATCTCAGGGTTTCGGTCTCCGGAATACAACGATCTCTTGGTGCGAACGGGGCAGCAAGCCGCCAGAAACAGCCTGCATGTGCAGGGTCAGGCGATCGACCTCAGTATTCCAGGTATCCCACTGAAGAAGCTTCGCGCGGCCGCACTCGAATTGAAGTATGGCGGAGTCGGTTCATATAGAAATTCAACCTATGTGCATTTAGACTCGGGGCCCTTCCGATCCTGGTATCACTAGCACTCCCAACTTTACCGAGGGGTGGCACTTGCCCTGCGGGGGGCACCTTTTCTATAGATTGCTAAACCCTCAAGGGATACGCGGTTGTCCGTGCTCCTGAAGAGTGCCCTGAGGATATCGTTCAAAGATTTGCTGGAAGGAAACACTCCCTCTCGGAGAGAGGAGGCCGAAGATCGGAACCAACCCAGGATCGTGAAGTTACCGGCTTTTTCTGGATATCAAAAAGCTTCGGCTCCTGAATAGTGGTTTCCTAGCTATGGCGCTTTAGCCAAAGAGCAGAGAGGGGAGGGAGCGTCATCGTCAGGGAGTAAGGAAATCCGTGGCTTGAAGTCTCCTCAGCATGCAGCCCTCCGCCGTTTCCGAGATTACTGCCGCCGTAGGCGATACCATCAGTATTGATTAGCTCCCGATACCACCCTCCCTCCGGGACTCCAATGCGGTAGCGGTATCGGGGTACGGGTGTGAAGTTGCAAACGCAGACGATCGCCTCCCTCGCCTTTCTTGCCTTGCGAATGTACGCGATGATGGAGTTGTTGGAGTCACTGAAGTCGATCCATTGAAATCCATCCCAATCAAAGTCGATCTCGTGTAACGCAGGCTCTTGACGATAGAGACGGTTTAGATCGCGAGTGAGCCGTTGCAATCCGCGATGGGGCTCGTACTCACAGAGATGCCAGTCGAGGCTGGTATCATGGTTCCATTCCTGCCACTGCCCGAACTCACTCCCCATGAACAGCATTTTCTTCCCAGGATGGCTATACATGTATCCATAGAGCAGTCGGAGGTTGGCGAAGCGTTGCCACACATCGCCGGGCATCTTGTCGAGCAGGGTTCGTTTGCCGTAGACCACTTCGTCATGAGACAAGGCAAGAATGAAATTCTCACTAAAAGCATAGAGCAAGCCGAACGTGATTTGGTTCTGATGAAACCGACGATAGATGGGGTTGTACTGAAAAAATGCCAACATGTCATGCATCCAACCCATGTTCCATTTGAACGTAAAGCCCAGTCCTCCTGCGTAGGTTGGGCGCGAGACGCCCGGCCACGACGTTGATTCTTCGGCAATGGTGATGGCCCCGGGAAAGTCTCGATGGACGAGGATATTCAGCTCCTTGAGTAGCGAGACCGCACCAAGGTTTTCCTTTCCGCCGAACTCGTTCGGAACCCATTCACCATCCTTTCGTCCATAGTCGAGGTACAGCATCGACGCGACAGCATCGACGCGCAATCCATCGATGTGATACTTGTCCAGCCAGAAGAGGGCGCTGTTCAGAAGAAAGGTTCGCACCTCGACACGATCGTAGTTGAAGATCCGGCTGTGCCAATCGGGATGATAGCCGCGGCGTGGGTCGGCATGATCATAGAGGTACGTTCCATCAAACAGCGCGAGCCCATGTGGATCATCCGGAAAGTGTGCCGGGGCCCAGTCAATGATGACGCCGAGGCCGGCTTGGTGAGCGCGATCTACGAACGCCATAAAGCCTTGGGGCTCTCCATACCGACTGGTAGCGGCAAAATAGCCCGTGGCTTGATAACCCCATGATCCATCGAAAGGGTGCTCTGTGATGGGGAGCAGCTCGAGATGGGTGTATCCGAGATCTTTGGCATAGGGAATGAGTTTCTCAGCTAATTCTTGGTACGTCAGCCACCGATTGTTCTCCTCTGGTACGCGCATCCAGGACCCTACATGCACTTCATAGATCGAGAGCGGAGCCGTGAGAGGATCTCTCGTCGATCGTGCCGTCATCCAGGTTTCATCCTGCCACGTATAGGTGGAGATCTCACGCACCACGGAGGCCGTTCGTGGACGAAGCTCACTGGCGAATGCATAGGGGTCGGCTTTGAGCAAGAGCGCGTTGGGACCCTGCGGACGAATCTCGTACTTGTAGAGGGTTCCTTCTGGGAGATCCGGAATGAAGAGTTCCCAGACTCCGGTTTCCCTGCGGCTGGCCATGGGATGAAGGAGCCCATTCCAGCCATTGAAGTCTCCGATGACGCTGACACGGGCGGCATTCGGGGCCCATACCACAAAGTGGACACCGCTGATGCCTGCGATGGTGCGGATATGGGCTCCGAAGTGCTCATAGGCTTTGAGCAATGTTCCCTCGGCAAACAGGTGCAATTCGAAATCCGTCAACAGCGGAGGAATGGCATAGGGGTCGGATGTCTCAGTGACAGTGTCGTCGAGATGTGTGATGCGAAGTCGGTATGTGGGTATGGACGTTGTGTCCGGAAGCAGCGTCTCATAGAGACCATCTTCATAAATGCGTGTCATGCGCCACAAGACGGAGTTGGAGAGGAGCGCAACCTCCTTGACGCCCGGCTGCCAGGCTCGGATCGCAAGATGGGGGCGGTCGTTGAGCAGGATTATGTGAGGGCCAAGCACCGAGTGCGGATCCCAATGTGTCCCGGTTCTGAGGCGATCGATATCATACTGTTGAATGGTGTGCTCGTTCGACATAGGCCTATCCTACTGACGGCGACGCCGATTAGGAAGGAGAAAATGTGATTCTCTGAGGCAGCACAGGAAGCGCCTCACAGACAACTCTGATTGCATTGTGTCTGCCGTCCCCGGATAATGCGGGGGCTTGGACGATTGGTTGTAAACCATCACGAGGTACCAGATGTCTTCTTTGACCCTCGCTCTTCTCATCTTTGGCCTGTGTTACCTGCTCATCATGACCGAGCGGCTCCACAAGACGATTGTGGCGCTGTTCGGTGCCGCAGTGATGATCAGTTTGGGCGTGGTGTCACAAGAGGAGGCCTTCTACTCCCACGAGTTTGGAGTCGATTACAACGTGGTCTTTTTGTTGATTGGCATGATGGTCATCGTGAATATCGTGCGGGAGACGGGGTTATTTGAAGTGTTGGCTATTTGGGCCGCGCAGCGGGCGGACGCGAAGCCGTTCCGCCTCCTGGTCTTGTTGGCAGTGCTCACGGCGGTATTGTCTGCCATGCTGGATAACGTCACCACGGTCTTGTTGATGGCGCCCGTCACACTTGCGATCACCAAGCGCTTGGAGTTGAACCCTATCACATTTCTGATCACGGAGGCATTGGCCTCTAATATCGGTGGGACAGCCACACTCGTCGGGGATCCTCCCAATATCATGATTGCCAGCAAGGCGGAGCTCAGCTATCTCGATTTTCTCATCCTTATGGGGCCGATCGTCGTCGTCATTATGGGGCTGTTTCTCGCGGTGCTGTGGGTCGTCTTTGGGCGAAGGATGACGGTCGCCCCGCATCTGAGAGAGTCGGTTCTTATGTTGAGTTCGCAGGAGGCGGTACCGGATAAGGCGTTTTTGCGTCGCTGTCTGTTTTTACTCATGATCGTCAATGTGGCATTCTGCTTCCACTCTCTTGTTCATCTCGAACCTGCCACGATCGCATTGCTAGGTGCGAGTCTGTTCATGGTGATGGGACATGCCAGGCGTCGACACGAAGAAGATGCGGAGGAGTTGACGTATCTGGCGGAAGTGGAGTGGAAGACCATCTTCTTTTTTATAGGATTATTCGTCCTGGTGGGAGGATTGGTCAAGGTCGGAGTGATCCGATATCTTGCTGATCAATTGGTATCCGTGACAAGGGGAAACCTCGCAGGATCCACCATGGCGGTGTTGTGGGGATCGGCGTTGCTGTCCGCCGCGGTGGACAATATTCCCTATGTGGCTGCAATGAATCCGTTGATCGTCGATCTCGCCAGATCATTGCATCCGGAGATCACCGATTATGTGACATTGGTTCATCACGCAGACATCATCCCGCTCTGGTGGGCGTTGGCCTTGGGTGCGTGCTTAGGCGGCAACGGTACCATCATCGGGGCGAGTGCCAACGTCGTGATTGTGGATCTTGCTCGGAAGGCCGGGTATCGGATTACCTTTTGGCAGTTCTTTAAGTATGGCTGTCCGGTCATGATAGGATCGGTGGCGCTCAGTGCAGTCTACCTCTGGTTTGTGTTTCTGAGATAGGTCGCCTCTGTCCGATCTCCAAGCATTCCAACAAACCGAGGTGTGGAGGCTCGACCGAAATGAATTACGGTTTATCGGTGACAGTCAGCGTAAGCGTCCCATCGCTCATTGTGCGGATATGCAATGCCTTGACATCGGCAAATACTCCGATGCCTTGGACGGACTCCACGGTCCCGTGCATCGAGATGGATGAACTGAGCGCTCGATTCAGTGTGGCGGCCAGTAAGCTTCGCACACGGTCAGTGGCTGTCGTCACTCCGAGAATGGATTCGCTGGCTACTAGGTCTCGAAACGTCGAGAAGTCGAGCCATGTGGCCGTCTCCTGTAAGATCGCCTCTGTTTCGCTGTCATAACGGAGGCCGCTGATAGAAACTGTCTGTGTGAGGGAGCTCATTTCTGGTTTTCCGACAAAATACACGTGACCGACTGCGTCTCCCGAGAAATCAATTCGCACCACCACTTGGTTGCCCCCATTGCCAAAGACCGCGGCATTGGTAATGGCAATGAAATACCCTTTCTTCGCGACCTGTTTTCCTGTGAGCCGGTTCGCAAGACTCTTGGAGAGTGAGGCGTAGTCCAAGGGGATATCCGCGACGACGTGGAATCCCGTTGGAGTGAGCCGATTCGCAAGTGTCGCGGGAAGCGTACTATAGAGCTGGGCGTCGGCGGCGCCATGGAATCCCGTAGAAGTCGGTGGAGTATCAAGTGGGGGAAGGGCTGCACCTCCGGCGGGTGGTTCCTGGCCGAAGATGATGACCGGTTTTGCCGTAATGTGGATCGTGTCATTGACCATGGGGCCGGCTCCCGAAAAGCCACTGTGGCGGACTTTGTCGATATTAAACTGGAGCCAGGCATCTGGTTCCAACTTGATAGGGCCGCGCAATGTATTCCAGGCATCTTCCACGTGAGACTTCACTGTCAGCGTATTGATACGGGAGACCGTGCGGCTGAGTCCTCCTCGAACGAGGTCTGTTAATCTCTGTCTGACTTCCTGCGCCACATCAAGATCCGCGACTCGTATTTGGCAGGGATCACTGGAGTTCACGGCCACGCTGGCGACCGATGCAGACAACCCGTACGTCGGAGTCAGTTCAGTTGCGATACTCCCGTGCACGGTGCCTCTTCGTGGCCAGTCATTGCCATCGCCACAATGAAGCGAAGAGGCTCCGATTTTATACCGAAGGGCAGTGCCGATAAATATGTGGGAACTGGAAAGTTCGATCCCTTTCCACCAATCATGCAGAGACAGACCCGACTGTGAGCCGTTGGCTTGGTGGGCGCCGGAAGGCACCAGCGAGAAATCGTCTCGCTCCGCATAGTATTTGTATTCAGTGCCCTTGGGATGTCTGATGAAGCTCCCCCAATGGTCGAATTTCTTTGGGATTACGCTGTCATCGTTGGCAGCAGCAAGAAACGGTGACAGATCGACATGGACAGGAACGCTGATGCTGGATTCTTGAGCCGGCGAAGGTGGGTTCGGTATTGCGGGTAGGAGTTTCGGTGCAGGTGGATGAACAATAGGATTATTGAGTGCGGTGCAACTCGCCAAGGACAGCACCAAGGGTATGACTATGAGAGACTTGCCGATCAATTTGGGAAACATTCGCTTTCCCCCTTTAGAGAGTCACAGGTCGTGAGGTGCGTGGGTTCGCTGTCTTCAGGCTATGAGAAATAAGTCCCGGTGACGAAGAAACCGGAGCAGGATACCAGAAACACGTGAGCGTTTGTCAGGCCTCAATTGGGGGAGCTAACAGAGATCTCGCAGTGGGTTGAGCGAGGGTGTAATATAGTTCGGAAAACTACCCATGTTGAATGGTCGTTTGAATAAGAAAGAGAAGCACACGATCAGTGATGGCGTGCAAAGGCCTGGGCTTCTTGATGCTGATCGGTCAGTTTCCGAAGGTCGCAGTGGATGTCGTCGGGATCGCAGCATTCGGTTTCAAGTTGGATGGTCATATGTTTGATGCCGAACTCCGTGGTGATGCGGTGTTGAATCAGCTGGAGTAACTCCGGTGCCGAGTGATGCGATTCGATCATCACGTGACTGGTGAGCATGATCAGCCGAGGCTCGACTGCCCAAATGTGAAGATCATGCACGTTTTTGACGCCTGGGATGGCTTCCATCGTAGCGGCAACCTGAGAGGCGCTGATGCCAGGTGGCGTCGATTCTAGGAGGACCTCCATCGATTCTTTAAAGATGGGCCAGGCTCCTCGAAGAATGACTCCGACGATCAGTAGGCTCACGAGAGGATCCAGAACGGTCCATCCTGTTAGGAGAATTGCGCCACCACTCATAATCACGCCGAGCGAGACCCAGGCATCTCCGAGCATATGCCAGAATGCGCTTCGAATATTCAGATCGTCTTTTGCTCCGTGCTGAAGCAGGAGGGCGATCCCGAGGTTAGCCACAAAGCTGACGGCGGCAACAGCCATCACCCACCCACCGTCGACTGGAACTGGTTGTAGGAGTCGCTTGAGGCCGACGAGCGCAATACCACATGCGGTCAACAAGAGAATGAAACTGTTCAGAAAGGCGGCAATGATGCCGGCTCGGTGGTAGCCGAATGTTCGGTCCTCCGATGCGGGCCGTGCCGTGAGGATATGGGCATAGAGAGCGAGAAAGAGCGACCCTTGGTCGACGAGGTTGTGACTGGCATCGCCTATGAGGCCGGTGCTATTCAGCATCCAGCCGCCGATGAATTCCGCGGTAATGATCACGGCGTTGACGGCTAAGGCCAGTTGGAGCCGAGATCGGAGATGTGCGTATGAAGCCAGCGCCGTCATGAATGACAGTTTCGCACGGGCTACGTGATGCGGCAAGCCTTGCGGCAGGTTTGTAGAAAAATCGTGGCAGGCTAGTGAGCGGGCTTGAGTGAGAGTCGCTCGCTCAGGACCGAATAGTGGACCTGATCCATCCCGCTGTTGCCGGTTGCAAGATCGGTTGCGATCACTCGCAAGCTGACTCCATCAGGAACGTCCTTCAATGACGGGACAAAGAATGGAGCTTCGAAAGTGCGACTCCCCTCATCATAAAACATCTGGAGTCGTTCAATGGTTCGGTCACCGATGAGGATCTCTCCGTAAATACGAATTTTCCGTGAGTCCCAATCTCCATGGGGGCGAACCAAGGAACCGGAAAGTGTTCTGACTGAGGCGCGGAGTTTTACATCATCGCGTGCGATCAATGCTTCGGATGGCTTGGGCCGTTCAATTTGGATCAGGTATCCGTGGAGGTGTAGCACGATGCCGTCCTGTGTCAGGCTCTGTCCAGGGATCAGGAGTAGAGTCTGACTCGTCTTCTGGATTGCGCCGGGATAGGCCAATGGTCCTTCGGCAGAGATTTCAACGAGGGTTGGTTGCTGAATGTATAATGTGGTCGTGAGGGCAGCGGACGGACGCGTGCTATAGATCGGTTCTTCCATCATGCGGGGTGTGCGCATGATTTGATTTTGATCGCCGGCTTCGCCCTGCTGCACTCCTGTCGCCAGAACCTGGCCGGTGGTTACATCAGTGATCGTGATTCGAGCGCCACCGACTTCACGACCTAACACCATGGCTCCCTGTGCGACGACTCGCACCAGCACGGTCGTTGGTTGAGGACCGTTGAGCGGGGTGCTGGGAAGGGTTTGGCTTTGGGCTGGAGCTGGAATTGAGAGACAAGAAAGCAGACTGAGTAAAATGATTCGTTTACCTGAGACGATGGGAAATCGTGTCATTTCACCTTCGTGCCAGGGTCCACTTCTTCGTGGATGGTGAGCAGTCCACGCACGTCCGTATCCCCTGCCGCCAGTACCATGCCTTGGGATTCAATGCCCATCAGCTTTGCCGGCTTTAAGTTAGCCACGATGACGATGGTCTTGCCAACAAGGGCATCCGGTTCATACTTCTTGCCAATGCCGGCCACAATCTGACGCTGTTCAACGCCGAGTGATACTTGAAGCTTGATCAACTTCTCTGATTTCGGCACTCGTTCGGCGGAGAGTATTTTCGCGGTCTTGAGCTGGACCTTCATGAATTCGTCGATACTGATCTGGGGCGGCGCGATCGGTGTGGGCGCTGCTGCCGGAGTGGTTGGGGCTGCGGGTGTCGAGGTCGGAATGGCTACGGCAGGAACCGGTTGAGGGGTTGCTGGTGTGTCGCTCACTTGGGTAGCTCCTTTTCTCGATGACTCTTTCTTCTCGATCTTGGCATTTTCTTTTAAACCTATGCCAACGATATCTGGTGCGGCGATTTCAATTCGTGGGAATAGCGGGGCGCTTTTGGCAATGGGGAGATCGGCCACGGGGCTGTCCCACTCATAGGCGGAGGCCGGAAGGGCTTTGGAGAAGTCCGCGTGGTACCCGAGTTGTCCTGTCAGCCGTTCCATCGTCTGTGGCATGAATGGGTAGAGGCAGACAGCCAGCAGGCGTAGAGCGCGGGCGGAGTAGTTGAGGACAGTCTTCAGTTTTGGCGCATTTTCCGGATGCTTGGCCAGCTTCCAGGGGGCAGCTTTGTCGATGTATTCGTCGCAGAGGCTGACTAGTTCGCCGATCGCCTGTAGGTTGTCGCGGAATGTCAGAGTGCTGAGGCCTTGTTCCAACATGGCCGGCAGCTGCGTGGCGGCTTTCGCAATCTTGTCTTCAAGTTCCGGCAGCGCGGGCGGGCCGCTGGCCGGGATTTTGCCGTTCTCGAACCGTTCGATCATCGTGAGTGTGCGGCTGAGCAGATTGCCGATGCCGTTAGCCAAGTCGCTGTTGATGCTGGTGATCATGGCGTTCTGCGAGAAGTCTCCATCCTGTCCGAACGGCACTTCGCGAAGCAGGAAGTAGCGGAAGGCATCCACGCCATAGGTCTCAACCATCTTATTGGGATCGACGACATTGCCACGGCTCTTGGACATTTTCTCTCCGTCCACCGTCCACCAGCCATGGGCAAAGATGGTTTCTGGTAACGGAAGATTCAACGCCATCAACATCGTGGACCAATAGACGGCGTGGGTCGTGAGAATGTCTTTCCCGACGAGATGGACCTTGGCCGGCCAAAATCGGTCACTTGCTGGGTTTCCCCGGGGGAGGTATTCCAATGCGGACACATAGTTGACCAGTGCGTCGAACCAGACGTAGGTGACATAGTTCGTATCAAAGGGGAGTTCGATACCCCACGAAAGCCGTGACTTCGGTCGAGAGATCGAGAGGTCGCCGAGCTTTTGAGTTGTCAGAAAACCCAGAACTTCGTTCCGCCGCGATTCGGGGCGGATAAATCGATCATGTTTCTTGATGTGCTCAATGAGGCGGTCTTGGTATAGCCCCATTTTGAAAAAATAATTGTGCTCGCTGAGCTTTTCGACGGGTCGTTTGCAGTCTGGGCAGAGGCCGTCAGCTACATCCTTTTCCGTCCAGAATCGCTCATCGAACGTGCAATACCAGCCTGAGTAGTCGGCTTTATGGATCAGTTGCTTGTCGAAGAGCTCTTGCAGGTATCGCTGGACGACTTGCTTATGCTGCGTGTCGGTCGTTCTGATGAACGCGTCATTCGAGATATTCAGCTTCTTCCAGAGGCTCTCAAATTGCGGCGCCAATTTGTCGCAGTGCGTTTGTGGGTCAATGCCGGCTTTCGCAGCAGCCTGTTGCACTTTCTGCCCGTGTTCATCGAGCCCGGTGAGAAAGAAGACTTCCCGCCCACGTAGTCGCCAGTAGCGCGCCAGGACGTCAGCCGCAACGGTGGTATAGGCATGCCCGATATGCGGGACGTCATTGACGTAGTAAATTGGAGTGGTGAGGTAGNGTGCGTTTGCGGATCAATGCCGGCTTTCGCAGCAGCCTGTTGCACTTTCTGTCCATGTTCATCGAGCCCGGTGAGAAAGAAGACCTCCCGCCCGCGTAGTCGCCAGTAGCGTGCCAGGACGTCAGCCGCAACGGTGGTATAGGCATGCCCGATATGCGGGACGTCATTGACGTAGTAAATTGGAGTGGTGAGGTAGAATCTATTGCTTTTCGACATAAGCAAGGCAAGATATCAGGTTGGCGCCGTCTTTGGCTAGGTCGGTGAACCGACTGGGACAAGCCCGAGTGCCTCACGGAGGCGAAGAAACGTTGTCTCTAACGCCATTTGTACGTTCAAGTGCCGCGTGGCTTGCTGTGCGTGTTTCTCAATGTCGTTCAAGAGAGTCAGGAGGAGGTCAATGTTCGCTCGGTCGGCGAATCGCTGCAATTGGGGGAGTTGATCGAGATGAAGGATCTGGTCTCGATCTCCATCCACGAGGACAATCACCAGGTCGCGGATCCATCGCGTCAACCAGCTTAAGGTCTCCGCTCCTCGGTCTGATTTGGCCAAGGTTTCCGACGCAGAGAGGATGGTGGTGCTGGAGGTCAATGATTCGGGTTTCACCAATGTCAGGCACTCTTGTTGGCGCGCGCGAACCTCTGTCACGTTCGTGGTGAGTGCTTCTCCGATGCGGCTGTCGGTGAGCAGCGCCAGGAATCGAGCGTCATCGGGTGGAAGCTCCCGCTTAAGAATCAGTGCAGCCTCCACTTGTGTTCGAGCCGGTGAGGTAAAGCGAAGCGCCTGGCAGCGTGACCGAATGGTGATGGGGAGTGCGTGGAGCCGACTGGTGACCAGGACAAAGAGGCTATGGCCTGGAGGTTCCTCCAATGTTTTGAGCAGGGCATTGGCCGCACCGATGGTCATTCGATCCGCATCGTCAATCAGGCAGATCTTCTGCTCACCGACGAGGGGTCGGTAGATGAACTGCTGTTCGAGTTCTCGGATCTGCTCAATTTTGATTTGTGGTGTCGCCGCTTCCGCATCGGGTTCGATGACAAAATAATCGGGATGCGTGTGAGCTGCGACCTGCAAGCAAGAGCGGCATTGACCGCAACTGTCCGGGGTCTCTGTGAGAACTGGGCGGTCACAATTCAGGACCTGCGCCAGCCTCACGGCGGTCATACGTTTGCCAATGTGGGCATCGCCGTGAAAGAGGTAGGCATGAGCGAGTCTCTTATTGGTGAGACTGGCCTGGAGTAGGGCGATGGATTGCTCATGGCCTGTGATATCTGTAAACGGCATAGACTACCGCCGCCGCAACTGTTGTATGCGGCGAGTGTTGAGCCAACGTGTGATGACTTCCTCCACGTTCTGTTGGACGGACTCTAGAGGAAGAGAGGCATCAAAGACAATCATACGCCGGGGCTCTTTCCAGGCGAGAGTCCGAAATCCAGCTCGTACCTTCTCGTGGAATTGTGTCGCTTCTCGATCAAGACGATTTTGGGAAGAGCGTTGGCTTCGGCGTCGCGTCAGTCCGATATGGACCGGCACGTCGAAGAGCAGAGTCAGATGCGGAACAAGTTTTCCGGTTGCCCACTTATTCATGGTACGCAAGGTTCGGAGGTCCAATCCACGACCATAGCCTTGATAGGCCATGGTCGAGTCCGAGAAGCGGTCGCACACGACGATTATCCCCTGTTGCAGTGCTGGCTTGATCACATGATCGACATGTTGGCGCCTGGCTGCAAGGATGAGCCACGCCTCGGTTTCCGGGGCAAGGGTTTCCGAGGAATGGTCGAGCAGGAGACTGCGTAATCGTTCAGCGAGAAGTGTTCCTCCCGGCTCTCGGGTGTGGAGGACGCGCCGGCCCTGCGCTGTCAGCCAGTCACACAGCCTGCGGGCCTGCGTCGTTTTGCCGCTTCCTTCCCCGCCTTCCAGCGTGACGAAGATACCGGATGGTTTTTGTGTGGCAGGGCTCATCGATATTTTTCTTCGCACGCGTTTTTGAAAGTGGATCCTAAGTCAGGTTGCGGGGAATAGCAAGATGGAATCTATTCAGGGATCCGTCTCGTTTGTGTGTATAACCCATTGAAATTAACAAGAAAACGCTTGCGACGTTTGTTCGGTACTCTGTAAGATGAATCACGGATCGTTCTCCCATGAGGATGGGCTGATTTTCTTATGCTTAAGACGGCTTTGAGGCGATATTTTCTAACAGGACTCCTGCTTGTCACCCCTATTTGGGGCACGATTCTCGTTCTGAAAACTCTGTTTGTAGCACTGGACGGTATCTTGGGCGATGCGATGGCTGAGCTGGTGCCCGATCACTATATTCCCGGGCTCGGGATCGTGACCTTGGTGTTGCTGATTTTCTTGGTTGGGTTGTTTGCGGCCAATTTCATAGGACGCCAGATCGTCAGTCACTGGGAGGATTGGCTCAATCGGTTACCCCTTGTCCGGGGAATTTACTCGACCTTGAAGTCCATGATGGATATTCTCTCATTTTCGGAGCGAGGGTCATACCGGCGTGTGGTCTTGATCCAGTTTCCCAAGAATGGTCATTATTGTTTTGCCTTCGTGACGGGTATGACGAAAGGTGAGACGACGGCTTTGGGGGAAGATACATTGATCCATGTGTATGTGCCGACTTCCCCCAACCCCACGTCGGGCTATTTTCTGCTGGTACCAGAACGGGAGGTCACGTCGGTTGATATCAGTATTGAAGAGGCGATGAAGCTGATTGTATCCGGGGGGTTGTACACACCGACCGGCGCCATGGCCTCAGCGTTGGCGGAGGCGAAGTGGAGTCAGATTAAACAGCCGGATGTTGGCGTGCCGATCGGATAAATCAAATTCCCCGATGATTCCTTTGAGAAACGCTCATTATGAGGAGTATGCAGCGCATGACATCAATGGCTGATCAGCAGGCAATGGATTCCCCTATCGCCGGTCTTGGGGTGATCGTGATGGCAGCTGGGTTGGGTAAGCGAATGAAGTCCAACCATGTCAAAGTGTTGCATCAGGTTGCGGGGAAGCCGATGGTGCAGTACGCGGTGGATGTGGCACTTCGAGTGGCAGGTCAGCGAATCGCGGTCGTCGTTGGGCATCAAGCGGAAAAGGTTCGGCGGATCATTGAGGCGGGGATCACCGGCACGCCAGGAGCACAGGCGGTGCGTATCGTCGAACAGGCGCAACAGCTGGGGACCGGCCATGCGGTTATGCAAAGCCGTTCCGTGTTCTCTCAAGAGGGTACAGCGGGTCCTGTACACTATCTTATTCTAAACGGTGATACCCCCTTGTTGAAGGAATCCACCGTGCGCGAGCTTCTCACTGTTCATCAACGAGAGGGGGCAACCGTCACCATTCTGACGGCGATCTTGGATGATCCCAGTGGCTACGGGCGGGTGATTCGTCGTCAAGCAAGCCAGGGGGGGCAAGCGCATTCGTCCCTGGACGTGCTGAAGATTATTGAAGATCGAGATGCCACTCCGACAGAGCGTGCGACCAAGGAAATCAATGTGGGTACGTATGTGGTGTCCGGAGCGTTTCTCTTTGAGGCACTCGATAAGCTGGAGCCCGACAATGCGCAGGGTGAATACTACCTGACGGATATCGTGCGGATGGCGGTTTCACAAGGGCAGCGTGTGGCTGCGGTGACGCTTCAGAACCCCGATGAAGGGCTAGGGGTCAACACCAGACAGCAGCTGGCAGCGGCAGAGCAGGTCGTCCGGCACCAGATTCGTGAACGTTGGCTGGATGCCGGCGTGACAATGCGAGACCCAGGTTCCGTGTGGATTGATGCAGACGTCACGATCGGCAAGGATACGGTCCTGTACCCCCACGTCGTACTCGAAGGGAACACGGTGATTGGTGAGGAGACCACGATTCGCTCAGGGGTTCGGATCACCGATTGTATGATCGGCAATCATGTTGAGCTGTTAGATTCCTCTGTTCTCAGTCAATCGCGTGTTGATGATGAGGCACATGTGGGACCGTTTGTTCATCTTCGTCCTGGCGTGGTGGTGAGGCGACGAGCGAAAGTCGGAAATTTTGTCGAAATGAAAAAGACCGAGTTGGGCGAGGGGTCCAAAGCCAATCATCTCAGTTACTTGGGAGATGCCACGATTGCTGAAGGAGTGAATATCGGTGCCGGTACGATCACCTGTAACTATGATGGCCAGAAAAAGCATCACACGGTGATTGGGAAGAATGTATTTCTGGGGAGTGATACTCAGCTTGTTGCGCCGGTGACGATCGGGGAGGGCGCAGTGATCGCCGCAGGGACGACCGTCACACAGAATGTGCCGGCCGATTCACTGGCGATTGCTCGGGTTCCTCAGACCAATCGAATGGGATGGGTGGCCAAACGACGGGCCTTGTTGGAAAGGACTGCACCCAGTGTAGTTTCCGTCAAGACCCCTGCGAAGCAGGTAAGGGCAAAAAAACAGAACACTGCGGCGAAGTCCAAGAAAAGGGCTGGACGGTCATCGAAGGGCTGATCGCGGAACGATAGCGGCGCGTAGTTGTCTGCCAACCATTTAAAGCCGAGGTATTGTCATGTGTGGAATCATTGGATATGTCGGCAACCAGGAAGCCGTGCCGATTCTTATAGGAGGATTATCCAAGTTAGAGTACCGCGGCTACGATTCATCGGGGGTGGCCGTCTTACAGGGAGAGAAAATCGCCGTCAAGCGGAGTGTGGGCAAGCTAGTGAATCTTCAGAACGCTCTCAAGGCCAATGGGCTCACGGGAACGGTTGGAATCGGCCATACTCGGTGGGCGACGCACGGCAAGCCCTCGGAGCAGAATGCCCATCCGCATCGATCTAAGGGCTGCGTGTTGGTGCACAACGGAATTATTGAAAACTATCAGCAGCTGAAACAGCAGCTCGAGAAGGACGGTTATAAGTTTGTCTCAGAGACCGATACGGAGGTCGTCGCCCATTTGATCGATAAATATCTTCAGAAAGGCAATAAACTGGCCGATGCTGTGCGTTTGGCGACAAAAGACGTGAAAGGCAGTTATGCGCTGGCGGTGATGTCGGAGCGGGAGCCGGGAACCTTGATTGCTGCACGGTCAGGCTGTCCGTTGGTCGTCGGTCGGACGGCGCATGCATCCTATATCGCCTCGGATGTCATGGCTATGCTGGCGCATACGCGGGAAGTGACCTATCTCGAAGAGGGGGACGTGGCGGTCGTTACCCAAGATGATGTGCAACTGACCGATTTCGATGGGCAGACTGTCTCGCGAAAGGCGTCGAAGATCACATGGGATGCGGCTGCAGCGGAGAAGAGCGGCTATCCGCACTTCATGCTGAAAGAGATTCATGAACAGCCGCAGACCATTTTGGATACCATGCGAGGGCGGTATTCCTATGAGACGGGAGAGGCGGATCTCCCGGACATTGGGTTGACACCGAAAGAATTCGCGTCTTTGGAGCGGATCTGGATCGTGGCTTGTGGAACGTCCTGGCATGCCGGTCAGGTCGGGAAGTATCTTTTTGAGGAAATGGTCCGGGCGCCGGTTCAGGTGGATATTGGCAGCGAGTTTCGCTATCGTGATCCGCTTGTCGGTAAGAAGGATTTGTTTATTACGATCTCCCAATCCGGTGAGACGGCCGATACGCTTGCCGCTGCACGAGAGGCCAAGGCCAAGGGGGCGCGTGTCGTATCCATTGTGAACGTGGTTGGGAGCACGTTGGCCCGTGAGTCGGATGGAGTTCTGTATACCCATTGCGGGCCGGAGATCGGCGTGGCCTCGACGAAGGCGTTCACTGCGCAGCTCACGGCGCTCTATCTCCTGGCCTTGCATTTCGCGCGAGTTCGTAATGTGATGAAGGTAGCGGATGGTCAGGCCTGGCTTGATCGGCTCGTGCGGTTGCCGGTCCTGGTTGAGAGTGTGCTGCAGCGGGAAGCTGAAATCGTGGCGATTGCCAAGCGCTACTACAAGAAGCGGAATTTTCTCTTCTTGGGGCGCGGAATCAATTATCCGATCGCGCTGGAAGGCGCACTGAAACTCAAAGAAATTTCCTACATTCATGCCGAAGGCTATGCGGCAGGTGAGATGAAGCATGGCCCGATTGCATTGATTGACAAGGATATGCCGGTTGTGGTGTTGGCGCCTCGGGATCGACTGTATGACAAAACAGTGAGCAATCTCATGGAGGTCAAGGCGCGACATGCCCCCGTGATCGCATTCGTGGCTGAAGGAGAGCGAGAACTCGGGAAGATCGCAGATGCAGTGTTCACGGTGCCGGACACCCATGCACTGATCTCTCCGATGTTGTTTACGATTCCGCTTCAGCTCCTGGCGTACCATATTGCCGTGTTGCGAGGTGCGGATGTGGATCAGCCGAGGAATCTCGCGAAAAGCGTGACGGTGGAATGAGGTGTGAAGGCAGGTCCCTCTGCTCGTTCAACGCGCGGCCTCAGAAGGCCCTCGTTGAATGTGCGCAATAAGGGACCCTACCTTCACGTCTCATAGGGGAAAGGGAAAGAAGAGTGGAGATCACGCAGCAGGATGTCGAAAAAGTGGCGCAGCTAGCCAGGTTAGCCGTGACGGCTGCTGAAAAGGAAACATTCGCCAAGCAGTTAACTCAAATTCTTACCCATGTCGACAAGTTGAAGCAATATGACACCACCGGCATTGAACCGACGGCGACCGTTACCGGGCAAGTGAATGTGTTCAGAGAGGATCTTGTGCGTCTCTCGTTGCCGGTGGAAAAAGCCTTGGCTAATGCGCCGGAACGTGAATCGGATGGCTTTGTCGTTCCCAAAATCATAGAGGAGCGTTAACCGTCCATGACCGTCTCATCCGTAACCATTCTGGATGAGATATATGACAATCGACGAAGGACGAGGCAATACATGTTTCGACAAATGTTACGTTCAAAGATTCACCGTGCGACGGTGACTGGAGCCCACCTCGAGTACGAAGGAAGTTTGACGATCGATCAAGACTTGATGGAGGCGGCAGGCATTCTGCCGTACGAGGCTATTGTCTGCTCAAATCTGAATAACGGCGAACGATTCATGACCTATGCCATTAACGGGGCACGAGGAAAGGGAGAAATTATTCTCAACGGCCCCACAGCCAGGAAAGCGGCAGTTGGGGACCAAATCATCATCTTTTGTTACGAGTATTATGGTGAAGAAGAAATCAAGAAGCACGTGCCCAAGATTGTGCGCGTGAATGAGAAAAATCGAATTGTGACGGGGAGCTAACCGACTCGACCACGGCACTGGATGCCGGTGTCGGTTTGTTGCGCGAATACCCGTTGGTCATGAGCATGTCATGTCTCTCCAAAAACTAGGTCTCGTTGAGCTTCATAAGAAATTCACGGCAGGGGAAGTGACCGCGACGGAGATCGTGCGCGCCTATTTTCTCCGAATCAGTCAGGTGGAACCGAAGGTGAAGGCCTTCGTCACTCAAACGAAAGAGGCTGCCTATCAGCAGGCGGAGTGTTTGGATCACAAGCTCAAAGTGTGGAGAAAGACGCATCCGCTGACAGGGATGCCGCTCGCAGTGAAGGATAACATCTGCACAGATGGTGTGCCGACGACCTGCAGTTCTCGAATGTTACAAAGTTTTGTTCCACCATACGATGCGACGGTCGTTTCGAGGCTGCGCTCGGAGGAGTACATCTTGGTGGGCAAGACCAATCTGGATGAGTTCGCCATGGGCTCATCGACAGAGAACTCTGCATTTGGCCCCAGCCGAAATCCGTGGAACCTTCACTGTGTGCCGGGAGGATCGAGTGGAGGATCGGCAGCGGCGGTGGCCGCGGAAGAATGTGTGGCGGCACTTGGGTCCGACACCGGGGGGTCAATCAGGCAGCCGGCTGCATTCTGCGGCGTGGTGGGGGTGAAGCCGACGTACGGACGTGTGTCACGGTATGGTCTTGTGGCGTTTGCCTCGTCGCTCGATCAGATTGGGCCGATCACACGCAATGTGCTTGATGCGGCGTTTCTTCTCCAAGCCATTGCCGGCCATGATCCGATGGATTCCACCTCGGTTGATCGTCCGGTACCGGACTACGTGAAAGCGTTACAGAAGCGTGACCTCAAAAATCTAAAGGTCGGTGTGCCGGTGGAATTTTTCACCGAGGGACTTGATCCAGAGGTCGAGCAGGCCGTCCGAGCCGCCATCGGGGAGTTAAAGCACCTTGGCGCCGAGATCAAGGAAATCCGTCTACCCAGAACTGATGCTGCAGTGGCGGTTTATTACGTGATTGCAACAGCGGAGGCTAGCTCAAATCTTGCCCGATTCGACGGCGTGAAGTTTGGGTTCCGTGCCAAGGAGACGAAAGACCTGCTCGAACTGTATATGAGAACGAGGCAGGAAGGGTTCGGGCCGGAAGTCAAACGTCGAATTATGCTTGGTACGTATGTTCTCAGCGCAGGATATTATGACGCCTACTATGGGAAGGCGCAGGCTGTACGCACGTTAGTCTGTCAGGATTTCGACGCCGCATTTAAGGAGGTAGACCTCATTATCACTCCGGCAACGCCGACACCGGCCTTCAAGCTTGGCGAGAAAAGCGAAGATCCGTTGCAGATGTATCTGTCAGATATTTTCACGATCTCGGTGAATCTGGCAGGGTTGCCGGCGATCGCGCTGCCTTGTGGATTCACCAAGGCAGGGCTTCCGATCGGGCTCCAACTGATTGGGCGGGCGTTTGAAGAAGACCTGATGCTCCGTGCCGCACACGCCTATGAGCAATCCACAGCCTGGCATCGCCAGAAGCCAAATCTACGGTAAGACGAAGGCGATAAAAAGAAATGGGGTCATGAGTGAGATGGACGCAATGACTGACCAGAAGGAGAGGCAACTATGACGATCGTTGAAATTGCGGCACTCCTCGTCGCCGTCGTATTTGCAGTGCTGGTTGGATATCTCGTGCCTGTTTTGATGCAGATTCGAAAGACCGTTGCCGAGTCCGAACAACTGCTGGCCAAGATGAATACGGAGTTGCCGGCTCTTGTGGCTGAATTGCGTGCGGTGAGCCAAAACCTCAATGACGTGACGAGTCAGGCACGTGAGGGTGTTGAGCATGCATCGGTCTTGCTGCACGCCGTAGGCGAGGTTGGTGAATCGGTGCGGCAAGTACATACTGTTGTCTGCGGTTCAGGCGGAACGCTATTGAGCAATGTGGCGAGTATGGTTGCCGGCGTCAAGGCCGCAACTCACGTCGTACGGGAACGCATGAAACATGAGGGAGGGACACACAATGGCGGATGAACGGGGAGCTTCAACGGCGGTGTTGTTGGCGTTTCTCAGCGGTGCGGCCATGGGTGCGGTGATGGGACTATTGCTGGCGCCCCAAACGGGCAGTGAGTCGCGTGACCGACTGCGAGGGTATGCCCGTCGTGCCGAAACCGATTTGCGGGATCTCGCCGGTCGGGCTGGTGAGGTGTTTGAAGAAGCCGTCGATCAGGGCAGGGAGTTCGTCGAGTCGAAACGGTCGGTGCTGCGGGATGCCTTCGATGCCGGACGTGAGGCGATGAAACGCGAACGAGGGCATGTCCAAGATGAGGGAGCGGAGCGCGGATGATGTTTGAGGCGGTGATCGGGGTGGAGGTCCATGCACAACTGCGGACCAACTCCAAAATGTTCTGCGGGTGCGGTACGACCTTCGGGCTCTCCGCTAACAGCCAGACTTGTCCTGTCTGTCTTGGTCTCCCAGGCAGCTTGCCTGTGATCAATCGAACGGCGATCGAAATGGCTGTTCGTGCCGGATTGGCGTTGAACTGTACGATCACGGCGAACAATCGATTCGCAAGAAAGAACTATTTCTACCCGGATTTGCCCAAGGGGTACCAGATTTCTCAATACGAGGATCCGATCTGCCAGTATGGCTGGATTGAGGTCGTTGTCGGGACGGTCACAAAACGAGTTCGAATTCGACGAGCGCACTTGGAAGAAGACGCGGGGAAAAATGTACACGGAGCTGGGACGGCGGGAAGCCGTGTGGATTTGAATCGTGCGGGCACACCGCTGCTGGAGATCGTGACGGAACCGGACATGAGTTCAGCGGATGAGGTGGTAGCCTATCTGAAAGGGTTGCGCGATGTGCTGATGTATCTGGATGTGTGCGACGGGAACATGGAAGAAGGGAGTTTCCGTTGCGAGCCAAACTTGTCATTGCGTCCGGTTGGCCAGCGGGAGTTCGGGACGAAGGTTGAGCTCAAGAATATCAATTCCTTTAAATATGTGAAGGATGCGGTTGAGTATGAAATCAAACGGCAGACCAAGGTCCTGAATGAGGGAGGCAAGATTTATCAGGAGACCAGGCTTTGGAACATTGATCGGGGTGAAACGGCAGTGATGCGCTCTAAAGAGGAGGCCCATGACTATCGATACTTCCCTGATCCGGATTTAGTACCGCTGCAGTTGAATGAGGACTGGATCGAGGGATTTCGATCGTCATTGCCGGAATTGCCAGCCGTGCGTACCCGTCGATTTATCACCGAGTATGGTCTTCCAGAGTACGATGCGTGCGTGATCACGACATCGAAAGACATGGCGGACTACTTTGAGTCCTGCCTGAAGCTGTTCAAGGATCCTAAAACCGTGAGTAATTGGGTGATGGGGGAATTAACCAGAGAATTGAATAACTCTGGGACCGATATCGCCGTGTCGCCGGTCTCGCCTGATCGACTTGTCGATCTGTTGACGATGGTGGATAAAGAGGTAATCAGCCTAAAAGTCGCCCGTGAGATTTTTCCAGAGCTCTATCGTAGCGGCAAGACCCCGCAACAGATTGTGCAGGAAAAAGGGTTGACACAGGTCTCAGATGAAGGGGCGTTAAGGAAGATCATCGACGAGGTTTTGAGTAAGAATCCAGTGCAGGTTGGGCAGTTCAAGGAAGGGAAGCAGCAGGTCTTAGGATTTCTTGTTGGCCAAGTGATGAAGGCAAGTGGGGGGAAGGCGAATCCCGGCAAGGTGAATGAGCTGTTGAAAAACAAGCTGATTGTCTAACTGGAGAGAGGTCAAGCGGTATGAGCGACATTAGAGAAATCAGAGGCAGGCAGATTATCGATTCACGTGGTAATCCGACGGTTGAGGTAGAGGTTACACTCGAAAGTGGAGCGATCGGGCGAGCGGCCGTTCCCTCCGGCGCTTCGACGGGCGAAAAAGAGGCGATCGAGCTGAGGGATGGAGACAAGAAGCGATGGATGGGAAAAGGCGTCTCCAAAGCGGTTGCGAATATCAGTAAGGTCATTGCTCCTGAACTGCTGGGGAAGGATGCGTTCGATCAAGCCGGGATTGATCGAGCCATGATTGCGTTGGATGGGACCAAGACAAAAGGTAAGCTGGGCGCCAATGCGATTCTGGGTGTGTCCTTAGCTGTGGCGAAAGCGTCGGCTATTGAGACCGGGCAACCCCTCTACCGGTATTTAGGTGGGACGAATGCGCGTGTGCTCCCTGTGCCGCTTATGAACATCATCAATGGGGGCGCCCATGCCGACAATCGGCTGGACCTTCAAGAGTTTATGATCATGCCGGTGGGGGCTAGCCGATTCAGCGACGCGCTTCGCATGGCCACCGAGGTCTTTCACTCGTTGAAGGCGCTCTTGAAGAAGAAGGGCCTCAATACTGCAGTGGGAGATGAGGGGGGATTTGCTCCCGATCTGCAATCGAACGAGGAAGCACTGAGTCTCATATCGGAGGCGATTGAAGCGGCGGGCTATCAGGTCGGGCGGGATATCGCGATGGCGTTAGACTGTGCCGCCAGTGAACTCTACGAGAAGGGACGGTACATCCTTGAAGCAGAAAAGAATCCGGAACGTTCATCGGAAGACATGGTCAGTTACTATGGCAAACTGCTCGATCGCTATCCCATTCTTTCCATTGAAGACGGGTTGAGTGAGCTGGACTGGAAGGGCTGGAAATTGCTCACGGAAAAGCTCGGGAAGCGGGTCCAGCTTGTCGGCGACGACATCTTTGTGACGAATGTTGAGATCTTTTCAGAGGGCATTAGGGAGGGGATTGGAAATTCAATTCTGATTAAACTGAATCAGATCGGAACATTGACGGAGACGTTGGATGCCATTGAACTCGCAAAGCGATCGGGTTATACGGCCATCATTTCGCACCGCTCCGGGGAAACAGAGGACACGACCATCGCGGACGTGGCCGTCGCGACGAACAGTGGGTTGATCAAGACCGGGTCCCTCTCTCGAACGGATCGTGTGGCAAAATACAATCAGCTGCTTCGAATTGAGGAAGAATTGGGAGCTGCGGCAATCTACCGTGGTCGAGAGGCCGTGCCTGCGCGGAGTTAGCTTGTTCTGGAGTCATGGTCGGGATTAATTGATGATGGTTATTAAACAAAATCGTGGTCGGGACTGGCTGGAGTGGCAGCGACGTCTGTTCACTCTTGCCCAGGTGGGCGGAGTGATCGGGGTTCTTTGGCTGGGGGTCGCACTCTTCTATGGAGAAATGGGACTTTCACGGTATCTCACGATGCGGGATTACGCCAAGAATTTGGAGCAAGAGTTGTCGGCATTACGCAAAGAAAATGTCACCTTGCAGTACGATATTCTGCGTCTCCAGCATGATCCAACCAAGATCGAACAATTAGCCCGTGAGCAGTTAGGCTATGTGCGGAAAGGTGAGACAGTGTATCAATTCATCCCAGGTTCAGAGAAACAACAGGAGCCTTCCTCAAAGCCATGAAGTCCGGAACGGTTGCCATCATTGGACGATCCAACGTGGGTAAGTCGACTCTACTGAATCGTCTGCTCGGCGAAAAAATTTCGATTGTCTCGAGTAAGCCGCAAACGACCAGGACTCGGGTGATGGGTATTGTGCACGCGGAAGGGGCGCAAATCGCCTTTCTCGACACGCCGGGATTGCATAAGCCTGACCATTTGTTGAATCGGCGGATGGTTCGCGCGGCGGTGGAAACGCTGGACGATGCGGACGTGTTATACATGCTCATGGAGGCGACAAGCCGTCCAGGTCCCGGAGATTTGTCTGCCATCAAATACATGAAAGAAGCCTTGGCAAAGCAGCCGAGGCCGGTGATCTTAGTCATGACCAAAATCGATCTGGTGAATAAGCATAAGATGCTTCCTGTTCTTGACCAATATGCCAAGCTGTTTGCTTGGACGGAAGTGGTGCCGGTGTCTGCTCAGGGCAACGATAATGTGGAGCGATTGCTTGCCGTGACGGTTCCGTACCTTCCGTCGGGGGAAGGACTGTACGGCGAGGATGTTGTGACAGATCAGACGATGAGAACGTTGGCGGCCGAAATGATTCGTGAGAAGGTCATCCAGGCGACCGAGGATGAAGTCCCATATGCGACGGCGGTAGAGATCGATGAATTTGTTGAAGAGGGAAGACTCGCGAAGATTCGGGCGTCGATTATGGTTGAACGCGAGACACAGAAAGGCATCTTGATCGGAAAGCACGGGGAGCGGTTGAAAACAATCGGGACCCAAGCCCGATTGGACATGGAGAAGATTTTTGGGATGAAAGTGTTTCTTGAGCTGTGGGTGAAAGTCAGAAAAGACTGGCGCGAGGATGAGCAGGCTCTTGTGGAGTTGGGCTACTAACCGTTGGTGAAAACTTGATGTTGATGGTTCCCGGTATGCATTCGTACCCGAAAGTGGATGGCATCTCTATGCTGCAGCAGTTCAAACAGCCTTCCCAATAAGGCCGTAGGTAGCGAAGACGAAGTATCTGCTTTGTGTCGTCCAGTGAGCGGTTAGCCTGCTCCATGCGACGCCACCGGAGCAAGTCTCAAGATCCCGCGCAACAATCATGCAGCCAACCGACCGACCAACGGAACCACGCCTTCCGGAACAACGTCCTCGTCCCGCTGATCGTGATATTCTGCGCGAAGTCCTTCGTGATCAGACCGAGCGAGGGCAGACAAAATCAGATATCGTCATTCAATCCGTGCAGAAGCTCCTGCGTCGGGGAGCGATCACGAACCTATCAAAAATGTTAGGGCGCATGCACCCAGCGGATATTGCTAAGGCAGTGACCCATCTCTCCTCGCCGAAGGAAAAACGGGAAATTTTCGAGCTGGTTCGTGGCGAAAGAAAGCGCGGACAGGTGCTGAGCGAGCTGGACGGGGAGAGTATTCAACAGGTGCTCGCCGATCTGCTTCACTCCGATATTGCCTGGCTCCTGAAGGATCTCGGCCCTGACGACGTTGCCTATATTCTTGGGTTCCTCCCGGAGGAACGGAGTAAGGAAGTGTTAGCGCTGATGAAGACGGAGGATTCGACTGAAGTGGCCGACATTCTCCGATACCCCAAAGATACGGCCGGCGCCATCATGACCACGGAATTCTTTTCCCTGCCGGAGGACGCCACGGCGCAGGAGGCCATCCGCCGGTTGCAACAGGCCACTGATGCGGAAATGGTGTTCTATATCTACGTGACGGATAAGGATGATCGCCTGGTTGGTGTGCTTTCGCTTCGGCAACTTCTCACGGTGCCTCCCACGACTCCGCTGAAGAACATCATGACGCGGGAGGCGATGAGCGTCAGTATTGATATGGATCAAGAAGAGGTGGCGAGGCAAGTGGCCAATTATAATTTGTTGGCCATTCCGGTCGTGGAGCGAGACGGGAAGCTTGTGGGGATTATCACGGTTGATGACGTGGTCGATGTCATCCGTGAAGAAGCGACCGAGGATATGCTGAAGATGGCCGGTGCTATTGAAGAAGATACGGCTTCGAAGTCATCGAGCATTGCGTCAGCCAGACTCCGATTGCCGTGGTTATTTACTAACCTTGTAGGGAGTCTGCTGTCTGGCGCAATCCTTTGGTATTTCCGTTATACAATTCAAGAAGTTGTGGCAATTGTGAGTTTTATTCCCGTCATTGCCGCGATGGGTGGTAATGTCGGCTTGCAATCATCAACGTTGATTATTCGTGGATTGGCCACCGGCTCCGTTGAGCTCACCCATGTCTGGCCGGTGTTTTTTCGTGAGGCGAAGGTCGGGTTAGTAATGGGGTTGGCGTGCGGAGTGACGTTGACGCTGGTTGCGTGGGTCTTGCATCAAGGGTTTCTGGGGATGGTCGTGGGCGTTTCTCTGATCATCGCTTTTTTTGTGTCGACCAGTATGGCGACGATTATGCCAATCCTGTTGAAACGCCTGGGAGTAGATCCTGCCGTCGCGGCCGGCCCTTTTGTGACCACAGCGAATGATATCACGGGGATTTCGATTTATTTAACGTTGGCCACGATATTCTTGGAGTATCTCCGATGACACAATTCAGCAGGTCATCAGGAGATTGTTGGGCCAGGGATGAGAGGGAGATGTGCCACTCGTAAAGACGACAGCGCTCGTTTTGCGGAGTCGCAAGTGGGGCGATGCCGATCGAATCGTCACATTTTACGCAAAAGAGAAAGGCAAGATTCGAGGGGTGGCTCGTGGTGCACGTCGGCCAAAGAGCCGTTTTGGAGCGGCACTTGAGCCGTTCAGTCTGTGCCGGTTGAATCTCTTCGAAAAAACCGGCGACTCGCTATACCGGATTTCACACGTTGATCTTGTCAGGTCTTCCCAAAAGTTGCGGGAATCTCTCAGTCTGATAGATTCGGCGGCACGGATGGTCAACGTGGTGGCTGCGATTACTCCGGACGGAGATCCGGATCCACTTTTGTTTGATACGCTCGAGCAAGGGCTTGCATCGCTTCACGAGAGTGAAGACCCAACCTTTACGGCGCTACTGTTTCAAATCAGATTGCTGGGTGTCACGGGATTTCGTCCACAGACCGACCATTGTGCTTCATGTGGGAAGACACATTTTGTAGGTGAACCTCACTTTTCTCCGGTCGCAGGAGGGCTTGTGTGTGTACCATGCGCTGCGCACCAGCGAGTTCGCTGTGTTGCGCTATCACGCGGCAGCCTCTCATTTCTCCAACAGGCCATTCGTCTTGATCCCATTCTCGTGACACGGTTACGAGCCAGTGGACAAGTGCGGGGAGAAGTGGAGGCGGCGATCGAAGGGTATGTGACGGTTGTGGCCGGTAGGCGGCTCCCATCCGCGAATTTTTTATCGATTACTGTATCCTAAGATGTGATCACAGGAGAGAGGGGTGAGTATGACAGCCGCTGCATTAGAGCCTCGGGATATAGAGTGGCTTGAGAAGGGCGTATTGGGAATTCAATGGAGTGACGGTCATCGGGCAGTTTATCCAGTACGCTCGCTTCGACAGCATTGTCCCTGTGCAGCCTGCGTCGATGAATGGACGGGGGCGCGCCGCCTTCAGGCCGATGATGTTCCGTTGTTGATCATGCTACAGGATATTCAACCAGTTGGGCGCTATGCGTTTCAATTCAAATGGAGCGATGGCCATGATACGGGAATTTATTCCTACACTTTGTTGAGGGGGTTGTGTCAGTGTGATGCCTGTCAACCGGTTAAACCAATCGAAGTCAAGTCCAGGCGGCTTTTGTGAGGGGAGACTACGACATGGGACACATCGCTAGCCGTCTAATAAACACCACGCTGAGGGTGTTCTCGGTCGCGGGATTCGTGCTATTGCTCGGATGCAAAAGTATGCCGACACTGGAGCAGCAAGAGCAGCTGGTTCAAAGAGAAAATCTTGTGCTGGATCAAATCACCAGTAGAGCCGTTGTGAATGCCTGGGGAGGGCCTCCTTTTTACCATAGCGAGTTCGCCTATTTTTTTGTGATGCCAGATTTGAGCCTTATCCCTCGATCCAGGGTAGCCTCGGGTGAGGTGCCGAAAGGATGGAGAGGTGGGGTTCACGCAGGCGAAGGCGTCTACTTTGCCTACCCCGATCGAGGCTGGTTGTTGGTGTTTTTTGATGAGCACCTTGTCTATCGAGAAAAGCTCCAACCCAATGAGTTACGGACATTGGCGAAAGCCTGGGCATATGAAGCTCGATTCAAGACCGGGATTGACGAAGTTTCACGTCCATAAGTTGGCCTTGATTGCCCTGCATGGTGTCAAAAATTTCAGATAGCTTGCACATTGTAACGGTCGCCTCTGAGGCGGTTCCATACGCAAAAACGGGTGGGCTTGCGGATGTTGTGGGGGCCTTGTCCATGGCCCTTACGAAATTAGGGCATCGGGTGACCTTGTTGCTACCGGGCTATCGGACTCGGTTAGCTCGGAAGGACCGTCGGGTCGCTATGCAATTCTCTGTACCTATGGGAGGGACGTCGGCAGATGTGTCCATCGAAGAAGAATATGTGCCGGTGATCGGTGGATTGCATCAGATAAGAGTGTTGTTCGTGTGTCACGATCCGTACTTCAATCGTTCGGGACTCTATCAGCAGGATCATCGCGACTATCCGGACAACCTTGACCGATTCACTTTGTTCTGTCGTGCAGTTATTCAAGCGATGCATGTCTTAGTAGACGTACAGCGGGAGAAGATTGATGTCCTGCACCTTCACGATTGGCAGGCGGCATTGTGCGCGGTCTATCTCAAGGTGCTACCGCATGAGCATAATAGTCTTCAGTCGATCAAGACCCTGTTGACTGTGCACAACCTCGGTTACCAGGGGATATTCCCAGGTCAGGAATTCATAAAAACCGGTCTTCCTTCATCGCTCTTCTCACTGGGCGGGCTTGAGTTCTACGGAGCAGTCAATTGTTTGAAGGGGGGCATCGTCTTCTCCGACGCTGTCTCCACGGTAAGTCCTACCTATGCGAGAGAGATTTTAACCGTGGAATATGGGTGTGGCCTTGAAGGCGTATTGGCAAACCGGACAAGTGGTGTCAGTGGTATCGCAAACGGAATTGATGAGACTGCGTGGGATCCCGCGCAGGATGCTTATCTACCGGCGAAGTACCACGTTAATGACCTATCGGGAAAACGGACGTGCAAGCGAGCGTTACAGCAAGAGCTAGGGTTGCCGATTCTTGATGTGCCAGTGTTGGCAGTCATTGGCCGATTGACGTTCCAAAAGGGATTTGATCTTTTGCTTGATATTCTTCCAGAGCTTATGGCTCTCGAGCTCCAACTGGTTGTATTGGGTACTGGCGATACTCATTTGGAACAGCAATTCCTTGCAGCTAAGGAGAAGCACCCTCAGACAATCGGTCTTACTCTTGGTTTTGATGAGGGGCTAGCTCATCGGATTGAGGCGGGCTCGGACATGCTGATCATGCCGTCTCGTTACGAGCCGTGCGGATTAAGCCAGCTATATAGCTTGCGATACGGTACGGTTCCTATCGTGCGGCGTACAGGTGGACTTGCTGATACTGTTATTCCCTTTCGTCCGTCAACAGTCAAATCCAGATGCGCAACAGGTTTTCATTTTATTGATCCCTCTCCCGATGCCCTGCTTTCCGCGATTCTACTCGCGCTTCATGTTTATGAGGAACAGGAGGTTTGGCGCTCATTGGTCACTGCGGGAATGAATGCGGATCTATCGTGGGGTCAATCGGCAAGGGTCTATGTAGATTTATATCGCCGGTTGCGGGATAGGATATGAGACGAGCTTTCTACCGAGCATTGAGTGAGATAGTGAGTCCTTGCTCGAGTTTTGCCAACAAGGTTCTTGCTCTTACAGCGTAGTAGGAGTGTTGCCCTTCATGAAGTCTGATAATTGAAACAAAAAGATCCCGTGCAACTTCAAGGTATCCCTGGTTCAACGCGAGTTCCCCAGTGTGAAGAGCGCAGGCTGAAGTCATAGCTTTCACATCCACTGCCGTCCGGCTGGTTGGGGTTGAAACCAGATGAGCAATTCGATTTGGCAGTGGCAATATGAACCCGTTTTTTTCATGACCAAGCAGACTCGCTGATCGGAGTTGGTCCAAGTTTGCTGTCGCTTTAGATAAATCTGCTGTCGATTTGCAGTCGCCGTAGGCATTCCACAATGAGGTGAAACCACTGTCCCTCGATTCGTTCGTGTGGGATGAAGGTGTAGTTGTGCATCCAGCGAAGAGGAACGCTGAGCTAAATAATCCAAGCACCACAACTGCCAGGGTCCTATTAGATCTAGATCGCATTGAGTCGTCACCTCCGATAGAATCTGAGAATGGTACAATGCAAATCGCGAGCCGTTTGTTATCTATTCATAAGCTATTGAAAATAAAAATAAAAAGTGTTACACGGCCTGATTAGGCCGTGGTAATTTCGACGCACTGTGTTATTTGCGTGACAGTGGGAGAGGGTGACAAGGGGACGCTGTGCGAAGAGGGTGGTTAAGCGTTAAATATTTGGACGAGGATACCAGTCCTGGTGGTGGAATTCGTTTTGCGCATGATGTGCTTGATATGCTCTTTGACGGTTTGTTCGGTAATTTGTAGAGCGTTAGCAATCTCTTTATTTGTCCAGCCTTTTGAGAGGTGCTCCACTACGGATTGCTCTCGGTTGGTGAGTTGGAAGCGTTCTCGGGCATGTTCCGCATTCAGGTTCTGTTTTCGCCCTAGTTCTTCCATGGTTACAACAAGTCGGGCATGTTGAATCCCGCCTCGATCGGGTAAGCCAAAGCCTCTTAGTAGAATTGGTTGATTGGGGTCGCCCGTGACGCGCTTGAGCTCAAACTGTTCCCAATCTTTAGCTTCTGTCCGTATGTGGAGGGCTTTGATGATTTCTGTGCAAAGCTCGGTCAGGGCTGTTGGGAGTATTCCGCGTGCTGAAACAGTTGTACTGCCTCCATGTTCCACTGCTGTGATCTTTTTAGCGAGCTCGGTAGCCTGTCGATTCATGTGGAGTAGTTGCATGGATGTCGATAGGACGACAATTCCAGAGCCTGCTCTCTGATCGGCAAGAACATCAGTTTGTTCAGTCCCTTTTGGTGATTCAGCCATAAGAAGCCAGATCAATTGTTCTAAGCCTGAGACGGAGTGGATATTGGATGTAATCCATTGCCTGGATTTTACTTCATATTACAGGAATAGTACCTAACCCTTTCGAGGGAGTCAACATATACCTTTGAGAATGCAGCCTACAAAATTGGTATTGCTGATTTGGATCCCCGTGTATAGGATCTCCCAGGTTGATTGTAATAAGTGGCTGAAATGGTTTAGGTAATCGAGTGTGTGACGGATCTATCTAGATTAGAGTCGACATTGGCTGTTGAGCAAGGGCGCAGGTCAGGGAAACAAAGGTGAAATGGGAATTGAGAAATATTGTCATATGCGTAGAAGGATATTGAGGTGACACCAATGGAATGGGAGTGGCCGATTCAGGACAATCATGAAAGCCACAGAGAGAGAGCTGCGCTGCTGAGACCAATATTGTATGAAATCATGGTTCAAGAAGGCGGAGGCGGTAGCCTTGCCAAGAAGGGGAAGGCACTGTCTTTGAATATCAGCAGTGGTGGTATGTTGATTCTTATGGAACAAGCACCAAAGGTTGAGCAGGTACTCAAGATCTACGTACCGACACCTGTTACTATCGCTGAAACCCCAACCCTTGCAGAGGTTCGTTGGAGTCGGATGCTTCCATTTGAAGGATCAAATAGTTCTACCGCCCATCTTGTAGGAGTCCGGTTCATGTTCTAAGGAAGGTTTGATTAATTCTCGTTTACACCAAGCTCTCTGTTTCTAAAATGGATCGATACAGGCCTTCTACTAGAAACTCACTGGACTGAGAGTGTCATTGACCTCGGTCGTCAAGAGTGGACGCCATGAAGTGCAGCCTCACGCCGCTGGCTGCTGACGGGCCCATTGCTGAGCAAATACCGCAGGCGAGCGATTCCCCAGCCTGGAATGCCGACGCTGACGGTTATAGAAGAGCTCGATGTACTCCGTGATCTCTTGCCGAGCCTGCTCCCGTGTTTCATACCGCCG
>NIUT01000095.1 GCA_002254365.1 Nitrospira sp. UW-LDO-01
CGTTTCTGATACAGCACTCGATCCGCTTCATCAATCACGACCAGCACACTATTCGTGGCATGGAGATCAATGCCCGCATAACACATCATCGCAACCTCCTCGGTTAAAGTGGATGAGCCCGTCGCGTTAGCAACGACTCTACTCTTCAAGAGAGGAGCCTTCGAGATGATTATCGGGAGTCTTTATGGAACGCTTGAGTAGCAATATATCAAGGACAGACTCCCGACAAGATTCCAAAGCCCATATTATCTCTGCTTAGCCTACCACAACGGCCTGACTCTCTCGTGCCGCCAAACTCTTTCGGCGGTTAGTGGCAATGGTACGGTCGATCATCGCACCGCAGTTAATGCATTTCCAGGCGTAGAACACGATAAAGAAATCCGAGAACCGCTCCAACATCATCATCCCCTGACACTTCGGACATTCCATCGATTCCTCCTTTGGTGGTTAGACTCACAACTGCTGATATAGGCAAGCAAGAGCCGCGCCATAGTGATGTAGTGCGGTTTTCAATGAGTTACTAAATACCTAGCTAAATATACGTTATATAGTTACAAAACGTTGACGGTTGGAGGAATTCAATCGTCAATGTTTTGGCCAAAGGGGGTCGTGGGAGCATTCAGTTGGAGGCGAGTCGTGAATCGTGTCTGGGCAGGAGAGAAGGGTAGATGGTGTTGCTTTCTGAGGTGGGATATTGAATCACGAGGGCCGACGAGAGGTGCGAAGAGGTGGCCTATGCCATCACGAGTGAGGTGTGGCGATGAGGTGAGTTTCCGTCAGGGCAACTCCCGTTGAACTTCTGCGACTGCCCGGACAGTTCTAGTATACCTTCCATCTGTCTCGTACCTAGCAGTGTGCTGCGGAACTGTTAGGCCTCCGTCTGGCATCAATAGGGTGTTTCGTGTATGTTCATCCTATGAGCAACATGTCCCTCACCCGTGACGAGGCGATCCGGCGGCTGCAAACCGTTGAATCCGAGATTCGACGTCTTGGTGTCCGTCGATTGGCGCTCTTCGGCTCCGTGCTTCGCAATGAGGCGCGTCCCGACAGTGATGTGGATGTGCTTGTCGAATTTAATCTGAAAGAGAAGACCTTCGATCGATTCATGGCGCTGGCGGATCTCCTTGAAGATACGTTGGGGCGCCAGGTTGAAATCGTTACTACTGAGGCCCTCTCGCCTTTTATTGGGCCGTCTATTTTAGCTGAGGCTGCCGATGTCCTTCGAGCCGCGTGACTATCTGCGGCATATCCTTGTTGAAGTGGAGTACCTTCTGGATCAGAGCCATGGGCTGACCTATGAAAGTTTTGCCAAGGATGAAACGTTGCGCCGTGCATTCGTGCGCAGCTTAGAAATTATTGGCGAAGCTGTAAAGAACCTGCCTCAGGAGTTCAGGATATCGTACCCTGAAGTTGAATGGCGTCCGATCGCTCGGATGCGCGACCGCTTGATCCATAGTTACTTTGGGGTGGATTATCAGTTGGTATGGGATGTGGTGCAGGGGAAACTTCCAGGGCTGAAAAGCAGTATCCAGCGGATCATTGATTCACAGTAGGTCTAACCATTGGATTTAGAAGGACGCAGTACCATACGTCTCTCGAAATGTCGGCATTGTTATGGTTGGAAGTTGTTACGGCTGATTCTGCGCAGATGATCGATAGGTGTAGCAGAGGATGAGACCGGTCAGGATGGAGACGAGCACCCCAAATCTTATCTGTGCATCGAAACTCACCGGATCAACATCGATCTTCTACAGTTGTAACCGCACAGCCTAAGTTAGGGGGCGAATACCTTTATGACACGTTTGGGAGATGCCGATGAACAGTTCTTCTATCGATTCTTGTGTTTTAACCGCTTGAGGGCTTCCTGATAGACCGCGAGATCTTCTCGCCTTCCGATCGCAACGAATTCGACCAGGATCTCGTGGTCGATAATCCGGTACACGATACGGATTGATTGCTTTGCGACGTAGAGTTTGTAGTAGCCGGTGAGGTCGAGACCTGCTCGATTGCCAAGATGTTCACCGAGCCGTGGAGCAGTTTCGAGTGTTCTGAGTTGCTTTGAGACCGGTTCTTTCAGTGATCCATCAAGCTGTCGAAAGTCCTCGGCAGCTGCGACAGTGAGGACGACGCTATACCGCAAGACGTTGCTCCTTCAGCAGCGCCTCCAGTGGGACGGTTTTCTTCACTTTCTTGCGCCCCCGCTGTGTAACTAGGCGATGGATCTCCATGTGCTCCAAGAGGTCGAGCGCCTCCGCCATCGTTTCATAATCATCGACCGGCACAATGACAGCTTCTACCTGATTATTTTTGAGGACGACGACCCGGCGCCGATGCCTGGCTTTCAGATCGGTCAGCACTTTTCCAAAGGATCTTGCGACTCGAGATGCACTGAGGATTTCGTCCTTCTTGTATGCCACGACCATGGGTTACCTCAATGTGTAAGTGATTGCGCATAATGTAACGCACAATTATGCGCAATCACAAGGTTAAGATCTCTATGAGGCCAGAACTTGAATCAAGTAATCATGTTTTCTTGGTATTCCGAGGGGCGAGCGACAGCCGCGTTTCTTACGGCTGGTTCTGCGCGGACGATCGGTAGGAGTAGTAGAGGATGAGACCGGCTAGGATGGAGACGAGAATCCCAAATCCCATTTGGGCATCGAAACTCACCGGACCGACATAGACCTTATACAGTTGTAATAGGATAATCGGCAGCCCCACGGCCAGGGCAAGTGCGATCATGTGTCGTCGCAGATAGATCGGCTCGCCGGGTTTTCGTCCACCTCGTCCCACGTGCGTTACTCCTCAATCGTTGAGATATCTCCAGGGTCCTGGCCAAGCTCTTTCGCTTTGAGCACGCGACGCATGATTTTCCCGGACCGTGTTTTCGGCAGGGACGAGACGATATCGATCTCAGACGGCACACCGATCTTGCCTAACTCCTTCAAGACCTGATCCTTGATCGACTTGATTAACGCCGGACTTTCCTGCTCTCCCTGTTTCAAGATGATGAAGGCCTTGATGGATTCCCCGACGGTCTTATGAGGCTTGCCGATGACGGCAGCTTCCGCGACGGCGGGATGACTGACCAAGGCGCTTTCCACTTCAGCCGTGCCGAGCCGATTGCCGGCGACTTTAATCACGTCATCGGCACGGCCCATGAACCACATGTAGCCGTCTGCGTCTTTATGGCAGACATCGCCGGCGGTGTAGCAATTGGGGATCGTGTTCCAGTAGGTCTTATACCGATCGGGATCCTTATAGATCGTGCGCATCATGGATGGCCACGGTTTCTTGATGACAGCAAACCCACCAGAGTTGGCTGGGAGGCTGTTGCCTGCACGATCCACGACGTCAGCCTCGATACCGAGAAACGGTCTGGTGGCCGAGCCTGGCTTGAGAGGGACGGTGGGAAGCGGAGTAATCAGAATCGCCCCCGTTTCGGTTTGCCACCACGTGTCCATGATTGGTTTGTCCCCGCCTGTCACGCGGTGATACCACTCCCACGCTTCGGGGTTGATGGGCTCGCCCACGCTACCAAGGATTCTGAGTGTCGAAAGATCGGATTTCTTGGGCCAGTCTTCGCCGTAGCGCATCAACAAGCGGATGGCAGTCGGAGTCGTATAGAAAATGGAGACGCCGTATCGTTCGATCAGATCCCACCAGCGCCCTGGAGTGGGGTAATCAGGTTTTCCTTCTGCCGTGAGGATTGTGGCGCCATTCAGCAGCGGTCCATAGACGATGTAGCTGTGGCCTGTGACCCAACCAGGATCGGCCACGCAGAAATAGACGTCCTCATCTTTCAAGTCGAACACATATTTCGTCGTCAGATAGGTGCCGACCATGTAGCCGCCATGGACATGGACGACGCCCTTGGGTTTGCCGGTTGTTCCGGACGTGTAGAGGATATAGAGCGGGGTTTCTGCATCGAGTTGTTCCGCTTCACACATCGCGCTTTCCTGCGTGACCCATTCGTTCCAGTCAATTTCCTTTGGGGCTGAAAGCGCTGGCCCAGGCACTTGACGACGGACGACCACCACATGGCCAACGGTGGGGCAGCTTTTGAGTGCCTCATCCACCACGGGCTTTAGGTTGATGACTTTGCCACGATCGAAGCCGACATCGGCGGTGATCACGACTTTTGCCTCAGCATCGTTCACGCGACTCGCGAGGGCCGGCGCGCTGAAGCCTGAGTAGACCACACTGTGGATCGCGCCGATCCTAGCGCAAGCCAGCATGGCAATAACTTGTTCGGGAACCTTCGGAAGATAAATGGTGACGCGGTCACCTTTCTGGACTCCAAGCTTCTTCAGGGCGTTGGCGCAGCGATTGACCTGTCGATAGAGCTCACCGTACGTGAAGATGCGTTCCTGGTCGTTCTCTCCAACCCAGATCAGTGCGACCTTATTCTTCCGCCAGGTTTTGACGTGACGGTCGAGGCAGTTGTAGGCGATGTTGCATCGCGCATCGACGAACCATTTCGCCCATGGATAGTCCCACTCCAAGACCTTGTTCCAAGGCGCAAACCACTCGAGTTCCTTGGCCGCATTACTCCAGAAGGTTTCCGGATCTGCGATGGATTTGTTGTATTCGGCCTCATACTCTTTGATGTAAGCTGCGGCGATCGTCTTGGCCGTCGGCTGATAGGTCCGACTTTCTTTGAGCAAGGTCTCAATCTGTTCACTCATGGCGGGAGCGTCTCCTTCTTCAAGGCAGTTCAGTGCAGAGGGGGCATTATGGAGAAAGTCATAGATACCTGCAACTATACATCGGGCAAAAAGCCAGCTCGCCGTGGCAGGGCGTCACGTCCGTTTCTTGACTCCTGCCATGACTGGAGATAGGCTCACGAGCCCAAGGATGAACGTTCTGCAGAGGTTGATGAGGAGATCTACTCGATGATGCTGGTGAAACCGTTGGTGCTGAGTGCCTCCCTGTTTGCCATACTGTCACTCGCGGCTTTGCCACCTGCGGAGGCTCAATTAGGAAAGCCGGAAGGGCTCTATTACAAGTCCTGGGCAATCGTGATTGGGATCGAGAAATATGTCGTAGCCCCCTCGATTCCGGGAGCTATTCAGGATGCAAAGAAAGTAGCGGAGGCATTTCGGCGGCTGGGATTTGATGAAGTGATCGAACTCTACGATCAGGATGCCAGTTCCCGACGCCTGCAGCAGCTGTTGAACGACATGCTGCCGAGAAAAGTTGGCAGGAGGGACCGGCTTGTTCTTGTGTATGTGGGCCATGCCGGGGTGATGCAAGATTCAGAGGGGCAGGACCGTGGCTACCTTGTTCCGTTTGATGCACCGGTTAATAGCTCCACGAAATCCATCACGGTCGAACAGTTGAAAGAATTTGCGCGCCGGTCTGCTTCAACGCACACGCTCCTTATTCTGGATGCACCGGTATTTGGCTGGGAGACGACCGAAGCCCCTGGGCTTTCACTGGAAGGACGGATGGCGCCAGAGTCCGATACGGAGCGGCGGGCGGTGCAAGTCGTGAGTGCGGCAAGTCGGGGAGAGACGGTCAGCCGTTCAGACCAGGGCAGTCACTTTGTCGAGGCTTTCCTCGAAGGACTGTCTGGTACGGCAGATCTGGATGGAAACGGTTGGCTTACGGCTTCCGAACTGGGGAGCTATCTCGTACGGCAGGTCGAGGTAACGTCTGGCGGTCTGCAGCATCCATCGAGTCTTCGCATCGATGGTAGTGGAGATATGGTGTTGGTTGAAGGCAAGACCTCCAGAGGGTCGGCTGTGAAATGACCCTCCTGAGTCGACCGAGCTCCTGCAAGCAGAAACAGCCGTTGTGGCCGTCAACGGCCTGGTAACTATCCCTGTTCTCCCCCCTTGAGGTATCCCAGGCCGATCTTGATCGCTCGGCGAGTGATTTCTGCCCAACGCGCCTGCGGGTATGCTGAGAGCACAGCAGCCGCTTTGGGGTCTTGGATGTCGAGCGTGAGAATTCTGATGATGCCATCGTCAATTTGGATGTCTGCCACAGTGTCTCCTTGGTAGCGTTGAGGAATCTGAATGAAATGTGCCTTGCATTGACTGATAAAAAAACGCATGTTAGCATGAATCCAACATTTTTTCTCGGGATGTTCTACGTACGGCGTATCTACCTATTTTCATTAAGGAGGGTTGTATGATCAGGTCACAAGCGACGTACTCAAGACTGGCCGGCCTCGGTCTTGCTGTCCTTTTTGTCATGGGACTCGCCGCTTGTGGAGGACCGCCCAAATGGGTTCAGAAGGGGTCGGGCGTCTTCAATGAGAAAGACAGCAAAGCCTTCTATGGAGTGGGGGCGGTATCCGGAGTACGGAATGCGCCGCTTGCCTGGGAGACAGCAGAGAATCGTGGAAGGGCCGAGATCGCCAAGACCTTTGAAACCTATACGGGCTATTTGATGCGAGATTATGCCGCATCAACCACAGCGGGAGATTTTACGCGGAATACGGAAGAGCAGAATGTTGAGCGGGCTCAAAAAACGATCACGACCGCGACGCTCAGTGGGGTCCGGAAGATTGATCAGTATATGGATCCCAAGACCAACACATATTATGTCTTGACCAAGCTGAGTTTAGAAGATATGAAGAACAATCTGGAGCAGGCCAAAGAACTCAATGCTCAGGTCCGGGACTTTGTGCGGAAGAACGCCGATAAAATGTTCGAGCGTTTGGAGAAGGAAGAGGAAAAGCGAGGGATTCAGTAGTCTTAATGTCATCAAGCCGCTGCTTCCTTTCGGAGGTTCATCGTGATCCAGAGAATTCGTCTTTCTCTTCTTGCGACGCTGGGTGTTGCCTTTGTTCTCAGCGGATGCGGTCATGAGACCAAGGTAACTCGTGTCGATGCCGGGGTGGTGACCGATCTGAGCGGGAGATGGAATGATACGGACTCCCGGATGGTTGCCGAGGCGATGGTCAAGGATGCGCTCCAATATCCTTGGCTTGGGAATTTTGAAAAGGCCACTCAGCGTCAGCCTGTCGTCGTCGTGGGGACCGTCCTGAATAGCAGCCACGAACATATCAGCGTTCAGACCTTTATCACGGATTTGGAGCGAGAGCTCACCAATTCTCAAAAGGTCACCTTTGTGGCCGGCAAGAGCGAGCGAGATGAGGTGAGAACTGAACGAAAAGAACAGGCGATCTATGCGCGTGAAGAGACGCAAAAGGCTCCCGGGAAAGAAACCGGGGCCGATTTCATGATGAAGGGGACGATTGCCACCATTCTTGACGAAGCGGACGGGGCGAAAGCGGTGTTCTATCAGGTGGATCTTCAGATGATCGATCTGGAGAGCAATGCGAAGGTGTGGTACGGGCAAAAGAAGATCAAGAAGGTGGTTGAAAAGAAGCGGACAGTCTTTTAGCGGCATGGTCAAAAGGGCTGTCCAGCAAGGCCGTAGTCAGCGAAGGGGCGAGGAGGGAGATACCAAGCTTCGTTTGATTCACTCGCTTCGGTCACATGCGAACGGATAGGTTCGTTGCTTCCAGTGCCCTTCCTGCACGTTGAGCCTCTGAGCGAGGCGAGAACGCCGTTGGCCGCTTTTTTCAGTATCCAGTATGCCTCGCGGAATTCGTTGAAACCATTCCTCTCACGCTTTGCCCACGGGGGATCTGTGCGGTGGAGGGGGATCTTTCCCATCTCGGTAATTCTGGCCAGCTATCTCGCATTCCTCTCGACTGGATGCAGCCCTTCCGTCAATCGTTATCTGCTGATTGAACAGAGCCTGCTCGCCGGTCATCCACAACAAGCTGCGGCGATCGTGGAGCAGACGAAGGATGAGTACGGGGCAAAGGGCCGATTGCTCTATGGGATGGACCGTGGGTTGGTCCTGCAGGTGGCGGGGGAATATCAACAAAGTAGTGCCGTATTGGAGCAAGCCGAAGAGGATGTCGAGCGGCTTTACACAAGAAGCATCCGCACAGAGACTGCTGCCTTTTTGACCAACGACAATATGTTGCCCTACGAAGGGGATGCCTATGAGCACGTGATGATCAACGTGGTCAAGGCGTTGAACTATGCGGTGCAAGGGCAAATCCAGGAGGCTCTGGTCGAGGTTAGACGGATCGATCATCGACTGAATGTGTTGGGCGACAGAGTCAAGGACCTGGACAAATACCGAAATGACGGGTTTGCGCGGTATCTGAGCGGCATCTTGTATGAAGCTGCAGGAGACCTGAATAACGCGTTCATCGCCTATCGAAACGCGTATGAGGCCTATCGCACCATGAAAGGCTGGTCGAGGATGTCACCTCCTCCCTCCTTACAGGCCGATCTGTTACGGACTGCCGAAGCGCTTGGCCTGAACACTGAGTTGGAGAGTTATCGACAAACCTTTCCGGATGTGGCGTGGTCGCCTATTTCGTCTTCCTCGGGAGAAGCACTCGCCCACGTGGTCATGATCAGCTATAATGGCCGCGCTCCAAGAAAGGAAGACATGTTTTTAGACTTACCGATCAGTCTTGATGCCGCACAGTTAGTTTTGCTAAATAGAGGAGTTTTTCAGGGGCCGTATCAGAGGGATCGGGTGGCGGACAGTCTGTTATACGGGCTGAATGGGCGGGTGGTTCGAGTGGCGCTTCCGCGGTTGGTGCCGCAAAAAACACGTGTCGCGTTCGAAGATCTGACATTGACTGATGCGCAGGGCCGTTCGTTCTCGGCTCGATCGGAACGGGCGCAGAACGTGACGGCTCTTGCGGAGAAGGGGCTTTCGGAACGGATGCCGGGGATGGCCACGAAAGCTGTTGCGCGAGCCGCGACAAAATTTGCGATAGCTGAAGGCGTGAGTTTTGGAGCACGTCGTGCCGTCGGTAAGGATGCCGCGCCCTGGGTTGGTTTGCTGGTGGAGCTATTTGCCAAGGGCATCGCGGTGGCCTCCGAAGAAGCCGACAAGCGAAGTTGGCAGACCTTACCGGACGAGATCCACGTCGCGCGGGCCTGGGTACCGGCTGGTCAGTACCAAGTCTCCGTTCGGCCGTCAGGGCAAGGGATGTCGATAACGAAGGACGGACAATCTGTTCCATTAGCTGCGGGGCAGACCCTCTTCATTCTCCAGCGGGTGATGCAGTGAGATGGAGTCTTGGGGGTGCGTTGAGGCGGTGGGCGGTGGCGGTGTTTTGTCTCTTCTGCGTGATCGGAGCGAGTGGGTGTGCATGGTTGGGTGGACAGGACAAGCCTGAGTGGGTCGATGGTCGAGCCTCAAGCTATCCATCGTCTCAGTATTTGACCGGGGTTGGCCAAGGTGAGAATAGGAGCACGGCTGAGAATCAAGCCTATGCGGCGGTTGCGCGTATCTTTAAGGCGGAAGTCGCAGCTCAGGCTAAGGACTGGGAGGCCTACCTCGTTACTGAACATGATGAGGTCTCGAGTGCGGAGCGGCGGCTGACGATCGACCATGTAACAAAGGTCTCCACTGACAAGGTGCTCGAAAATGTGAATATCGCCGATGCGTGGCATGACGCAGGGACGGGAGTGCACTACGCATTGGCTGTTGTAAATCGCTCCCAGGCCGAGGCGTCGGTGACGGACAAGGTGGTGAGATTCGATCGTGAGATCGAAGCGGATGTGGTAGAGGCTCGGCAGACGACCGACAAACTGGCGAAGGTACGTGCGCTCAGGCGGGCCGGTCGGAATCTGGTGCTACGGGAAGCCTACAATACCGATTTGCGGGTGATCCGCTCCAGCGGACAGGGTATTCCTTCTGTGTATCGAGTCGGGGAGCTATCCGGCGAGTTATCGCAGTTCCTCTCGTCGAATCTGGGAGTGGCTCTACAGATATCAGGAGACCAGGCGGAGCCGATACAACGGGCACTTGCCCAAGGGTTGGTTCATGAAGGGTTTCATGTCAGGGCTGATTCAGGAGGTGCTGATGGGGAGTCCTCGGAGCTCCTAGTTCGTGGCATGACTCGCCTGATTCCGATCGAAGTGCAGGATCCCAACTTCAAGTATGTCCGATGGTGCAGCGACTTGGAGATTGTGGAGCTTGCCACGCAGCGGGTTGTCGGAGCCGTCGCACGTGGCGGAAAGGAAGGACATCTGACCGAGCGCGAGGCGACGGCGAAGGTTCTTCGCGTGATCCAGCAAGAGTTTTCATCGGATGTGGCACAGGCGATCGCCGCACATATTTTCGGCGAGGGTACATTGTCGGCCACCGCGGCGATGCCTGCCGGTTGTCCACGGGAAGCGTCTGCAGGGAAGCGGTAAACCAACACTCATGATGAGGAGGCGTGAATCGTGAAGAAAACAGACGAACTATCCGTCAGTCGGGCTCCGCGTAGCAGAGGGCGGGGGTTGACCAAGGCCGGGCAAAAGGTTTCAAGCCGTCTGGCCAAACGGCGATTGAACGAGCGGCTCAAGGCGGACACGGCGTCCTTTAACAGGGGGAATCTTGCCGATACCTTGCGAAAAGAAGGATATGAGGAAGCTCCGCTCGATGAACTCCAAGATCGACTGTCCAAGCTTCAAGGGCCGCTTGCCGACATCATTCTGAAGGGGAGGGGGTAACCGAATGCCGTACTACTACTACGACTCGACCGCATTGGTGAAACGCTACAGCATGGAGCGGGGAACCCGCATCGTCAATAAGTTGATGGTGAAGCGTGGCAGAGTCGCCATCGTCCCGACCTGGACCGTGACGGACTTCTATTCCATCCTCTGCGCCCGTGCTCACGAAGGGCAGATCACACGGGATGATTGTTATTCTGTGTTGTACAAGTTTGAAATTGAATCCAAACAAGGGCTGTATCAGTTCATTGCTCCTCAGATGGAGACCTACTTGACCACGAAGGAGTTGGTTTTGGAGTATCCCTTTCTTCGCTCGGCGCAGGTGATGCATTTGGCCTTGGCGTTGGAGCTGAAGCCGTTACGATTGACGGTCGTCAGCACGGATACGCAACTGCTGGCCGCATCGAAGTCCGCCGGGCTGCATATCATTAACCCCGCTGAAGATTGACAGGGGAGGAACGTTGTCGTCCCGTGAACGTTAGGTCACTCTGATATTACTCGCCCGTTCACGGGATGCTTCGCGAGTAGTCTGACGAATGAGTTCGAGGACAATCTGGTTCCATCCGGCAGGGCCAATACCTGGGGCTCGGATGAGGTTCGGCAGATTGATGTCCGGATCATACGAGCCATCAGGTCGTTGCACCAACACCGGATGATCGACCGTTAAGAGAAGCGGAAGGTCGTTCAAGCTATCGCCGATGCCGATCGTCTCGATCTCTTCGGGTCGGTCTTGCCCCTGCTCCTGTCGTCTATAGCAGCGGAGCAGGACTTCTGTGGCTCGTCCTTTGTCGTTATTGCCGGTCAGGTGAAAGAATCGCCCCCCCCTGGTCCAGTTCAGGCCTCGTGTGACGATCTGCCGACAAATCTCTTCAATCAACTTGGGCGGACCGTTGACGAGGAAGGGTTCATCAAACTCCCGAAGTTTGGCCCGCAGCGCATCCTCTCGCATCAGCCCGGTCGTCGTCATAATCTCGTCGACCGAGAGGTCGCCGAATCCTTGTAGTGGGGTTCCTACGGCTTCCTCGATTTGCCGGAGCACATCGCGGAGGAGCGCATAGGGGGTGCCGAGCTCAATGACATGATAAGAGGCACGGCGGCGTGATCGTTCTGGCTGGAAGCCAAAGGTTTCAAGCGGGACATACACCGCTGCCCCGTTCTCGACGATGAAGGGGTGTTGATGGTCCAGGCGTTCCCGTAGTGGTTCAATTTCCGCACGAGTCTTTCCGGACACGAGGATGATGGGAATGTGCTCAGTACGAAGGGCGTTCAACGCCGGTCGCGCTTCGTCGAAGGAATAGGTCTCGCTGTCCAGTAGACAGCCATCCAAGTCTGTGAGTAGTAGATAGCGTGGCATAGTGGTTAGAGGTGTCGTAAATCCTCGTTGACCTGTGAACGGGAGTGGCCGACCAGACGTCGCTCCAAGAAATCTTTGGCCAGATCCTTTCCTCCCAACCCCAACGCCAGCGCCGCAGCCAGGACGAGGCCGCCCCAGGTAATCCCGAATCCAACCACCACGATATGTTGGGCGATGCCGAGCTGTTCAAGCGCCATGGCGACCGTCAGCAGTTGAATGCCCCAGCGTGTGCCGGCGGCAATCCAGCGAGCCGGCGGTAACCCCGCATTGACGGCGGCAATCAGGACGGCCTGGGACACGAAATTCGAGACGAGGTAGCCGATGATGCCGATGACGGCGGCTGTGACCAGATGCGGAATATAGGATAACAGCGAATGGGCGGCTTCGTTGATCGGGGCCACATTGAGCGCACCCAGCGAGGCGGTGGTGGAGAAAATGACGATCAGCCAGTAGGTGATTCGGCCGATGATGTAGGAAGGGTCACTCTTGATGCCTCCCCGAAGAAGAGCCGCGGCAATCCCGATCCGATCACAGAGTCGGTCCAGGCCGATCATCCGAAGCAGCCGCTCCGTAAAATGTCCGGCTCCCCAAGCCACAACCAAACCGACCAGCAGGAGGATCATCATGGCCAGAACTTTGGGAAGGATGGCAAGCACATGTTCGCCGAGTGTGGTCACGGGTCCGAGTAACGTCTGTTCCCAGGTTGATGTCATGGCTGGCTCCTTTCAGACCTCACGGGGGTCGTGCTGACGACATCCCTCGCATCATGGGACTGAGGCCAACGAGTCACAAGATACTCTTTCTCTTTTTCAAACGTTCGACAGAGTGTTTCGATGAGGTGTTCGGCTTCCGCCGTCGTCAGTCCTTGACTATCCAGTACGAACGAGGCGGTTTTCCCTAAATAGAGTGGAGTCAACGCCTTGAGGAGATGCTCTTGAGGCAGCACATTGCGATGGTGTGCCAGTGCCGCGTCGTAAATGATGTGTGCCCACAAGGAATCGGGGATACGGAAATCTCGTGCAGGGACCTCCTGAAGTCGAGACAGCTGGTCGAGTACCTCTTCGGAGAGTATGCGCACCCAAATGTCGTGTAAATCGGTCAGGCCGAGATGAAATAAATCTATCATCCGTTCGACGTTCACATTCACGGGCTCGACGCCCACCTCATATTGGAAGCCGAAGAGCGGCACCTTTCGCGATTCAGTCACAGAGAGCCAGGTCGGGGCATGCGCTTCCATCAGGGCGAACAAGGCTCCTACGACCTGTCGCAACATGGAGGAAAGGTCTGCGGCCGGGTCTTTCGGGTCATGAATCTTGGCACCGAGAAAACTCTGGCAGACCTTGGCGCCGTTCGCGATGGCTTCAGTCGTCATCCAAATGTCGATGCCAAACCGCGCGACATCGGACTCCCACACGTGTTTTTCAAGGTAGTGTTGAGCGAGTTCTCCGGTGAATCCGAAGTCTCCTCCGATCGGCTGACGAACTTCTTGACCGTAGAGGGCCCGGGTCAAGGGATAGGCGATGCTGTTTGTGATGGTGCCGTCGTATTTGTGGCGTCGATAGTAGGGCGCCACGTAATCGTATCCTTCCTTGATGATGGGGCGAAGGAGCAGCTCCATCCACTCAGGCGTGATGCTTCGCACATCCGAATCGACCACGGCACAGGCTTTCACTTTGAGCCGTCGGGCGATCTCGAAAATGGTGCGGAACGCACTCCCCTTGCCGGGGATTCCATGATACGGGGTCACGATTCGGTGCAGGGTACTTTGCCGATCGCTGATGAAGAGCGGTTCAAGATCAACCATGGTATGGGCCACAATGGCCGGTGTTTCGTCGGTGGAGCCTCCGTCTGAGTTGACGAGGACGGCGCGATACCCATGGAAATACTTCGCCAGGCCTGCGCCGACAGCGCGAACGACATGGCCGATCGTCTTTGCATTGTTAAAGCTGGGAATGCCGACCAGAATGTCGGCATGGTGGACTGCCTCCAGCAGATCCTCCGTTTCAGCAGTGAGTGGAATCAGGCCGTTGTTCATCATGAGACCGGTTGTCGTGTTTCCGCTGCAGGATCCCAGGCATGATCTTGCTCGACCGCATCCATGAGCCGATGGAAAATATCGGGGACGGCGTGAGTCACGCGGCTCCAGTTCGAGATCATGGGAACCCCAAGGGGGTCTTCAAGAAAGCTATCGGTTGCGAGCGTCATTCCGCGAAGAAATACCTCGACCGCACGTCGCTCTTCATGGCGGTCAAAACGCAGGCTGTTGATCGCCGCGTCATTTTCATACCGGCTAATAGCTTCCTGCGCGGCCTGTAAGTATGTGGCTCGCAAGGTCTTGAGCGTGCTTTCTGAGAGGACCAATCCTTCGCTTGCCAGGTTACGAAACAGGGATTTGGTGATATCCACACACATTTTTAACAAGCCGGCGTCCGGATTGTGCGTCGACAATGTCTGATGTTTGTGCTCATAGGCATCAGCGATATCGGCTTGGCAGATCCGTCGCAGCGCACAATTCCGGTAGACCTCGGCCAACATGCCGACCTCAAGCCCCCAATCACCTGGAATACGATTGATCCAGGCCAGATCCCGTACCATCGCAAACTCACCGGCCAGCGGGTACCGAAAACTGTCGAGAAACGAGAGGAGAGAGTGCGGTCCGACCAGCATTTGCAGACTGCGGATGAGCGGCGTCATGAAGAGACGCGTCACACGCCCATGCATGCGGTCCGTCACCCGACTGTAGTACCCTTTACAAAATTCATACGCGAGATTCGGATTCGCGATGGGATAGCAGAGGCGAGCGAGATACTGCCGATCGTAACTCACAATGTCGCAGTCATGGAGTGCGATGATCTGGCTCTGGCCTCTGGCCAGAACATAACCGTAGGCCGTCCAACACCCGCGCCCCTTGCCTTGGTGTCCGATGTCGATTTCATGTGAGACCAGCACATTCAGGATCGCTTGGATGCGAGCGCCGTCGTTCCAGACAACGCGGACTCGTTGAGGGAGGTGGGAAAAGAATTGCTTGGCCAGCCTGAATTCTAAGGCGGAGGCGTGATCCAACGAGATGACGATTTCGTTGATGTAACGAACGTCACTCAGGATATCGACGATGCGCTTGAGGGCTGGTCGTTCAAGTTCCGCATAGAGCGACGGGAGGACCAGCGCGATCGGAGTCGTTTTTGCATACCGCTCCAGTTCCTGCTCCAATTGCTCGGTATTGGGTTGACCGAGCCGGTGTAGGACGGTGACGACGCCATTTTGATAAAAATCTGACAAGGTATCCTCTCGGCCAGTACCGGATTATTGCTGAAAACTGATTCGGCGTAAAGGCGGTGAAGCAGGGGAAGGCCTATTCTGCCCAGCCGCCCTGTCATAAAGCAAATAAACAAATTTGCAGGGGGCGTGCCACTGCTGATTTTGATGGAAGAACGAGCCTGTGGGGGCTTTCTGGCGAAATTGAGGGGCGATTTTCTCTAGAAGCAATCAGAGATGTATGAGAAAGCAGACAGACTGGATGGTTTTCCCTATGGCTTATCGGTGGACAGCTTTTTCCCAAGGCGCCTAGCCAGGCGGACCATGCCGGGGCTGCGGTCATTGGGGCTGAGGAGCACGTTGAGCACATGCAGGTGAGCTTGGTCGGCAAACGCAGCGGAGAGATGTTGTTGGAACTCCCGCTGGGTACTCACGCGTACGCCTTTCCCGCCTCCAACCAGATCACAGATTTTGTCGTATTGCCATTCATGCACATCGTTAAAGGGACCTTCAAGAATCTCCCGTTCCGTTGAATAACCCCGGTTATTCAAAAGGATCACAATCGGGGCTTGCCCATACCGGACACAGCTGGCCAGTTCCGTTCCGGTCATCTGAAAGGCACCATCTCCCACTAATACGATCGGACGCAGGCTGGGGTCGGCGAACGAAGCGCCTAATGCTGCCGGGACGGCGAACCCCATTGACGTATAGTAGGCCGGTGACAGGAACTCGAACCGATGGCGGACATGCAGGTCAGCCGCAGCAAAGAGCGACTCGCCAACGTCTGCAATCACGACGGTCTTCTCGGTGAGCACGGTATCCAGGTGCATGAAGAGTCCTTCCAGGGTCACCGAAGCATCGAGGTCAGGGGCCGTGAGTGCCGGAACGGTTTTGACCGGAAGTGTGCGTTGGGAGCGTGAAAAGGAGGGAAGCGGCGATCGCACCAGCCCTTGAACGAAGTCCTGGAACTTGATGGAGTCATACCGATGGTGTTTGATGGCGACTCGATCGGCAGTCGCATGGATAGTCCGGCCTTCGGATAACAGCGGCGATGTCGCATCCAGATCTTCCACATCGGAGAGGATGGATCCCAGGATCAGCAGACAGTCAGAATCGTTAATGAACTGCTGGACATCTTCGCGAGCGATGAGCCCGCCATACACGCCGACGTAGAGCGGATGGTCTTCGCGAATGACTGATTTCCCGAGCAGCGTTGAGGCAATCGGAATATTCAGTTGCTCGACGAGCCGAATGAGATCATCCTGAAGCCCGAACCGACCGACTTCTGCCCCCACGAGCATGGCCGGGCGTTTGGCCGATGCCAACATGATCCGGACTTCGCTGAGCGCTTCCTCCAGCGCGGCGGGGTCACTTGGTGTATCCTCGATACACATCGGTCTCATGCCGCCGGCCAGTGGACAATGGACCATGTCCCTGGGAATCTCGATATAAATGGGACGGCGATAGCGTAGGAGGGCGGCGAAGGCCCGGTCCATTTCGCGCTCGGCAGTCAAGGGATCATCCAGGGTGACCGCGGCGACGGTCATCCGCTCAAAGACCTCTCGTTGCGTTCCGAAGTCGCGGACCATATGATGCAGATAGGGTGTACGGGTACGTTCGGAGAGACCGGGCGAGCCGGTCAGGAGCACCACCGGCGACCGTTCCGCATAGGCGCAGGCAATGGCATTGACGGTATTGAGACCGCCGACGCAATAGGTGACACAGACGGCTCCGATCCCGTTGATGCGGGCGTAGGCGTCTGCCGCAAAGCCAGCGCAGTCTTCCCGCGTGGTGCCGACGTGTTTGATGGGCGAGGCTTCGATCAGTTGGTAGAGCGAGAGCACGTAGTCGCCGGGAATGCCGAAGATATGCCGGACACCAAGATGATGTAATCGATCTAAGACAGCTGATCCAATCGTTGGTTTGTGGCCCATAAAGTCGCTTTCTATAGAGAGTTGAAAGAGCTAGGAGCCTGTTCGACATTGCCTTCGTCGCGAGGCGAAGGAGAGACGGCGAGCTGCAAGGCCGCAGGCCATGAAAAACCGGAAGTGTATTCGCTGGAATACATTGAGGATTTTTCGAGGCCGAGAACGTTGCAGATGACCGTCGATCATTTGCCGCAGTAGAAAGGTCAATGTCGGACAGGCTCCTTATTCAAGAAAACATACTGATGTCCATTCGTCAAGAACAACCGGACGACCAGTGATGCATTGTGGTCGGTGTGTGACCACCCACGTCCCAGCTTAGAGGTAACCATCGTTATGAAAAATGATATGACACCGACGGCTCACGTTCGCCTCACGCCTGCACGCGGTTCAGAGAGTCGGCATCTGTGGCTCTATGCCGGGCATGTCGGACCGCTTGTCGGTGAGGCAATCGCCGGGGATTTGGTCGATGTCCTGACCCCCAGCGGACAATTCTACGGACGTGGCCTCTATAATCCTGCGTCCAAAATTCGTGTCCGCCTCCTGACATTCGAGGATGAATCTATCGATGAGACGTTCTGGCGAGGAAGAATCCAGCAAGCCGTCCGCCTGCGGCAGCGAGTCGTCTCGCAGTCCAATGCCTATCGGCTTATTTATGCCGAAGGCGATCGACTGCCGGGGTTGATCGTGGATCGGTACGATCAGCTGCTGGTGATGCAGTGTCTCTCGTTTGGGATGGATAGCCGCAAGGAACTCATAGCGGACGTGCTGATGAAGGAATTGGGTCTGACACGAGTCTATCTACGGAACGAAGCCAAAAGTCGCCAACTTGAAGGGTTGCCACTCGAACGAGGATTTCTTCGAGGCAGTGGCCCGACGCAAGTTGAGATTCAGGAGGGGGGCGCGAAGTTTCTCGTCGATGTGGAGAAGGGGCAGAAGACCGGTTGGTTTTGCGATCAACGAGAGAACCGGCTGGCAGCAGCCAAGCTCGCGGCAGGGGCCGATGTGCTGGAGGTGTTCTGTCATACCGGCGCATTTGGTATTCATGCCGCGCTCGCCGGAGCGGTATCAGTGGAGGGCCTCGATGTCAGCCAAGACACACTAGCCATGGCCCGAACGCAGGCCACGATGAACAAGGTGGAGGATCGATGTACCTATCGCCAGGCCGATGCCTTCGAGGAGATGCGCAAGTTAGTGAAGGCAGGGAGACGTTATGATGTCGTGATGCTTGATCCCCCGGCATTCGCTCGCAGTCAACAGGCCCTGGCCGGCGCCTTGACCGGGTATAAAGACGTCAACCTCTTGGGAATGAAGTTGCTCAAGCCGGAAGGGTTTCTTGTCACCAGCTCCTGCTCCCATCCTGTCTCTGAAGAAGATCTCTGGAAGAGCATTCGCCTCGCCGCTCGCGACGCCAAGCGGGATATCCGCATGATTGAACAACGGGGCCAGAGCCCTGACCATCCCATCCTCGCCAGCATGCCGGAAACGCGGTATCTGAAGTGCTTCATTGTGCAGGTGTGGTAGTTCTCTGCTAGCCCGTCAACCGTACATGCAGACTATTGATGCCAAAGTGATGATTTGGAAAAGACGGTTGCTCTCCGAGATGGATAACGATTTAATTGAAATCATTGGTGGCTAGACAGTTGGGTGTAGGAACAATCCGATAGCAAACCTGCCTTGCCTTAGATCAGGTGTTTTGATAAATGGTCAGATAGCCTGGGGTTGTTGATTGATGGAAAAAAATTGTTTCCTGCATTGTCGCCCTACTGCTCATCACGGGTTGTGAGTCACTGACAAATACTACTCCTTCGATCGCTGAATTCTCATTACTATCAGGACCTCAATCCGCTCCAAAGCTCATCGTTTTTGTCCATGGGGTCTATAGCGATCCAGCCAGCGCATGGACAAATCGATCTGGTGTTTCATGGCCAGATCTAATAAGGGGTGATGAGAGGTTTCAGGACTATGCAGTGGCGACATACCGCTACGACACTCCAAGGCTCAGCCGTACATCGACGATAGAAGAGATTTCAGTGCGCATGTTGCAACAGATTGGAGATAAGGGCATCTTCGAAAACTTCAACGAAGTCTACTTCATTGCCCACAGCATGGGAGGCCTTGTGGTCAAGCGAGTCTTGGTTGAACTGAATCGACCTGCTCAGGTAGATAAGCTTAGAAAAGTTAAAGCCGCATTATTTATTGCGGCCCCCACACAAGGTTCAAACTCTGCTGAGCTGGCCTCCTTTCTCTCGGCAAATCCTCAAATAGCGAACATGAAGCGAGCAGATCTGAACGTCTTTCTTCAAGGTCTTGAAAACCAATGGCAGAACTTGATGCGTGATCGTCAGGCTTCTCTCTTCCCTCGATCATTCTGCGCGTATGAAACGAAGCCGACTTATGGAACAGTTGTTGTTAGTCGTGTATACGCGGCTTCGCACTGTGATCAAACCCCATTTCCGGTAGATGAGAATCATATTGATATCGTCAAGCCTGCAGGCAGAGATGGTGCCATCTACGATTGGGCACGGGCACGCATCCTAGAGACAAGTATTCTCACGCAACCAACTGTCATTGGAGCCCAAACCAAATTTCAAAGCGGTGATCATGTAAGTGATATTGAGACATTACTAGGAGAGGTGCCAGATCCCGAATATCGCAAGTTGGTTGCAGCTGTAATTCATGCCTTTGAGCCAAAATCAGAATTGGCAGTCGGTGCTTTGGTTAATACTACTGATGGCACAAGAAAGGTTGATGTAATACTGCGCTCTTCAGATAGGTCACGAGTGACTGCGATTGATATTGTATATACACCAATGGAGAGGAAAGCTGGTGTAGAGGTTGTAGATGCTGCTGAATCAAAGAAAAGGGATATTAAAGCCGATGTTATGCTCCTATGCAGCAACACTGGCTTTGATGAGATGGCTATAAAAAAGGCAAAGCGCGCAAGGATTGGGATCATGTCCGTTCTTCACCGAGGAGACCAAAGGGTTAAGGCAGTTATTGAAGAGATCATGTATCTGCGCAAATGGGATCTTAACCCCTTCACATTTGTCTATCACGGGGAAGCTGGGTTGCCGAAAAATGTGAAGCTACATGACATTAAGTTTAATGGTGAATCGGTCGATGCATGGCTAATATGGCGAGCAATGATGATCGCTGTCCACAATCCAACAATCGTTATTGGGCGGGATTTGACGGCCTCATTTAACCTAAAGAAGACGACCGAATTTGAGATTGGAGAAAAGCGCATAAAGCTGGACGGATTTTCGGTAAGATTTCACCCGCATGTTAAATGGTTCTCTCAGACCGTACAGCTTGATGCATCGACGGGTATATATGACTACGCGCGTGGCAAGGTTCGCCTTGCAGGAGGAAAGAATTCTTACATCATCCAAGGGATCGACTTTTATGAAGGGATCCCACTACCTTTTCCACCAGAGATCGAGGATCTTGAGGGAGGGCTCATTCCTGGAGAGATTGACGTAAGTCTTCACACATTTGGAATACCGCATGAGATTGGAGACTATAATCCGATGTTAGAGGCAATAGTATGCCCAGAAGACCTTACGACACGCATTGACAATACGCCT
>NIUT01000096.1 GCA_002254365.1 Nitrospira sp. UW-LDO-01
CGCTCGACCGATCTCCCCACCCTCCGGGGTCACGAATGAATTCAGCGACATGTTCTGCGCTTTGAATGGAGCCACGCGCATGCCTGCACGATGAAGGATGCGACAGATCCCAGCCGTGATGAGGCTTTTCCCGACATCCGATCCAGTTCCAAGCACAGCAAGGGCTCGTGCCGTCATTGATGCAACTCCCGCCAGGCTTTAGCCTTTGCCAAACCATTTGTGACACAGTCGCTCACGACTCGCCCGATCAATGCCCCAATGACGGTATGTGTTCCACTATAGATATGCACAGGCCCCTGCCCGCGTAACGAACAGGCAATCACCACCGCATCGGTCCCGGTCCCAGTGGCTGCAACGCCGCTCTGGCAACTCAGGACATAATGATCACGCAGAGCACCGCTCTTGGCCTCTGTAGCAACTTGTACGGCGCCGACCATTGCGGACTGAGAAAGGCTGCCGTTTGTGATGAGCATGAGGTTAATCGTCCCAGGTTTGGTTGATCGCTTGCCACCAGGGCCTCCAGGTGGCCATTCGCCAGCTCGAATGGCATTCGTGACACCAACCGTGGCAAAACACTCCACCCATAACCCATCCGACGCAGCTCTTGCCGTCACTACTTGAGTCATCGGAACCGCAGTCATCAACCCAACAGTCGATGTATGGATTCCCATCCGAGAGGCCAACTCCCGCAAACAGCGTCCCGGCTCCCGAAAGGGCATCGACTGTTTCCCCGCGACCAAGGGATTGGCCTCTACCTGATGATTGAGGATGTAGGAAGCCACCGTCAGCCCTCCCCCTTGTGGAGCCGATGACAGCACACGCTTTCGCCCCTCAAGCTCAATCACCAGTGTCTTCCCTATGACACGATAACGAGTATGGACCCGTGCTGGAGTCTTCTTCATCACGAACCCCGGTTAAGGAGCAAAGGAGAAAGCTCTCGAATAAGCCGGTCATTCTCGATCCTTGTTCGAACGGCGAGTCGAACGGACCGCGAGGTGGCACCGGGCACTGAAGAACAATCTCGAATCAATACCCCTCTCCCGCATAAGCGTTCAGTGATGTCCCGTGCAGTTCGGCCACGAGGTAACTCGACTAGACAATAGTTCGCATAGGAGGACATCACCGTACAGCCAGGTAACGCCGCGAGCTTCATTCGAAAGCGCTCACGCTCCTCTGTCATATACTTCAGGCTCCTTCTCGCATGAGCCTCATCTTTCAAAGCGGCCATCGCCGCAACTTGTCCCATCGCACTCACCGACCAAGGCGGTAGCTGTCGCTGGAGTCGTCCGGCAGTTGCCGGTGCCGATACGGCATAGCCCACCCGCAGTCCGGGCAACGCATAAAACTTGGTCATGCTGCGTAGGACGATCACATGCGACCGCAACTCCCCTTGCCCAAGGATGGATCGGTCAGGACAATAATCAGCAAAGGATTCGTCGATAATCAGCCACAGACCACGTCGGTGAGCAACTTTCGCAAGTTGTACAAGATCTTCCACCGTACAGGCCTGCCCTGTTGGACTGTTGGGATTGCAGAGGATCATTCCATCAATGGATTTTTCATCACTCCGTCCTGTTTCCAAAATCTGCCTCATACGATCGATCGGGATCGCATAGTGGTCGCGTCGATGCGCGTAGAGTGTTGTGGTGGATCCCCCCGCTCGCCTCATCGCAGCCATATATTCGGAAAATGTAGGCTGGACGACAAGGAGCCGTCGAATCTGTAATGCACGAGGCAACGCATCAATCAGCTCCGTGGAGCCATTCCCGACAACAATCTGGACTGGATCAATCCGCCAGAGTGCGGCCAGCGCCCGGCGAAGGTCCCAACAGTCCGGGTCTGGATAATGGTCTAAGAGATGCTTGGAAGCGGCAATGGCTTTCCAAACGCGAGGAGAAGGACCCAATGGATTGATACTCGCGCTAAAATCAATAATCTCGCCTGGATCACGGCCCAGCTCTCGTGCGACACGGTAGATATTTCCACCATGCAGAGGTTTTTTCATATGAGCCATCTGATTCCCACAGCCAGGAATACAACCAGCACCGCGGCCATCGCCATTACTCTCGTCGCCGACAGGATGTCGCCTGGCTCGACAAGACGCCCTTCTGACCCAAGGATTGGACGCTCTTGTGGAATGCCGTCATAGAAATTGATGCCACCGAGTCTCACGCCCAACACACCGGCCATCGCCGCCTCAGGTCTACCGCTATTGGGACTGGGATGTTTCCCCCCGTCCCGTCGGAACACCCACCACCCCAGACGGACTGGTTCCAGTTGTCTAGTGATCACACCGGCGCCAAGAATCAACGCCGTTGCGGCAAGTCGAGCGGGGATCCAGTTGACCAGATCATCGAGCCGAGCTGATGCCCATCCAAAATCAGCATAACGGGGATCGCGGTGACCAATCATGGAATCGAGCGTGTTGATCGCCTTATACGCCAATGCTAAGGGAGCACCACCTATTGCCAAGTACAGGAGAGGCGCAACTACACCATCTGCCGCACTTTCTGCGACGGTCTCGACAGTCGCACGAGCGACCTCCGATGGGGACAGTCCAGCCGTATCCCTCCCGACAATCATCCCCACGGCTCGTCGCGCAGCTGAGAGATTTCCGGCCTGGAGTGGACCATCCACTGCATGGGCATGGTCCCACAGGTCACGCGCAGCCAAAGTCATCGACGCCAGGATGATAGAGAGAGTAGACCCCAGCCATCCTGCAAACTGTTCGGCCTCAGCGATGAGGACCGATGCGAGCATGAATGTGACAAGGGGTAATCCTACAGCAAGACACACTCCTGCGAGGCGAAAGCTAGTCCCACTCCGGCATATCTTCCGAATTTCATGCTCGAACCATGTAATACATCGCCCCATCACGCGAACAGGATGCGGCAACCAGTGAGGATCGCCAACTACGGCATCCACCACAGCGGCCACAAGAAGTTCTCCACCGGTCATGGCAACCGAAGCACGAGGGGAATGGACAGAAGAAAGAGAATCTCGATCACTTCATTTGTGGCCCCGAGGGTATCCCCGGTGACCCCGCCGAACCAGCTGCGGCACTCCCACCAACCCATCAGCACGACAAATGCCCCGCCCATCATGACGAGGAACGAGCGGACGATGCCAAAACCCACGCCCAGTCCGATGGCCACAACAAGTGTCGCCACGACAACGTGCCGCCAAGACAGATGGGTCAGAAACGGTGCGGCCAACCCGCCTTCTTTCCTGGCATAGGGAGAAAGCCACGCTGAGGTCACCATGGCCCAACGGCCAACCGCCGGCATGCAGCAGAGTGCCGGTACCCGCAACTCCTGGGGCAATGCCATCAAGCCGGCATACCGAAGCATCAACGAGAGGGAAAGCCCGGTTGCCCCAAGTGCGCCGATGCGAGGATCGCGCATGATCGACAGTCGTTCGCTCAGTGTGCCGCCTCCGGCCAGTCCATCCAAGGTATCAGCCAATCCATCCTGATGAAGTCCGCGTGTCAGCAGTACCAAGAGCACGATCAACAGTGCGTTCACGACGAGATTGTCAAAGACCTCCTGCAATACCAAATCAGCAATAGCCAAGCCCCCGCCGATCAGCAAGCCAACGACGGGATACCACGCCATCGACGCCGCCAGCTCAGGCGCCGTCGGTTCATGATGAACTCGGCTCAGAGGAATAGTCGTGAGAAAATGCCAGGCAAAGATGAATGGACGGGCGACAGCTCCCATAGGCGTCACAGCTTGTTTGCAACACCGGCTTCTTCGAAGGTCGCCATCTCCGTATAGACTTTGACCGCCGCACAAACGAGATCCATTCCTAAACAGGCCCCGGTCCCCTCGCCGAGTCGAAAATCGAGGTCAAACAGCGGGGTCAATCTCAGATGGCTCAGAATTGCACGATGCCCCTGTTCAACCGACCGGTGCGCGGCAATGAGATACTCGCGACACAACGGCTGAATTCCCACGGCAATCAAGGCGGCGGCGCCAGCGATGAATCCATCCAGCACCACAGGCACCCGGGAGGCTGCTGCCCCGAGCATCAACCCAGCCAGCCCAGCAATCTCCAGTCCGCCGATCTTTGCCAGTACACCGATCGGATCGGACGGCTTCGGACGATGGAGATCAAGAGCCCGTTGAATCACGCGTACCTTGTGCGCACGATCGGACTCCTGAATGCCTGTTCCATGTCCGGTGACCTCTTCTACTGGCCGACCCGTCATCACGGCAGTAATGGCCGCGCTGGAAGTCGTATTCCCGATGCCCATTTCCCCGGTTCCGATGAGGCCGATGCCTTCCTGTACGGCCTCCTTCGCTAACTCGATCCCCACCATAACAGCATGCTCCGCCTGTTCCCTCATCATTGCCGGCTCACGCGAAAGATTGTGCGTCCCATTCATGATTTTGCGATGAATCAACCCAGGGGCGGCCGTAAACTCGTAATCAACTCCGATATCGACCACACGAACAACCACCCCCGCATGCCGAGCGAGGACGTTGATACCGGCTCCACCCCGAAGGAAATTCAGAACCATTTGCGGTGTGACCTCACGGGGATACGCACTCACACCTTCTGCAGTGACGCCATGATCCGCAGCGAATGTGAAGACCATTCCACGGGGGATACTTGGCTTTAATTCACCGGTCATGGTGACGTAGGCCGTGGCCAACTCCTCAAGCTTGCCGAGGCTGCCGAGCGGCTTGGTCAGGCGACCTAAATGAGTCTGTGCTTTGGTTTGTAGAGCTAAATCCAGCGGCTGAATCTGACGACAGACATCCTGAATCGACATAACACTCCTTTCCTCACTTCAGGCGAAGCGGAAGTCCACTGACCACCAGATAGGCTTCATCCGCCCCTGCGGCAAGGCATTGATTCACTCGTCCGGAAAGATCACGAAAGGCTCGCACCGATGGGTCAGCGGGAACAAGACCACAACCTAACTCATTGCTGACGATGATGACATTGGCCCCAGTCAGCCGCATCGCCTCAAGAAGGGATTCAATCCGAGCAAGAATGATTGACTCCACGAGACCACTTCCGAGCAGATTACTTAACCAGAGCGTCACACAGTCGAACACAATAGTCCGATACCCTGCCCCCTGCTTGACAAGCCATGCCTCTACATCGAGAGGCTCTTCAACAGTCTGCCATTCGGCGGAACGAGTCGCCTGGTGCCGAGCAATTCGTCCTGCCATTTCGTCATCAAGTCCCTGCCCAGTCGCCACGAATGCACGTGGCCCACGCGAACCACCTACCTGAAGGGCGAATTCGCTTTTCCCAGATGAGGCTCCGCCTAACACAAGAATAATACGGCCCTTGGGTCGACCTACAGACCGACCTTTACGTGGACTTCGTGGCGACATTTCGTTCCCATAAAAACTCAGGCTCGCCCTGTGTTTTGGCGACCCAACGAGCCAGGACAAAGAGGGTATCGCTCAGGCGATTGATAAACTTGATGATCTGCGGATCAACCGGCTCGGTCTTAGAGAGCGCCACACACAATCGTTCAGCCCGACGACAAATCGTCCTTGCCTGATGCAAAAAACTGGAAACTTTCCCGCCACCAGGGAGAATAAACTCTTTCAATGGTTCCAAAGTCTTCTGGCATCGATCAATCGTTTTTTCGAGGCGTGTGACATCGCTCGCCATCACCTGCGGCATGTTCTTGAACGTCTGCCCCGGTGCCGTCGCAAGAATGCTCCCGACATCAAAGAGCTTATTCTGCACCCATCGCAGCTCATCCTCCAACTGGCCGGCCTGTTTGTGATGCCCCCTCGTTTCGCTATTGAGCACCCGGACGACCCCAATTGAAGAATTCAATTCATCGACGGTGCCGTAGGCTTCGACTCGAAGACTGTCCTTCCACACCTGTTGGCCGCCGGCGAGTCTTGTCTTTCCCGCGTCTCCCGTTCTGGTGTACACTTTCGTGATTCTCATGCTCGTCTCGCTCCTCCTCATAGGCGTGACTGCCCCACGCATCATAATGAATCAGCTGATTCACTGGAATCCGGTCTCGCCACCCCGCCATCTCCAAATCAGGTACCGTTTCAAACTTCGAGACATAGCCGAGGCACAGATACGCCAGAATCGTCACCGATTTAGGAACACCAACCACTCGCTTCAGCGCATGATGATCAAGAATACTGACCCAACCAACACCGATCCCTTCAGCTCTGGCCGCAAGCCAAAGATTTTGAACGGCACAACAGGTACTGTAGAGATCCGTCGCACGCACCGTAGAACGACCAAGTACATCTGCCCCTCCACGCCTCCGACTACAGGTCACACACAGGTTGATCGGAGCCTCCTCAATCCCCTCCAGTTTCAAGCGTCTGTAGAGATCGCCCTTTAGACCTGTATAACGGCGTGCGGCTTCCGTATTGGCTTCAACGAATAACTGCTTCACCGCGCGTTTCGTCGCCGCATTTCGTATCACCACAAAATCCCACGGCTGCATAAAGCCGACCGATCCGGCATGATGAGCCGCAGTCAACAGCCGCATCATGACTGGTTCAGAGATTGCCCTCGGCAAAAAGTTTCGACGCACATCACGGCGTTCGAAAATCGCCCGATAGACGGCATCCCGCTCTGAGCGGGAGAATTTGAGAGCATCGGCGGTTCGGCGCGTCATCGATCACACTGTTGACAATGTGGTTTGATCAGACACCTGGCTTCTTCAAATCCCATCGATCCTATTTCGCTTCCTCGAGCTAGCCGTAATGGACCACGCGTAGGCGGATCGCAATCGAACCTTGCTCGATAGGAACCGGCGGCTAATTGGACGTTCTACCACTCGAGAACGACATGATCGGCATGCGCACGACGACGTGGATCATGCCGGCAATACAAATATAGAACGCTATCGACGAGAGCGATCGCGGGAAGTATTCCATGAATCGCCGTGCAAACTCGGCCACACCAGTCGGCTCGAAGCGTCCGGAGAGAAAATAAAAGCTCCCGCTCGAAATCATCTCGCAAACCGCCGTCCCGACGACCACACTCATCGTTAATGGAACGAGCGTCGCAACGGTGTCGCGGTGACGTTCGGCATACCAATGGCCAGCGAACCACAGTGTGCCGTAGGCAGGGAGTAAAAAGCCATAGGCGGGGCTGACACAGAAATTGCTCACGCCGCCCCATGTCACGGCGGCAAAGTCGAGCGCAGCGGCTTCCGCCAGTAATGCGGGAAAGACCCAGCGGGAAGGCAAATACACGCCGGCAAGAAAGAAAATCGCCCACGAGGCGCTCGGCAGATGCTCCAGAGGTGCGAAATGATATCCCCTTGTCACGCCCATGAGCACGACCAAGACGACCCCGATTACCAGTTGTGTTCGAACTGAGAATGCACGCATGGTTGCGACCTCCTTCTTGTCGACGCCGAATTATTGGTGCTGATCCTGCAGGTGACTCAGGCAATCCCATTACATGCACTCGGTCAGCGCTTCCGCTGATCTGTCGATGATTCCTGAGGCCCTCGCTCACCCATACTGACTCTCTGTAGGCAGGCCGGACACAGACAATCCTTGAACCGCGCAGCGATCCAATCCATCTGCTGGTCCGTAATGCCGATCGTTCCGCACCAACATTGATAGCCAACACATTCGAACGATTGTCCGCAACGCTCACACGTCTTCGTGACCGGCCCTCTCAAAATTCAACCCCGGCCTGGGCCTTGATGCCTTTGCGAAAGGGGTGCTTGACCTGTTTCATCTCCGTCACCAGGTCGGCCTCTTCCAAGAGATCGGCTGGTCCTCCCCGACCTGTGATCACCACATGCTGCATCGGCGGACGGCTGCGAAGGACCGGCAGAACGTCTTCGAGTCGGACGTAGCCGTGCTGCAGCGCGATATTGAACTCGTCAAGAATGACCATCGCATAGGAAGGATCGCGCAAAAACTCACAGGATTTCGCCCAGGCTAGTTGCGCAAATCGAGTATCCTGTTCCCCGTCCTGTGTTTCCCAGGTGTAGCCTTCACCCATCCGTAGAAATGTGACCCGATCCCTAAAAGACGTAAGCATCCGTTCTTCCGCCGTATCGATCGCGCCTTTGATGAATTGCACAACGGCTACCTTCATGCCATGACCGACGCAGCGCAGTGCCATGCCCAAGGCGGCAGTCGTCTTCCCCTTGCCAGCTCCTGTGTGGACGATCAGCAATCCCTTCTCATCCTGCGCGGCATCGATTCGCCGATCCACCGACGCCTTCAGCCTCGCCATCTTTGCTTTGTGATCAGCTTGTTCCATCAGGAAACCTTCGATAGCCCCGGAACATTCGCGCCGGAATCAGTTCGGCCAGCAGAAGCAATCAATGACGCTGCGATACTTGGCTGACTGGAAAAATGTAGATGCGTATAGAGTCCCAACGTATTGTTGACCAGCATGCCGTCAGACCCCTTTGACTCACCTTGTGCATCAGTCAAGGTACAGGCATACGCCAGCGGCCCTTTCGGAATCACCTCAGAGTAGTGGAATTCATGCCCCCGCGCAGCCAACCCGGCTGCCCCGAGCATGCACGGTCGAGTCAGTTCGATGGCCCGATACCCCAAAGTCATCCGCTTGCTCTGCATCGTTGCTTCGGCTGGAAAGAGTCCTACCATCTCAGACACCACTCCCTCGAAGCTTCTGATGCCCTGCGTGAGGTACATCATACCGCCGCATTCCGCATAAATGGTTCCACCCCGCTCAGCGAATCGGCGGATCGCCTGTTTCATCGGCCTATTGGCCGCTAACGCGGCACCATGCAATTCAGGATAGCCTCCACCGAAATACAACAGGCCAAGATTATCCGGAAGCATCTCGTCATGGAGCGGAGAAAATGAGACCAATTCGCCCCCGTTGGCTTCAAGCAGCTCGAGATTGTCAGGATAGTAGAAGCAAAAGGCTGCATCCCGCGCCAAACCGATCCGTACCGTCCTCGGAGCTGGTTGAGCAATAGGATCTCGTGTGAAGGGAAACGGCGCGCACGACTTCGCGAGCACTTCAAGACCCTCCAGATCAACGGTGTCCTGCACCAACCTGGCTAATCGTTGGTACGGAGCAGAAGCTTGTTCGTGAGCAGGCATCACGAGACCCAAATGACGCTCGACAATCGTCACCGTGGGATCAGGACGCAGATAGCCGAGCGGAGTGACATCCGTCTCCTGCTCGACCGCTGTCTTGAGTAACTGGTAGTGCCCGTCACTACTCACACGATTGAACAGCACACCGGCCACACGCAAGGCCGGATCAAAGCGTGCGTAACCTGCCACCATGGCTGCGGCAGAACGAGCCATCGCGCTGCCGTCGACAATCAGCAGAACCGGTGCCTCCAAATGCTTGACTAATTCCGCCGTGCTGCCGAGGTCACTCACTGGCGAACTACTATCGAAGAGGCCCATCATCCCCTCAATAATGGAGAGGTCCGCATTGGCGGCTGCCCGCATAAAAATCTGACGATTGAGATCAGCACCCAATAGCCATCCGTCCAAATTCCGTGACGGCAAACCAGCAGCAGCCGTATGGTGGCTGGCGTCGATGAAATCCGGTCCAGCCTTAAACGGCTGCACGAGGCGGCCCCGCTCTCGTAGGGCCGCCAAAATCGCTAACGTCGCAGTGGTCTTCCCGACACCGCTGTGCGTGCCGGCAATAACCAATCGTGGAAACGTGTTCATGCGCCCTCAGATCGGAAGGTCATAATTCACTCGTACACCACCGAAGATGGATCGGATCGGGGTGCCGAAAAACAGCGTCTCTTCGTACTTCTCATTGAAGATATTGTCCAACCGGAGATACGCTTGCATATACTTCGTCACGTCATAGCTTGCAGAGAGATTCCAGACGACGAACGAGGGAGTTGCATTGCCGTTTCCCACATTGCCGAACCGCTCGCCGACATAGCGCCCCTCCAGACTGGCCTGCAACCTTTCTATGGGCTGATACCGGAGTACCGTCGTAATCTGATGGAGTGGCCATTTCGGAAGACGTGTGTCCGATCCGCCACTGATATCCCTCGTCGCTGCGTACGTATACTGGATCTGCAAATCAAGATTCTTCACCCATGGCCCGTCACGATAGAGTTTCAGCTTTGTGCTGACCTCCACACCTTCCGCTCGAGCCAAGCCGACATTCTGCGCACAGAACCCAAAGGACCCAGGCTCCGTACAGACAGCAGGATCGAAGACCGACACAATAAGATTGCGATAGCGGGTCCAAAAATATCCGATGCTGATGCTGCCTCGATCGTTCGGAAATGTCTGCTCAATGGCCACATCAAATGCCTGGTTCTTTTCTGGCTTTAAATTGGGGTTTCCAAAACCCGGGAAAAATAGCTGATTGATCGTGGGAGCACGGAAACCTGTTGCATAGCTACCTCGTAATTTTGTGCCGGTCTCCTTGACCAGATAGCCTCCGGTCACCCGATAGGTGGTGGCGCTTCCAAACACATTGTATTCATCTTGCCGAATGCCCGCTGTTCCAAATACTCGATCCCAAAGATTCAACTGTGCCTCTCCAAACCCTGCATGGCTACTCACCGATTTGTTCTCGAATGTAGTCGTATTGGTCACAAGATCTCGATTGTCACCCCTCTGTTCTCGAAACTGATACCCCGCCGTCAACCTGAGAGGTTTGCCGACTTGAATATTGTGCTGCCATTCGATCCGATTACTCGTTGTATCGATGCGGGACCTAAACGGAAATCCTAGAGGTCCGGTAGCTCCCGTCACAAGACTCCGTTCAACTGCGCCTCCGTCACTATTGAGATTTTCGGTTGCCCGTGACAAGGTCAGCTGTTGCGACCACCAAGCTGTGATTGGTTGCAGATAGTTTCCTGCAAACACATATTGGACACTTTTGGATCTGGCACCAAACACATCCGCCGGCTCTGACGCGAAAGTCGTCGAATTAAACGTAAAGCCGTCAAAATTCACACTGCCATCAAGCCAACGAAAACTAAACTCCAGCCGCCCGTCCTTCGGCAGGTCTGCACCCAGTCGAACCGATCCTTGCCAGTTGTGGTAGCCATCACGTTCAGCTGCGCCACGTCGGTAGTTGATCGCTGAAAATCCTGCCGTATCTAAACGGGCGATCGAGCCTGAAAAATCAATCGGTCCTTTCTTGCCGGCCAGACTGCCCCCTTCTCGAATCGTATTGAATGATCCATATTCGACAAAACCTGAGACGTTGGGTTTCTCTTGCCCCCGCTTGGTCGTGATGTTGATCACACCGCCCATCGCGTCAGATCCCCACAGCATGCTTTGACTGCCGCGTAAAATTTCAATCCGTTCGATATTGTCGGAGGTCAAGTTGGCGAAATTGTAGCTGCCGAGCGTGGCGCTGTTGACGATCGCCCCATCAATCAACACGAGTGTCTGCTCAGGCGTTCCCCCGCGCATCCGCACATCAACCGTTGTGCCGAGTCCTCCACTTTGAAAGACCGCAAGACCCGATGACCATCGAAGCGCTTCGGCGACTGTTCTAATTTTCCGTTGTTGCATCTCCTCGCCGGTGATGACCTCAACGGCACTGGTGACTTGTTTGGCCGGAATTGGGGTCTTAGTCGCACTCACCACGACATCCGGAGCCTCGACGGTCTCCTGTTGGTCGGCCATGGCGATGTCCTGAGCGAATGCAGCGGGGTGCAGGAAGTACAGAAAAGCGATAAGGAAACAACAGGCAACAACAAACCGGAGGCACCGATACACACGATGCATGAAAACCTCCCTTTGACTCGAAGGGTGTGAATGTTTTCCGTCGGTTGGGTCTCCTGACTTGCGGATCGTCGTTTCCCTGCGCCTTCCCATGCGTTGTGACGCACAGTGGCATGTGGCAGAGTCACTCCCCGCTTACAGTGGCGGCACCGTGATGGACTTGCACCATCTTCCCCGGCACTGACGGTCTATCTCGTTTTGAGTTCTTTCCTCCTCCCTAGCGGCATCCACCAGTATGGAACAGAAAAAAGGATGCGCCTTTCCCTGTCTAGTACGAGTACTCAGGTACGACAGCATCGATCTTCCGAGCTAGCCTCGCATGTAGTCTGCCCGAAATTGAGTTGTGCTTGGTACCATATTGGAGAAGTCCCAGTCAAACGTGAGGACTGCCGACCGCTCTGACGTATGAGACAACAACCGGTCACCATCCTTCGCGACTAAGCTCGGCGCCTTCCAAAAGTCGAGTGTCTCCTCTGCACCCGTTCGATTACACACGATCAAGGGAAGTCCTGTTTCATAGCTCCGCTGTTCCCATTCTCCATTTGGCCCATGAATGCCTGGTCCCCATGACGCGGGCGACACCAACATTTGTGTGCCTTCAAATTTCAGCGCTCGCGCAATATCAGGCGTATAGGCGTCGCTGCACACGAGAAGACCGACCCTGATCCCGTCGCACTCGATCGGCTCGGCACGGTCACCTGGGCTCGACCATGAGCGTGAATCACTCACGACATTGATCTTGCGATGTCGCCCTACAATCTCACCCGTCGGGCCGATGACAAAGACTGAGTTATAGAACCGCCTGCCCTCTCGCTCCGGGCAGCCGAGAAATACGGTTCGTTTCAACGTCCTGACTAGCTTACAGACCTGTTGCATCCACAGGTCGGGTTGCGGCTGTATCCAATCAGAGCCAACGACGTGGGCAAACTGTAGCCCACACACCGCAAGCTCCGGCGTCACGATCCATTGGGCGTTGATTGCTGCGGCATGTTTGATAGCCTCGACAATCACGTACCGGTTCCGATCAATGGCCCCGGGAACTGTCTCAAGATGAAGCAGCGCGATCTTGCCTGTCCTCATATCATGCTCCACCGGGCATACACCGTCCAGGAAGCGTCACTCGCGGCAACCCGGTCTCCGGATGTCGGTCCACCAGCACCCGGCATCGATACACCAATTCCAACGCCCCCTGCTCAATCACATGCTCGGGACAACCCAGCCGTACGATCCGCCCTTGATCCAATAACAGAATCCGGTCGCAATATTGGCTGACAAGATTCAAATCATGCGAGACGAGGATCACCGTCAAGCCACGCTCGACCTTCAATCGGCGGAGTACCGAACCGATCTCAACCTGATGTTGAAGATCAAGAAAGGCGGTCGGTTCATCGAGCAACAAGACTTTGGGCGTCTGAGCCAACGCTCGCGCAATCATCGTCCGCTGCCGCTCCCCGCCGGAAAGGTCCGTCACCGCCCGCTGAGCCAAGTGGATGACGTCCATGGTCGTCATGGCGTCCTCGGCTATGGCGACATCCTCCCCACTTTCCCATCCGAATCCAGTTCCCCATCGATCTCGAGAACGATGGGGAAATCGACCCATTAAGACTGTTTCCGCAACCGTAAAGGGAAAGAGCTGCTGGCTCTCTTGTGGCACCACTCCCACCACACGAGCCATTTCGTCTTGCCCCATTCCCGTCAGATCTCGGCCAAACAATCTGACTACGCCTTGCTGTGGGCTGGCAAGCCGTGCCAATAGTTTCAGCAAGGAGGTCTTTCCAGACCCATTGGGCCCTACGATACCCAGAACCTCTCGTTCGTCAACCTGAAAGGACAAGTCATTGAGAATCCAGTTATGGCTCATGGATTCCATTGACTGATACCGAAACAAAAGGGACTGCACCTCATAGGCGTAACAGGGTTTAACCTCGCTCGTCGTACAACGCTTCTCAAGCTCACCGGATTGACTGTTACTCACCCCACTCATGCCAAACGATCCTTGCGCCAAAGCAGGAGATAGACGAAGAATGGCCCGCCGGCCAGCGCGGTGATGATGCCGACCGGAATTTCCGTGGGTGCGATCAATGTCCGCGCCATCGTATCCGCTCCCATAAGAAAGGTGCCGCCAACCAACGCCGACGCAGGAAGGAGCAGTCGATGATCGGCGCCAATGGCCAGCCGTACGGCATGGGGGACCACCATCCCGATAAACCCGATCATGCCGCTGACGGACACCACTGCACCGGTGACTAACGCCGTCAGAATGAAGATGGAACGCTTTGCCCGTTCTGTATCGATACCAAGCGTGCGAGCCGTCTCTTCTCCGAGTGCCAAGATATTCAACGCACGCATCTGTCTGAAGAGGAGCAGGAGGCTGATCGAAAGATAGACCAGCACCCCAACGAGCCCACTATAGGTAGGAGACGTGAGTGTTCCCATCAACCAGGCCATCATTCCATAGGAACGATTTGGATCGAGGATCGACGTAATGAACATGATCAATGCGGAGAAAATGGCGTTCAAAATCACCCCGGTCAACAGCAAGCTATGAATCGGTAACCGTTCGGCACTGGTCGCCATTCGATAGACGATCACCAACGCCATGATCCCTCCGGCAAATCCACAGGCCGGCAACGCAGCCTCCGCAAGAAACGTGGTCCCGGCTCCACACAGCACACCCAGCGCCGCACCAAGGGCCGCACCACTGGAAACGCCAAGCACATAGGGATCCGCCAAAGGATTGCGTAACAAGGCCTGTAACACGACACCCACGGACGCCAAGGAACATCCCACGAAGAACCCCAACAAGACCCGCGGGAGTCGAATCTGGAGCAAGATCGTACGTGTGATATCAGCTGCAGCGTCGTCCGTTCCAGGCTGCTCACGTGTCATCGCGCCCATCAACAGGCGAAACATTTCTCCATAGGCAATGGGTTGAGCTCCGAAGTGAAGACACACCAGGCTTACGACAACCGCCGTCAGACTCAACAGCCCAAGTATCAGGATCAAACGTGAACGGGTAAGGATGGCCTCTTGAACAAGACTGCCTCGATCTGACACCACAGCGCCTTGTCCGCCAGACAACCGATCGGCACAGGAACGTGGAGCCCCTGTGACTGATGGTTGTTTCACAAAAGCCTCATGGGTGGAGCGCAGGGGCACCGGAACCAAACAGTTCCGGATGAATCGCCCGGACGAGCTGCTCCAGCCCCTCAATGACACGAGGCCCAGGACGATTCAGAAGACTTGACGAGACTTCATGAAATCTCTGCTGTTTGACCGCAGAGAGGGAGTCCCACCGCCGCCACTGCTGCTGCTCGTTTCGCGGCACTGTTTCGACCTCGCCGCTCGGGAAAATCAGCACCTCCGGATCCTCCTTGAGCACCGTCTCCATACTCAGTCGTGGATAGGCCACACCCGCCTGAGCAGCGATATTGACTCCTCCTGCGAGGCCGATCATCTGGTGGATAAAACTTCCCGGCCCAACGCTGATCAACGGTTGGCTATTTAAGACATACAAGACTCGCTTCGCCGGGAGAGTCTCCACTTTGAGCTTGAGCTCGGCCATCCGCTGACGCATGCGCTGAGTGACGTCGTTCGCGACCGAGGTTTTCTCAAACATCGTCCCCAAGGTGTGGATCTGAAGTGGGATATCCTCTAAGGTTTTGGCATCGAGCACGAACAGCGGAATTTTCAGCTGTTCGAGTTTTGCGAGAACATCGGGACGGAGAAAGTCTTTGGGTGCGAGCACCATGTCCGACCGCAAGGCAATAATGGTTTCCACATTAGGATTCGCATAGCCCACCTTGGCCTTAGATTGTGCACCAGCCGGATAATCACAAAACTCCGTGACTCCGACGATCTGATCCGCCAAACCAAGCGAAAACAGCATCTCTGTGATACTCGGCGCCAGCGACACCACACGGGCCGGCGGCTTGGCCAGATAAATGCGTCGCCCGACATCATCGACAAATGCACGGGACGAGACGTGGGCCATGAACGGCATGCCGGTCAGGATGCCCTGTTGTCGTCGCTTCATCACACCAACATCTCCTTCACCACTTTCAGCGGACCGTGAAACCACAAGCGTGAGCGCGGCCAGAATCAACGCCGTAAGAATCGGATGTGGTTGGCTCCATCGCGTCAACAAAAAAATCCCCAAGGCCAGACCAGACCTTGAGGATTGCACCCGCTTCTTCATCCTCACCCGTTCCCCAGCCTCGAGGGAACGACGGTCATCTCTTCGAGCAGGTCTTCTGGCTCATGGTTCCCCCTACTCCCCGTGCCTTCCCAGCATGCACATGAAACATATCTCGTGAATCGTATCTCGCGTCATAACACGAGCGCTTCACGCACAATGCTTCACAGCCACGCAAGTGACCTCAACGGGTTTCGTCCCCATTCACAGCGGCGGGACCGCGAGGGCTTCGACCCTCTTCCCTGACTCGAAGGCTCCTACAGCGAGCAGAATAGGAGAGGGGTAAAGAGGTTGTCAAGATCGAGACGCTTGTGTCTCCATCCCACGATGTACCATGAGAAGAATCAGACGCTTGTGAGCGTTCATCCGGCTATGGTACTATCCCAACGTTCAACTGAATTTCACTTCAGCGAGAAGGAGTACGATCGTGGCGCTTATGTGTGAACTGTGCCTCAAGAAGCCGGTCTCCGGGAATAACGTCAGCCATGCGAATAATAAGACTCGGCGTGTGTTCAACCCCAACATTCAAACTGTGCGAGCTGTGGTCGGCAAGAGCCACAAGCGAATCCGCGTCTGCACGCGCTGCTTACGTTCAGGATTGGTCAAGAAAGCCGTCTAGTTCTTTCCTAACGGTTTAGGGTGCACTCCACAGAATCCGGCCTCCTCGCTCGACTAACTTGATGATCAATGGGTCGTCAGGCGACAGAGTGAGGGTCCGGCTTCCATCCTTACTCCGAAGCACAAGTCCTATTTCGCCGTTTGCATCCAAGCCAAGACCGGCTCGTGCCTTGCCTTTCGCATCCAGCAAGAGAAACTCCTCTGCATTGACTCCATTAAGACTCTGGGCTTCAACCGATTTAGGGACAAGCCACTGAACGCTGAGCGCCCCACCAAGAATTCCCCCAAGAAACGCAGCCATACAAAGCAGGAGCAGGTGCTTGTGTATCACGATTCATCCTTTCGTCAAGTCCAAAGAACAATAGCGAAGTCGTAGCGAATCCTATGGGAGATGCCCGCGAACGGCAATCCTTCGGTGGGATGTTAGAAGAGCAGATTGTCAGAAAAAGATTAAGAATCGGATGATGGGATTTGAATCGCACTCCGTCGCAGGATCGGCTCTGAAGATTGCCTCCCGGCTCCTGCTGAGGGGGCCCGCCCCCCTCGCACGCTCCCCACGAAAGGGGCGCACCCCTTTCGGAATCCCCTGTCATGGGTTCAAATCCTACCGAAGAGCATTGTTGGATTTGGAGCGGGCGATGGGATTTGAACCCACGACAACTTGCTTGGGAAGCAAGGACTCTACCACTGAGCTACGCCCGCTCGCTGGAGATCTTATACAGGAACACCGGCTGACTGTCCAGCTGCAGATGGGAACGATATTGATAGCCTATCGTGAGCATTGGTCAAGAAATTCATATATCTGCCCACATCACTACACAACGTAGCCGAGAAGGACCGAGGTCTTAGGGATCAATCCACCCATCGACTCATTCAAACGGTTGCACTCGTTCTCTAAAGTCCGTCCCGGCCACCGCCTTGAGGAGGCAAGTATCATCCGATGATCATATCGATCGACACCATTTCGGCCAACGCAAGGTACAAGCAATCATAGACCGGATGATTCAACATGGTGGCCAACGTGTACGCGCGGGCTTCCAACAGGTCCCATTTCTCGACAAACCACTTCACGGCCACACTGGCATCAATTACCTACGTCACCGGTCCCGATCCTCACGAATCAGGGTCCTCGAGTCCGTCTGCCGACGTTTCGGCGTGAACCCCCGAATACGATCAGCCAGCGCAAGTTTGTCCTGCAGGTTAGGAAGTGCGGCGAGGGAGAGAAGAGCCCGTAGCACATGCTCCGGAGATTGCCCGTAAACCTCAGCCTTGGCTTTCAATGTCGCATTGATACGATCATCAAGGTTGCGAACGGGAACTTATCCCATTTCCACCTCATTTGTGATAGCACGAACGCGATCACAACGTCAGATCCCGTAAATACTCAACACGGTCAGCAGCAAATTAACGTCACCGGCCAGCGGCGGCAACAAATTCTACAGCGGAGATGCCCACACCCTTAGCCCCTCCCGACACGCATGCCGTGTTCGCCCCAAACCAAAGACGTGCAGCCCTATAGCTTCTCACAACCTCAGAGCTTGCGCACCTTGATTGAATATTTCCCCGTCCCACCCGTGCGTGAATAGTGTCGAATCTGGACAAAATATTCGCCAGCGATCAAGTCTCCAGCGATCCGGGCATTGGTCTCGAGTCCGGAGTCATCATCTTCAGCAATGAGTGCGGTTTCGCTGTTCGGCCCGAAGAGCTTCATCACCACATCCGTCTCACCAAGCGTGTCCATGACATATCGACCGTCCGACACGGCTGTAAACCGGTACAAATCTTCTTCTCCCGCCTTCCCGATAGATCCCTGAGTGCGGCGCTTGGCATTTACTTCAAGTTCAACAGCATCCGACGTCGTCCCTCCAATCTTCGGATACATTTTGGCCCCAGCGACGAAGGCCTTGTCCATCGCGGATAGGACGTCGTTTGCCTTGGTTCCGACACCATTGAGCGTCCACGAAGCAGGGAAGAAGTACAACATAATGGAGTCCGGATCGAACGCGGTCCCATTAATCTGATCAGCTCGATACTTATTGAGAATATTGTGGCGAGTGGTCGCCTCATCCCAAAAATTCGGCGACTTGGCCGCTTCACGAATAACGACCTCCTCGTTCCATCGGATCCCTCCCGCGGGGTTCTGATGCTCATGGGCTAACCCGATGGCGTGGCCGAATTCATGGGCTGAGGTTCCTCCATCGAGAAATCCCAAGTTCATGGTTGGTTCGTTAAGTGGAATTCCCTGACAATCAGTTCCGACATAGGACCAGGCCCCATCGTTCTGATCAAACGTGATTCGTATGTCGGCATTCAGGGCGTCATTGAATTCAAATGTGAGATTGGCCACCTGAGACCACCAGAAAGCTTGCTCACGGGCGACAGCCTGTTCCGTAGGAGTACCGTCCATGAATCGGACGTTCAGCTTGGACCCATTCATCCAAGTTTTGTCGATCGGCGCGATAGCACGAGCCCCTCCACCTCGCATGACTCTCGTACGCTGCATTTTCATGAGGTCCTTGGGTAAAACTCTGTCGATGCACACCTTTGGTCGTTCTTTCATGATGGACACTCCTTTATAGATTTAGGACCAAGTTTCGTTTCGTATCTCCATGCAACGCCAATAGTTTGGATAGCAGATTCTGTGCCTTATCCAAACGGAAGAGGTTGAATCACCAAATACGGTGAAACCGTCGCACCGACGCAAGGCTCCCCCAATTCGAGAGTGATCTTGGAGCAAGGGGGCCAAGGCAGGAGAATCAAAATGGATACAGGGTGTATCAGATCAGATTCACAACCGTGTAATCATCCATCGTCTCAAACACAGCATCATGCCGCTCGCCACAGCCCCGCACCGGCAGTGTCGTGCCCTCGAGCTGCCTAAAGGTGAAGGTCTAGCCTATAAAGAGTGTTGCCATGGGTGTCCTCCCATTAATGTTGTAGCAGCAACAATTTCCCTAACGCCTTCGGAATGAACACACCCAAAGCACAGGGCTCTCCGTCTGCTCATCACCTGTTCCTCAGGGCGGTCATTCACAGCGATGAGTCATACGACTTTTCCTTCCTTCACACACTCACGCAAAATCGCCGCTTCCAATTGGCGGGAGGTCAGGGCGCAGGAGCGATCGGCCAGCGCTTCCACTGCGCAGTATTGCGCCACATTCATAATAGACCTCTTGCATAACTTCATGGCGTCACGTCCTTGTTGTACGTCGCAGCAATGAGCGTAAAGCGCAGGCCAAAGCGCCTTCTGCGGTTTCGGTATCGGTCGGAGACGATCTTGAAACGTTTCACAGCACCCATGACGTTCGCTACGAGGATGCGGTCTCTGGAGATGGCACGGTTGTGCCGCGTGTCGTCCGTATTCAGAGGATTCTTTTTGCTGCGCGTTTTCGGCATCGTGGTGTTGCCATGCAGTTTCTGGAGGCCCAGGTAGCCGGTGTCCGTGATGGCGTGGGTCTTGGGATGTAGCCGGACCCCGGATTCTTTGAACAGCCGGAAGTCGTGGCGGCGGCCCGCATCGTGGGTGAGGCAGAGAATCCGGCCCGTGGCCCTGTCGACGACGAGTTGCGTCTTCAGTGTGTGGCGCTTTTTCTTGCCCGAGTAGGACCGGCGCTGTGTTTTTGAGGACGCTCGACAGGTGTTTCCGTTGCATCGATCAGGACGACCTCATCGGCCCTCTCGTGGGTAAGCAGGGCGTTCTTACCCGGCAGCGTAAAGGCACCGCTCTTGATGAGCACGTTCTCACACCAGCGACTCGTGCGATACGCCGTGCTCTCGCTCACACCATCGCTGTGACCAATGTGCAGATACGTACGGTATTCCCGCCAGTATTCCAGCGTCATCCGCAACCGCGTCGCCACCGCCAGGCGATTGGGCTTGCCGCCCCGCTTCTTGAGTGTCGCCTCGGCACTCTCCAGCACGGCGACCATCTCGGTAAACGTCCGCTTCCTCACCCC
>NIUT01000097.1 GCA_002254365.1 Nitrospira sp. UW-LDO-01
GTACCGTGCCGAGGTAGCTCAGTTGGCAGAGCACAGCCCTGAAAAGGCTGGTGTCGACAGTTCGATTCTGTCCCTCGGCACCACGTTCCGAACCCTCTAGAATCATTTTTATTGGCATATCACAATTCGTGGGGCGGCGGCACTTGTAGGAAACTGGCAGCCCCTCACCACGGCGCATGAATCTGAGGCGGTTGAAAGAACTCGTGTGCGCCGTACGGAAACTGCTTTGAGGATTATTTCTTCAGCGCCCGGATGTAAGCCAGGACCGCTCGACTCTCGTTCTCAGACAAGCGGCCTTTCCATGATGGCATATTAGGTTTGCCTTCATGGATTGTCTCCAGCAATAGCGCATCAGACTTGTTCTTGGTGGCAGGTCTCGTCAGGTTGGCCGGGTCAGGCCCCAGTAACAGGTATCCGTCGCCTTTTCCCTCTGACCCGTGGCAGCCAGCGCAATATTTCGAAAAAATCTGTTTCCCTTTGATCTGATCGACATTCGGCTGGGTCGTCTCCTTCGGCGCTGCTATCGCAAACTGGCTGCCTACGATGATGGCTCCTACACCGACAACCATTTGAATGGGTATCTTCCACATAACAAGACCGACCTTTTCTGAATCAGTTATCCATCACGTCGATGGGATCTCGCCAGGATGGCGCGTGAATCGTGGTTCACCGTTTCCGTGATCCTGGTGACCAGCTGCATGGGACAGCTCACCTCCCGATCCGGTCGGTGGCCCTTCCGCCTGCCTAGGATCCTGCACACGACCTTCCAGCCACCGATAGAGAACTGGCAACATAATCAGCGTCAGGAGGGTTGAACTCACAAGTCCGCCGATAACGACGATCGCCAACGGCCGCTGCACCTCCGACCCAATTCCTCGGGCAAATGCGAGCGGGACAAGCCCCAGCAGCGCAACCAACGCGGTCATTAGAACAGGGCGCAACCGCAAAAGAGCTCCTGATGTCACCGCCTCGTCCAAGCTGTGCCCATCTTCTCGAAGCTTGTTCATGTACGATACAAGCACAATACCATTTAATACCGCCACACCGAATAGGTTGATGAACCCGACCGAGGCCGGCACGCTAAGATATTCTTTTGTCAGCCAGAGCGCCACGATCCCACCGATCAAGGCAAAGGGCAGATTGAGAATGATCAGAGTTGCTTGACGAAGCGAGTTGAAGGAGGAATACAATAAAAAGAAAATCAGTCCGATCGTGATCGGGACAATGACTTGCAACTTCGCCATAGCCCGTTCCATATTTTCAAATGATCCGCCCCACGTCACCCTGTAACCAGCCGGAAGCGCCACACGCTCGTCAATTTTCTGCTGCGCTTCCTCAACCAGACTGCCGATGTCCCGTCCCAGCGTATTGAACCCAATGGATACATATCGTTGGAGTTGATCCCGGCTGATCCGACCTGGGCCCTCTTCCAACTGCACGGTGCCCAGATCCGCCAGAGGGATCAACGCGCCAGCCTGATCACTCACTCTAATGTTGCTGATCGTTTCGATACTGTCTCTGTACAGTTTAGGAAACCGTACCACGAGCTCGAATCGCTGTTGCCCCTCATAAACACGTGTCGCGACTTCTCCTCCAATGGCGGTCGTAATAATCTCCCGGACATCGGCGACGTTGATTCCATGGCGGGCAATCTTGCTGCGATCGATATCTATCGTGAGGTATGGTTGTCCAAATAATTGCTCGACTTTAATATCGCGAACTCCGCGGACGGCCTCAAGCACTTCGGCAATTTCCTGAGCCTTATTCCGCAACATCTCCAAATCGTCGCCAAACAGTTTTACAGTGGCTTCCGTCCGAACACCCGAAATCAATTCATCGACTCGCTGTTGGATCGGCTGACTGATGAGGAATGTCGCCCCTGAAACGCCACTCAACCGTTCCCTGAACTTCTGCATCAGTTCCGGCATGGTCCTGGCCGTCGTCCATTGATCGAGCGGCTTCAACCGAACAACCGGATCGCTTTCGTTGGGCTCTTGTGGATCATTGCCCAATTCCGTCCGCCCGATCTTCGAGACGATCATTTCCACTTCCGGAAACTCCATCAAAGCCTGCTGCATCCGCTTTTCGATTTCGATGGAAGCCTGAAGCGACACACTCGGCAGCCGAATCGTTTGTGGGGCCACAGACCCTTCATTCAGAATCGGAATAAACTCAGTCCCTAATGACGGAACCAAGGCTAATGCGCCTATCAGGGAGAGTACAGCCATCGCCATGACCGTGTTCCGGTGCCCAAGAGCCCATCGAAGAGTCGGCGCATAGAGCCGCTTGGTTTGCCTGAGTATCCAGGGATCTTCCTCGCTCCCCTGTCTCAGCACCAAGGAACAGAGGACAGGCGACAACGTGAGTGACAACACAAGCGACACGAGCAGGGCAATCATGATGGTATAAGCAAGTGGCTTGAACATCTTGCCTTCCATGCCAGTAAGCGAGAGAAGGGGAAGAAAGACGATGATAATGATAAGAATGCCGAAGACGACCGGCTGCCCAACCTCTTTCACTGCGTGCGTCACGAGTTGTACTCTCGGAATAGCCGCTGCGGAGTGGTGCGATAAATGCCGGTAGACGTTCTCCACGACGACGACCGAACCATCCACGATCATTCCAATCGCAATCGCAAGACCTCCCAACGACATCAGATTGGCCGTCAGTCCAATTTGCCCCATCACGATAAAGGTGGCCAGCGGCGCCAGCACAAGCGTGCCCACGACAATCAGTGCGCTGCGAATATTTCCAAGAAAAAGGAACAGCACGATGACGACAAGTGCCACGCCTTCCCCCAGCGACTTATACACCGTGCGTAACGCTTCCGTGATCAGCTCAATACGGTCGTAAAACGGCATAATGCGCAATCCGTCCGGCAGCAAATGCTTGACATGAATGTCCTCAATACGGGCCTTGATGCCCTCCACGACATCACGTGCATTGCCTCCCCGCAACATCAGCACGATGCCGCTGACCACTTCGCGATCTCCGTTCAGAACCGTTGCGCCGTGCCGCACCGCATGGTTGATCACCACCTGAGCCACGTCGGAAACATAGACAGGCGTTCCACCGGTTTCCTTGACGACAATGCGCTCGATATCCTGGAGTGAGCGTATCAGCCCAACCCCCCGCACGATGTATTTCTCCGCATGCTTTTCCAGGATATTGCCGCCGGCATTGGCATTATTCCTGGCCACTGCGTCGAACACGTCCTGCAACGCCAGGTTGTATTTGCGCAGCAGACCCGGCTCCACCAGAACCTGATACTGTTTGACATATCCACCCATTGAATTGATGTCGATAACCTCCGGGGTGCTCTTCAGAAGAGGACGGATCACCCAATCCTGGATCGTACGCTGGTCAATCAAGCGTTGCTGTTCGGCCTCGCTATCGATGGCAGATGCATGCGGAGCCTCCAAGTAATATTGAAACACCTCACCCAGTCCCGTACTGTTTGGCACCAGCATCGGCTCAGCTCCGGGCGGAAGCTGTTCTTCAACCTCAAGCAATCGCTCCAGCACCAGTTGACGGGCCAGGTTGATGTCCATGGAGTCATCGAACACGATCGTAATGAGCGACAGACCTACCTTTGTCAGAGAACGCATCTCCGTGAGAGAGGGGACACCCGTGAGTTGCAGCTCGATCGGATAGGTTACGAGACGCTCGACTTCGGCCGGCGAAAGGCCTGGCGCCTTGGTCACGACCTGTACCAAAATACTGGTCACGTCAGGAAATGCATCGATCGGAATGGTCCGAAAGGCATAGACCCCTCCCGCTCCGAGCAAGACTGCACAAATAATGATGAGGAGGCGTTGACGGAGGGAAATGTCAAGGAGACGTGAGACCATCAGACGGGTTTCTTCAATAACTCGGACTTCAAGATAAAGGCGCCGTGGGTCACGACCGGATCACCTTCGTTCAGACCGCCGAGTATGGCAGTGAATGTTCCATTGGATTCACCAATGTGAACCTCACGCATTTCATACTCATTCGCGCCCCGTTGCACAAAAACGAAGGTTCGCCCTTGATCACGTTGCAACGCGGCCTCCGGTATCGCCAACCGATCAGGCTGCGCTTCGGAGAACAGTCGAATCGTCGCGAACATTTCAGGCTTGAGCCGCCCATCCCGATTGGGCAATTCGCTCCTGAGCTGCATCGTGCGCGTGACAGGATCCAGCACGTCCCCGACATAGGTGATCGTGCCTTCGAACACCTCTTTCGGATAGGCGTTGATGCGCACCTCCACCTGAGTCCCCCCGGATGCATGGACCGAATGGACGAAAGGAATATCCTTCTCAGGAATATTCGCTTGCACCCAGACCTCCGAGAGATCCGCGATCACGAACAAGTTTTCCGTTGTCTCAACGACCTCACCACGTGTCAACTTGCGCCCGATGATCCGACCGCCGAACGGCGCCACAATCGGAACGACCGAACGGATCTTCCGGCTCCGATCAAGCCGGTTAAATTCTTCCTCGTTCATGCCGAGCAACTTGAGCCGGTCATGCGATTCGTTGGCCTCTGCTTGAGTACTGAGCAGTTCCGCCTGCCGACGCTGTGCCTCGGCCTCGCCGATCACCTGCTCCTGCAAGAGGAATTGCGCCCGATTGAAGGCTTGCTCCGCAACATGGAGCTTGGCCTTGGCCTTGAGATACGCAGACTGCGCCAGCCCCAGCTCGCTGCTGTACAAGATCGCCAGCGGCGCGTTCGCTTTCACTTCCTGCCCGAGATCAGCGTACACTTCGACCACTCGGCCACGGACCAAGGTGGTGATCTCCGCCATGTTCCGCTGATTAGGCTGCACGATCGCTGGAAAGTCTCGGTGTGTCCGGAAGTCACTGCGGACAACCGGCTGAACCACCACCCCCACCCGTGACGATTCTTCCGCTGACAACGTGATGCGCCCTGGCGTGGAAACGGCGGCCGGCGCTTTACTGGCCACCACATCACTCGGTGTCCCATCGCAACCTGCATCCAGTATCATCAGGCTGAACACCACACTCCATAGTCCCCGATTGAGATACGACGACCGAGGTTGGATAGCATGAAACCGAGCGTTCACAACGTTCCCCCTACAGCTTGTTCCAGCCTGGCCAACGAGACGGAAAGGTCATGTCGCGCCAGGGCATAGTCGAGTAAAATTTGTCGTTGGACGCGCTGAGCGTCAAGCACTTCCAAGAGACTTGAGGCCCCCTGTTGAAAACTAAACCGTGCGAGCCGCAAGGCTTCCTGTGCTTGCTTCAAGAGGCCCTTATCAAACACATCGATCAACTCGGCCGTCGTTTGGACATCTTGATAATGCTGATAGACGGCTCGCCCGAGCTCATTGCGCGTCCGAAGCAGCTCTGCCTCATCCCGACGTTTTGCTCCTAATGACGCGGCAATCTCTCCCTGACGCCGATACCACAACGGCATCGGAATCGAGAGGCCTCCTTGAAACGCTTCCCGGCCGATTTCACGCCAATAGCTCCCATTGACCGTGATGGTTGGTACCCGTGCCTGCCGTTCAAATTGAATCTTCCAATCCGATTGCTCGACAGACTTCAACAAGCGCTGGATCGTGGGATGTTGATCCATCATTCGAGTCATGAGACCTTCAATCTGCAACTCTCGAGGAATGTTTCTGAACTCGCCATAAACCGAATACGCCGGGCCGAGCACACCACCGGTCAAGGTATCGAGAGCAACCCGGTTGATCCGAATGAAATTGTCAGCACGAGCGAGTTGTTGACGGGCCTTTAGGACTTCAACTTCTGCTTTGATGGATTCAAACTGTGGGGCTTCGCCTGATTTGACGCGTGCCTTGACGATTCGGGCCACCCCTTCGACGGTATCGAGATTCTGCCGCGCCAGATCGGCACCCTGTTGAGCCAATAACAAATCATAAAATGCCACCTTCACCTGCGAGGCTAAATTCAAAAGGGTCTCCAGCATACCGACGTTGGCTGTGGCCAATCCAAGATCCGCCACTCGCTGCCGCGCGGCTCTCAAACCCGGCCACTCGATCGGTTGTCCAACCGTCACGTTATATTCAGTCAGCGACTGAATATTCTCCGGGGGTCCCACGGTCGTGTCTCTAAGCCTCGCACGACCGCTATTGCCGGACACAGTCGGATTGGGATAGGCGCCGGCAGCCGTCTGCTGACCTTTTTGCTGTTCAATCGTACCTTCCGCGAAGGAGACCACTGGATTCTTCGTCAAAGCCAGATCGACAATTGTCTCAAGACCATACACCTGGTTCCCGGATTCCGCAAACACGGCAGTCTCGGCAAATCCGACATTCACCGCACACAGAATCATGAGAGTAAGCGCGACTGCTATTCTCGTTCCTTGTCTCAACATCCTCGACCTTCCCTCAGCTATCCTAGGCCTACTGTATCTAATTTTCAAATCGCTATGCCAACTATGGCGACCTTCCTCTCTATGCTTTGGAGTCGATCGACAATCCACTGAAGTAGAAGGCCGAGATCGCCACGGTCGCCGCCACGTTCAATGACTCGACCCCCTCGGCCAATGGAATAAAAAACCTGACCTGAGATGTCTTGATGACGTCCAATGACAGTCCCGCGCCCTCGTTGCCGACCGCGATCATGAGCCGGTTGGGTATGGTCCGTATATCTCTAATGGAGACCCTATCACCTGCCGACAAAACCGCCGAGTAGATTGCACATTCAGACGACACCACTGTCCGAAGATCCGCTGTCCGAAAGATGGGTAGTCCTATGAGCGTACCAGCTGTGGCACGGACAACCTTGGGGCTGAAATGATCGGCGGAGTCGTTGGTCAACCAGACGCCGGACAAATTCAGCGCAGCAGCGGTTCGGATAATCGCTCCGACGTTCGCCGGATCTCGTAACCGGTCTCCGTAAATCCCTAAGACTCTCGATCGTCCGAGTACTTGGCCTTCATCCCATTGTGGCTGTTGAACGACGGCCAAAATCCCTTGTGGAGTTTCCACATCGGTGACTTGCTCGAAAACGAGATCCGAACAGAGAAACTGTCGCGTCAGAAGTTCCGATCGTATCGCCCGATTGGCATCGGTTTCAACGCGGAGATAGCTGTGGGAGACAAGCAGGCTCTGTATCGCCTGCGGATGGTGGGAGATGAGATCGAAACAGTGGGCAGCCCCTTCAACAACGAAGGCCCCTTCTTTCGACCTCACTGTCTTCTCACGAAGTAGTTGTCGAATCAGGAAGCCCTGCGCGCGAGTCAGGGTCTGGAGCTGCTGCGTTGCTCCCACCTAACCGTCCAATTTCGTACCTAGAGGAAAGGGAACAACGACAGGACCGTCGCTCATCGACGCCTTCGTTCAGACGCCGCTTCCGCCGCACGAATACGCTGAGCCCTCGCCTTGGCACGCTTCAGAGCCGTGAGTTTTCCTCTGGTCCGAGTCTGCTCAAACTGAAGCTGTTCAAGCTGAGACTTCAGGTGTGCCTTCTCTTGTTTATGCAGGCTCGCGCATTCTGGTTTTGACAACTGTGTCCAATCCCCACTGTTCCTGGCTCGCTTGATTCGATCATCTAACGATTCTCGAAGCTGCCTGGCTCTCATCGTCATGAGTGATTTGAGCGCCTCTTGACGACGCTGCACCTCTTCCTCCTCAGCCATGATCCCGCGAATATCGGTTCCTAACATGGATCCAACCTCCTTACAGATACTCTGGAACTAGAGCGCGCATTATACCCGATCTCATAGCCAATCTGGAATGCCTTATAAATCATTGTTTTTAAACGCTAATCAATCCGTATCCTGAGCGCTTCCTTGAAGCGATTTGCTCGGTTGTGTATTATCACCCCATGCCGATTGGGCCATGCATTCAGGGTTGGAGACTCGAACGAAAACTGTCGATCGAATCTCTCGCAGACGCGGCCGGCATTTCTCCTAGCCTTCTGGAACAGATCGAAGCGGACCAAGCGGACCCGACGACCTGTACGATCGAAGCACTCGCCTGCGCCCTCCGTGTTCCCCCGTCCTGGCTATTTGACAGCCCCAGATCCTTTGCACACCTATTCACAGACCACGATGAGGGAGAGGAACCTGACCGTAGTCAGCGTGATCCGGTGACAGATCGAATCCTGTGTGGTTCACGAGCAGACCGGTCACTCTATGTTCTCCTCACGACGCTCATGCAATCAGGCGATCCCAAATTGTTGCGGGCAGCCGAGATGAGCCTCCGGAGTCTCGTCAAACAATCGCGGCAAGCTACCGTCCCCTGGCAACAACGCCCCTCGGGCCACTTCGAACCACCGAGCGACTAATCCGATTGGTCGGACAGATCAAGCCATCCCCACTCCACCCAGAGCCCAAGACGACACCGACTCTCAGACCTCGGAAAGAAATCCGATAGCCGAACCAGGCTCCATATCCATTTCGTGAAACAAACTGTTCCTATGCAATCCCTATTGATACACTCCAGCCATGACAGCACTGGTTAAACTTGGGCATAATCCGGCATGAAGGATTTGATGCGTGGACTCTTCATACTGATCCTGCCGCTCTTCATGGTCGGATGCAGCAGCAATCAGATCTCCTCGTCTCTCCTTTCCCTGTCCACCTCCCCACCCGCCATCAGAGAGCTGGTGATTGATCGAGTTGGTCCTGCTGTCCAAGACCTCCTCCAATCCACATCTCGTGAGGCTCACCACACCATCACCGCCTCCCATCAAACGGTGGATGCACGATCAGCCAAGTACAAGCAGCAGGCGGTCACGGGCACGTTGAAAAACCCCTGGGAAGGCATGAGGCTCCTGGAACGCCATGGACTCCTCGTCGCGGAACTTGCAGCCACTAGTCCGCTTGACCTTCCAGCCCTTCTCGATAGGCTCGCGACCGGCATGAGTCAGCCCTCTGCACCTATGACACCGCTCCCCATCCCTACCGGCTCACATCGTCGCGACACAATGGAATTCATCCTGGAAACCTTTCACCAAGCCGCACTCCATCGGGAGCTCGCACTGGCTGAGCTTTCCGATCCGGAACGTGCCTTCCTCTTCGAGCACGGACGAACACTGGCAGAGTCCTATACGCCGCAAATCTCTGTACTCTCTAACGTCACTATGCCTCAAGTCCTCGCGAACACTCGGTTTGCAGAGCTTTTGAAAGAGCGAGTGAAGTCCGAGCACCTCCTTGCTGCAGGCCAAATATTGGCACAGTTGACCAATGCGCGGTGGCTCGAACAACTGGCGGCAGCATTCTCGGAGCCGGTTTCTCCGACAGAGATTCCCCCTGGCATCACCGGCGACGTCAGATTGGTGCAGGATACATCCGAAGGGCTCATCGTCATTGGAGGCCCAGGTCCAAACAACTATCAATTGGAGGGGCCCGTTGCTCTCATTGTTGATCTTGGCGGGGACGATTCATATCGCGGTGTCATCGGTGCATCGTACGACGTCCGCTATGGAAATGCCGTGGTCATCGATCTTGCAGGCAATGACCGTTACACCGGATCTCCGTTGGGAATAGCCACAGGCCGACTCGGTGTCGGACTTCTATTCGACCAATCCGGTGACGACCGCTATGAACTTTCTCTAGGATCAGGTGGAGTGGGCTTGGGCGGACTAGGCATCTTGGTCGATATTAAGGGACATGACCAGTACCACGGCAACCGATTGACGCAGGGCGCAGCGATTGGGGGATTGGGACTCCTGATCGATACGGCAGGCAACGATCACTATAGAAGCCATGGGTTTGCCATCGGGTTTGGCGGGCCTCTTGGGCTCGGCGCCGTCATTGATACTGAAGGAGATGATCAGTACCAATGCGGTGACGCCATTCCCAGCGCCTACAACGCCCATGAGGCTCCGGAGTCGAAACCCGGCGATCCTGAGTTCCAATACGACTGCTTTGGCCTTGGTGCAGGCGCCGGCTTGCGCGTTCTGACGGCACACCCTCAATGGGTCGACCAAAGCCTAGCCGGTGGCATGGGTCTGTTGGTGGATCTAAAAGGGCGTGATCGATATCAAAGTGCAAACTTCTCACAGGGAATAGGATATTTTTTTGGTGCAGGAATCTTGCTCGACCTTAATGACGAAGACGAGTATCAGGCCGCCCGCTACGGACATGGTGCCTCTGCCCATTATGGTGTGGCATTGTTCATTGACCAGCAGGGGAATGATCGATATGGATCCACAGGGCCCTATTACAATGCGGGAGTGGCCTGGGACCATGGCATCAGTCTGACCATCGACGCGGGAACCAGTCATGACGTCTATGCCTTCGATCGTACAAGCGGTCTTGGGAAAGCTGATCACAGCGGCTGGGCAGTATTTGTGGACGAAGGCGGGCGTGACACCTATAGAGTCACGTCAGGACTTGGTGAGGCCTCGGAACGAAGCCTTGCTGGTTTCATCGATCTCACTGGTGAGGACCAGTATAGCCTCCTGTCACCATTGTCCCATTTCCGTCCCACAAACAGCTTTTTTTTCTCTCATGGACCAGGCAGTCTTTTCCAGGACCAGTAGGACATCCGTAGACTCACCATCCACATCATCTCTGAACACCGCAGATGGTTTCCCCATCTCCACCAAACCTCCGGACCAAGCCGAAAGGAAGGGGGTTGTTTTTTCTCTTCCAGACGTGGAGAATACTGCCACTCTATCACTATAGGCCTAACCATCCACATTACTTATTAGAGAGGCATAACCGTGACTCTGCGTAATCTTGTACAGTTCGTGTTGGTCGTAAGTCTCAGTGGTATTGGGAGCCAGGTCTTCGCGTACGATGCCAGTCCGAATATCGGCACCGCAGAGGGCTCCTGTGCGGATGTGATCTTTTCTGCCTTTACACCCGCCCCATACTCCTATGAGAAGGGTAACGAGGCGGCGCCAAATTCAGAGTTTTCATTCCTGGCCTCGAAGGCAACCCGTATTGACAGCCTGAAGGTCACCGTCAAGGACGAAAAAGTCCCAATCAAAATCACACCGCAAGGGAATGGATATCTGGTCAAAGGCAAACTGCCGGCCAGCGCAACGGGATCCTATGTCAGGGTCGACATTTATGCTGAGGGACTTACCCTCTGTCAGCGCGCGGACGGGTGGCTCTTAAAAGTTGGGAAGTAGTCTGACTGGGAGAACCGTGGGCAGGATATTGTCCTGCCCACCGTCACTCTAGGCAGCTCTCCCTACGGATATCCTTACGGTTCCTCCTCTTCGACGGACTCGATCGCCTCCCGCAACTTCCCCACAAAGGCCTCCGGCTGACTGAGAGCACTCCCCGTCAATTGAAATTCACTGACGAGCACACCGTCTTTATCGACGAGAACGAGACGATACCCCTGTTTCATGGAACACCTTTCTTCTGAATGGGTCAGATTAAAAGGACTTCTGGCAGAGAGCCGCCGACTTAGGGCTGGATCAAAATGGAAAGCGAATGCCGAGGTGGATTTCGTTTGGGACGAGGTGCGGCCCAAACAGGCTTCTCACGCCTGTAGCGGTCGAGCTGGAAAGTGATGAGGCCGACGGTACTGTATGGAGCACGCGATCACGCTCCGTGCCATAGCCGCCGCCAAACCCTGCGGTGACATAGGGAAGCAGCGTCAGACCACTTACCGAAATTTCTGTCGAAAGGGCCGGGGTTGTTCGTAAGGCCATGCCACTCTCCGCTACCAGTGAAACGGATGGTGCCTGCCTCAATCCCACTTCTCCTGTCTTTGCAGGAGCAGATGGTCCCTCTAGACCAGCGTGCGCTGGTCCTATTGGAATGGATCCGTGTTTCGTGGTGCCTGCATAGGAGAGCGCCCCCCACAGACTCAACGCGATCATGATGCCCACGCCAGAAGACGCTCTGATCAAACGAACCGGCAACATAAGCTTTACCATACAATCTGCCAGACCTTCATGCAAGAGGTCGGCAAGTCACACTGCAAGACCATGGATTGAAGCACCATCCCACCTGTTCATGATTACGGATCGCACCAATTGGGACAAAGGTAACCCTGTCGCGAAACCTACGCTACTCCGTCTCGCAATCAGCCGCTAAAACCGTCAACGGCCTCTTGGGTTAACTTCGTAAAACGGTCGTTCAGGGACAGGATTCATACATCTTCTTTATTTTCTTGGCGGGAACAAGCGTCCACGATATCGTATCTGGAACAGCCTTACGAAACTGATGCAGGTCCCTCTCTATGCGTTTCTATGACATGGTGGTCGTCGGCAGTGGACCAGCAGGCCAGAAAGCAGCAGTCCAGGCGGCAAAACTCTCCAAGCGCGTGGCCATCATTGAGAAGGCCCGGCAACTTGGTGGCGCCTCGCTCAATACCGGCACGTTACCCAGCAAAACCCTCAAAGATACCATTGAGTACATCCATGGCCTACATCGGCGAGGGCTGGCCCAGTTGGGCACAGCACTCACCAGGCAACTGACCCTCCCCGACCTGATAACCCGCAAAGATCAGGTCATCGAGACCGAAGTCGTTGTGATCACTCATCAATTACAGCGCAACCATATCGACATCATTCCAGGCACCGCTGCTTTTCTCGACCCACATACCCTGAATGTGACGCGATCGGATGGATCTGTCGATCAGGTCCAGGCCTCTGCTATCGTACTGGCCACAGGCTCACGACCCCGTCGTCCCTTGGAAATTCCGTTTGACGATCTGATCATTTGCGACTCTGACTCCTTCCTCCGCACGACCATGAACCCAACCAGCATCATCGTGATCGGGGGGGGTGTCATCGGAACGGAGTACGCCTCAATGTTGGCTGCATTCGGGATCAACGTCACCCTGATCGATCGGCGGACGCAGATGTTGCGGTTCTTGGACCTGGAAATCACGCAGGTACTTGAGGCTCAGATGCAGCACAACGGGGTGACGATGCGACTCGGGCAGGAATACCTGGACATATCCGTCAACGCCAGCGGCAGCCCGACCGTCCACCTTCAAAATGGAGAGACCGTAACCGCCGACATGCTACTTTACACGATGGGGCGGATCGGGAACACCGAAGCCCTGAATTTAGCAGCAATCGGCCTGATGACAGACCAACAGGGGCAGCTATCCGTGAACACCCATTACCAAACAGCCATTCCGCACATCTATGCCGTGGGTGATGTCATTGGGTTCCCCGCCCTTGCCGCAACCGCAATGGAACAGGGGCGCCTCGCGGCCTGCCATGCGTTTCAGCTCCCCGACACGCATAAACCCAAAGTGATTCCGTACGGCATCTACAGCATTCCTGAGGTTTCGATGGTGGGCCTGAATGAAGAAGAGCTCGCCACTGCTCATGTTCCGTACGCCACCGGGAGAGCCTTTTTCCGAGAAATGGCGCGTGGCCATATCAGCGGCGATCTCCATGGGCTCTTAAAGGTGATCTTTCACCGCGAGACGCATGCGTTGCTGGGCGTCCACATCATTGGAGCCGGGGCGACAGAGTTGATTCACATCGGGCAATCAGTCCTGACCTATGGCGGTACGGTCGAGTATTTTGTCCATAACGTCTTCAATTACCCCACCATGGCCGAGTGCTATCGTACCGCAGCCTTGGACGGGCTCAACCAACTGCACCACCCACCATCTCATTAGAATTCGAACCAGGGCTGGAGACAATGGTATCCCACGAGACGGAATCGCCTGAGGAGAAGTTGGCGTAATCGGCCTACAGAGGATTTACTAAAAACGTTAAAAAGACTATACTCAGATTATACCTACCGGTCGTCATGAGCTACGTGGAGTCGTAGTCATGAAAATGATCCCGACTATCAGTTTTTCTCTTCCTGCAGTTTCCTCGTCCGTATTGTCTTGTCCACCAGCCGATTTCCTTCTGGAAATCGGCCACCACAGGAGGTATGGCCATGCCTATTCCACGCACCGTGAAGTCGCGCCTTGATCGCGAACATGTCCATTACGATATCTTGGCTCACTCTCACACAAATCGCGCGCGCGCAGTTGCCGAAAGCCTTCATCTCCCGGAACACTCCATGGCCAAGGTGGTCATCGTGAAAGTACAGGAGCGATTCGTCACCATGGTTCTGCCGGCCACGACGAAGATCGATTTTCAACGCCTGCGCGGGATTTTCGGAACCCACCGCGTCCGACTTGCGACCGAGGAAGAACTCGCCCAACTCTTTCCTGACTGCGAAGTTGGGGCCATGCCGCCGCTCGGGACACTCTATGGCCTTCCCGTCTATGTCGACCAATCGCTCATAGGGGACGAAGAGATTCTCTTCGAGGGAGGAACCCACTCCGAAGCGATCCGAATGCGCTACTGGGATTTTGCGGCACTCGTGTTTCCTACCGTCGCCGAGTTCCACCGGACGCCGACACCGAGTTGCTGAGATCCGGCGATCCCGAGATCGGGCGACTCACGAGCTGAATATCCGGTTTTCTTCTCGGAAAACTGCTAGGATAGGACCGTGTCTCTGAGCACGTGCCACCTTCTTGCGAAAGGATGTCTATGCAAACCAGTTCAAAGCTTATCGCAGCCTGCATCATCGCCTCGCTTATCGGCCTACCGACCCTGTCATTTGCCAAGGCGCGAGGGGGAGGTGGAGGCTTTTCGAGCGGATCGCGTGGTGGAAATTCATCAATGGGTTTCGGAAGCCGTGGATCACGAACCTATCAGGAGAACGGCGCCAAGCCCATTGAGCAATCCACCGCCCCCAGACCTTCAGCGACACCGCCACCACAGACCGCGAACAGTCCGATGGCTCAACCCACCCCGGCTACATCCCCTTCGTGGTTCCAACGCAATCCCTTGCTTGCCGGGATCGCCGGAGGGCTAGCTGGAACCTGGCTCGGCCATATGCTCTTCGGCGCGACGGAGAGCAGCGCCAAGACCACGGATGCGGAATCAGGATCAGCATCAGCACCCACATCAGGGAACTCCTTTGGGTTCATCCTCCTCCTGATGGCTCTTGGAGCAGGCGCGTTCTATTTCTTCAGACGGTCCAAACAGACGCCGGCACCGGTCTTTACCGGACTCTCACGTAGCACATCAGCCCGAGGGAGCCTCCTCGACGTTTCGGCCAACAGCACGACGAATGAGACAGACACGAAGGCCTACAGCGTGACCGCGGACGATAAGTCCACCTTTCAGCAACTCCTCACCAATATTCAATCCGCCTGGAGCTCACACGATTTGGCAGGGCTACAGCAGCGTGTGACGTCTGAAATGTTCAGCTATTTCAGTGAGGCACTGGCCGAGGATAATCGTCAAGGGGTCCGGAACCATGTGGAAGACGTCGTGTTACTCAAGGGAGACGTCCGCGAAGCCTGGTCGGAAGACACGACCGACTATGCCACGGTGGACCTCCGCTGGAATGCCCGTGACTACACCGTCTCCACAACAATTCCACGTGGAGAACCCGGCTATCTGGTTGAAGGGAGTGAAGACCGCGCGACGGAATCCGTCGAAGTCTGGACCTTCATGCGTGTGCGTAACGGCCAGTGGCTCTTGTCGGCCATTCAGCAGCAATAATCCGCTCAAGAAGGCGGCTGACTCGATGAGTCAGCCGCCGATCCACTTCCAGAGACACGGTGTCAGGACATAGGCTGCGGCAGAAACCAACACCCCGATCACCACACCCAGCAGCCCCGCCACATAGAGTCCCGCAAACGGCGCCGCCAACACGACTAAGAGCATGAACAAGGCGATCGAGGGATGGGCTTCATAAAACGCCCGGCGGGATTCGGCTGAAAACAGATTGGGACCTCTGGCGTTTGAACGGTCAACCATACACTCCTCACCCACTGTTTACTGATGGGATTTATGTACCGGGGAGTCTTCGCGGATCAAGCGTCTGTCCCGTTATTGCCCCTTCGACGCTTACGAGGTAGGCTTGCGCCACACGCGCAGCGGGCATGCCTTGTGCTGGATCCATTTTTCGCACAACAAGCGTTTCCGTCACCCATGGTGGACTCACGACATTGACTCGTATCCCACGCGGCAGCTCCAACGCGGCCGCTCGAACAAAGCCTTCCAGGCCAGCATTTACCATGCTGATAGAGGCACTCCCCCTAATTGGCTCCTGACTCAACACACCGGTCGTCAGTGTAAACGACCCGCCGTCGGCAATGAACTGTCGGCCGATCCGCACGAGATTGGCTTGTCCCATCAATTTGTTCGAGAAGCTGAACTGATAGTCAGCATCCGTCAGCTCATCAAGACTTCCAAACTTCGCCTGCCCCGCTGCACTGATTACCGCATCGAATGTTCCCACCGACTGAAACATCGCGCGAATCGACTCCGGCGAGGATAGATCCACATGCACAGTTCCTGATTTCCGCCCAACGACGACCACCTCATGCCGAGCCGACAACGCGGCCACCACGGCTGATCCAATCGTGCCGGCTCCTCCGACCACAATCACTCGCATCGCTCGTTCTCCTCCACCCAGCACTGAACAATTCGTATCCATCCTAAAGAGACCTTCTCCCCGCTTGCAAAGAAATGCGTGGTCCCGCAACCATGCTCCATATATATATGAATCTATCGTCAAGACATTGCAACGGGAAGAGAGTCTCGCCCGTTTCACGCGTTCCAATCACCTCTACTCTATCACTCCATCCCCGAGGATCTGCCCATAGTTAATGATCGAATGATCAAAGAGCCGATTGTCGTCAGTTTTCTTCGAATCTGAAATGCACCGTTCTTCACCATGATGTTCAAAGGAGAAAGGAGCCTGGGTCGGTACAATTGCCGTCACAGGATCACGGCCATTGACATAGCGAATGTGGGGGGTTGAGGCGGCGAGGCTATTCTTGCCGATGTGTCTTCCCACACGCGGCTCGCCAAAAGTCACAATACGGTTAAATTGGTGGGTCATCCCTGCAATAAGAGCCATGGCCGCCCCCAAGCTATGCCCCGTAACATAGAATTCCGCACAATCTGCGATTGGCGATGAACTCAGATCGGCTTCAATCTTCGGCCACAACTCTGTCGTCCCAGCAAGAAAGCCTCGGTGAACCTCGGCTCCCTTGTACGGAACTTGAGGGAAGTTCAGATCGTCAAGAATGTCCGTCGCCAAAAACGTATTGAACTTGTCTGGGAGTTGGATACCGACAGCATCAGCCACTCTTCGCAAAAACTCCGGAGTTCGAACGGCGAGCTGTTCCGACCCTTCTGTTCCACGAAATGACAAGACCGCAACCTTATCCCAATGTACCAATATCGCCTGTCGGCCTCTGATGATGCCGAAAGAATTTGGCCCACTTGCGTAGGACTTAACTGCCACCCCTAATTTTGCGAACCGTACCTGATTACCATCATCATCGACATATGCGGCATGCGCCATGTTCGCCAAGACATAATCGGGATGGTTTCGCCACACCGCTCGAAACTTGTCAGCATCACCAATACCAGGAAACGGCGCGTAGTGTTTTGGATTGAATAAGGCGTCGAAGGTTCGGCCTCGTTTTTCAATCTGGTTCATGTTCGGTCCCTTTTGAAAGATGAGGTGCGTGATCGAAACCCTATCGCAGAACCCTGAAAAATGGTACCCCTACTCCCTCCTGCAAGGAAATACCGTTCAGCTTCACCATCCACCACCTTACTCATGCCTGTTCCCCCAACGACAATGCGTTGCTGAATGATTCCTCCCAACAATAGCCGAGCTGCAATCTACCCCATCCCGCCTTCGTCACAATCCTCCTCAAACAGAAACGGGCAGAGGACTGCTCCCCTGCCCGTTCATCTCAACTCACCCTCACCGGATCGCGTGGAGGCTTACTTCGCCTCGTTCAAATGCGTCAGAGCTGCTTCGGCATGCTGCGTGGCAACGTCGGCATGACCAGCCTTTCCATGTTCGATGGCTTCACTCAGATGCTTGATCCCTTCGCCCAAATGGGGATTTTTCCCTCCCCGCTCGGCATGATTCCGTGACTTTTCCGCATGGGCCACTACGGCATCAGCGTGCCCCTGTTTGCCATGCTCCACCGCCTCCTTCGCGTGCGCAATGGAATCTAACACGTTCCCGGCTGGGGATGGCTGCGCATTGAGCACCGGAACACTCACCAACATCCCAAGCGCACCGAGCATAAGGACACCACGAGAGATTTTGCTGATCATCATCGTTCCCCCTCCTATAAGTTAGGCCTGCGTGACCGGAAATGGTTGTAACAAGTCATTCACCTTACCACAGCATTTCGGCAGACTGTCAAGAATGGATAGAACTGTGAGCCCCGTGAGCAGAAGACCGGGGCTGAAACCCCTTTCCTCTACCGTGACACAATATTTCTACATGCTTTCCAAGAAGTCCTCGCTGAAGTATCGGTCCACATCACGAAGGTGAGCTCGTCCTGGATATCGGGATAGCTGCCCTGCTAAAAGATAAGAGTGATCGGACTGTTGCTGAACCGTCCTGAAAGGAATGTCGCACAATGATGTCAACCCTCAGCACAATCGGAATCCGCCGCGCATGTTTGGTACTGGCATTACTGCTGACGATCGTGGTCGTGGCGCCGGCGGTGCACGCCGCGGATGGAAACCAGACGAAGTTCAAGCGAATACCGACACAGTACATCGCCGCATTGGGAGACCCGAGTGCGACCTCCGGAAATGGCGCGCAATTGTGGGGGCTGTGGCCACTGGATCCAGGGCCTCGAGGCGTGAAGCTAAACCGCTATCAATCATTGAAGGAGGCCGGTGGCATCGCACCAGCACGCTGGAAATTCGACGAGACAGACTGGTGGCTCGAAGAACATGGGTTGATCATGGAGCAACCGACCGTTCCGCTCCCTCCCGGGAAATATGTGGTCACGGGCGCCCGCAAGGTGACAGCCGTGCTGACGATTCATCCCGCCGACAGTCATGGCGACCGGCGCTGGGAGCTCAATCAAGGCGCGACACTCTATGATGTCACCCACCTCGCCTGCCGTTCCGCGCGCTATACACCGGAAGCAGCAGGTGGCTCCTGCTCCCCGGCCAGTGCGAAGCAGTCGGCCTTTCCCGTCGCGCCAGGAGGTGCCATGCCTCCGGTCGAGGGCTGCACAAAGCAAGACTATGCAGTCCTCATCGTGATCGGCATGGGCGTGGAAAACTGAACTGCGGTGGCGCCTCGACAGCTTGCGCGGCGACTGCAATAAAAGACTCCCGCTATATTTATCCATCTGAAGCTACAGGTCGCATCCTCTGGCACGGCTTCATTCGCCAGCAGCTTGGCCACCGTCGGGGCTTGGTTCGAGGGAAACAGTCAGCCAGACCCGCGATGCTCCCGTCAGCCACGTGCGAGGTCTCCACCCCAACGAGCAAGCCGCTCACCCTGGTCCTTGCGAGTCATCAGAGGTTTGCTTTTTGTCTCTCCGGGACTACACAATAGGTCATACTCCTTGGCCTCCACCATCCCGGCCACTATCAACAATCAACAACGAGGTGTCATCGTGAATATTCGATATGCCCTAGCGATCGTTATGGTACTGAGTGCCTTCGGCAACATCGGCGAGGTCGGGGCCGGCTATGATTCACCCCCTCCCGGCTCCAGCAGCGCTGGTGGTTGCGGCGTCGTATCGTTTTCCACATTCATGCCGAAGCCATACTCACAAACAGACAACAATACAGAAGTCGCGCCGCAATCGGCATTTTCGTTTGTGGCATCCAAGGGGACGTTTCCCAAAACCATTACAGTGATGATCAAGGACGAAATCGTCCCGGTCACTGTGACGCCTCACTTCGATGGGTTTTTAGTCAGCGGCAAGATCCCCGCCTCGGCCAAAGACACCTTCATCAGAGTTGCTATTACGGCAAAAGGCCCCAATCTCTGTGAGCGCGGCGACGGATGGCTCTTGAAAGTAGGAAAATGATTAAGGGCAGGATAGAGATGGCTCCGGTTAGTTGGCCAGTGTAGGCCATTGCTAACGTGGCGCCTGGTAGATTGCTGACGACACGGCGGTGCGCCGTGTCGTCAGCGTGCCATCTCCGTAATCCGAGAAGTTAAATCAAAGGAGTCGTGATTTTTTATCATTGGTTGATTTTGAAGTAACTGCCCTGCGCGCAATACCGCAGCAACGGTGGGTGGGGCATGCTCACTGGCCAACGCGAAGCAGACGGCGTTTCCCATTGCGCCAGGAGGAGCGATGCCTCCCGTCGAGGGCTGCACGAAGTAGGGCTATGTGGTGCTCATTGTGATCGGCATGGGCGTGGAAGACTGAACACGACTGGCGCACCGACGGCTTGCGTGTGGACCTGATAAAAGAC
>NIUT01000098.1 GCA_002254365.1 Nitrospira sp. UW-LDO-01
CGGCTGCCTTGATGATCGTGCGCAACTCGGGCACACCGCCGGTCACGGCCGAGAATGATACAAACTGGGCCTTCGTATACCGGGCGATGAGATGGGCGAGCGTCGTCTTCCCCGACCCGGGCGGACCCCAGAAGATGACGGAAGAGAGCTGATCGCCCTCGATCGCCCGCCGTAGCGGCCGATCCATTGCCGCGATGTCGTCTTGCCCCACGAAATCACTAAACGCACGTGGCCGCATCCGCTCTGCAAGCGGAGCATCATCGTCCTGTTCCTGATGCACGGTGAATAGATCTGGGGCCTGATCACGAGCGCGGGTCATCTCACTCCTTACAAATCTGGGGGAATTGTATACGCCGGGGCACCTCAGCGCAAATGACCTCTTGACCATGCAGGCAACCGATGGTACGACGTTCGACAGGGACGGATTGAATGATGCTTGCTCAAGTCAATGGCATGACCCTCGCCTTCAATGATCAGGGAAGCGGATTTCCGCTCGTCTTTCTTCATGCCTTCCCGCTTAACCGCAGCATGTGGACGGAACAAGAGAACGCCCTTTCCTCACAGTTTCGCGTGATGACGATTGACCTGCGTGGACACGGCGAGTCCGATGCGCCACTCTGGCACTATACTCTGGACCAAGCAGCCGATGACGTGTGCGGCCTGTTAGACCATCTGTCGATCAAGCAGGCTGTCTTTGTCGGACTTTCTATGGGAGGCTATATCCTCTTTGCGTTCTATCGAAAGTACGCTGAGCGCGTGAAAGGCATGGTTTTAGCCGACACAAGAGCTCAGGCAGATACAGAGGATGGAAAACGGGCACGATTCGAGATGGCTCAGATTGCCTACAAACGGGGGTCGAGCGCGATTGCGGACATCATGATCCCGAAATTATTGAGTCCTGGAACGATCCAGACGAGGCCGGAGTTGGTTCAACGGGTACGCGGAATGATCGAGGGCAACCAAGTCAGTGGCATTGCCGGAGATCTCATGGCAATGGCACAACGGCCTGACTCCGTCCCGTTCCTACAACAGATACACTGTCCGACTCAAATCATTGTCGGTGAGCTGGATGCACCGACTCCACCTGCCGATGCACGGCTCATGGCGGAGAGTATTCCCAATGCCCGTCTGGCCATCATTCCGGGAGCAGGCCATCTCTCGAACCTGGAGCAACCTGACCGGTTCAATGAGATCGTCCGTGCTTTTGTTTCGACTGCCACGCGGTAACTTGGCCAACAGGGCGATCAAAACGGCCTTGTTCCTTACCCACCCAACCCCGGCGCGCCACGACACGCTGTTCTACGAGTAAGGCCGCAGCAAGCGAAGGGGCGAATCGTACTCTTCCTGTACGGTGAGCTGCTGAGCAATGTGAGAACGAAGGTGGCAGGCCTTTTTCAACGCCCTGCGAGAAATCACTCTGGATCGCCGACGCTCCCCCGCCGAATCAATTTCAAAAACTCCTCGCGTGTCTGTGATTGACTGCGGAACGCTCCCAGCATCGAGCTGGTAACAGCGATGGTATTTTGTTTTTCCACTCCCCGCATCATCATACAGAGATGTCTGGCTTCCACGACGACGCCGACGCCATGGGCATTCAGCTTTGTACTCAACGTTTCCGCGATTTGCACAGTCAACCGTTCCTGAACTTGCAGACGCCTGGCGAACATATCGACGATTCGCGGGATCTTGCTGAGACCGACCACTTTCTTATTGGGCAAATAGCCGACATGGACTCGGCCAAAAAACGGCAGGAGGTGATGTTCGCACATACTGAAGAAGTCGATGTCTTTGACGATGACCATTTCATCGTATTCGATCGGAAAGAGCGCCCCGTTCAAGAGATGGTCGATATCACGCTGATACCCCTGTGTCATAAAGGCCAGGGCTTTGGCCACTCGCTCAGGGGTCTTGAGCAGCCCATTTCGACTGGGCTTTTCACCGAGGGCGAGCAGCATCTCCGTGACCAGCGATTGAAGGACCGGTAAGTCCGGAGGCCGTCCACTTCCGTTTGTGTCTTCCACCGATGTCGCTCTTTTCGCTCGTTTTGGTGACTTTCTCACGATGTTTCCCTTCGCCTTAGATGGCGCCCGTATATTCAAAATAGTTGTCTCTCGTTTCAATGACCCCGACTTTGCGCAGACGACCGGGAGGCAGCAGCGGGTTCAGAATGCCCCAGATCACCATGACGAGATTCTCTCCCGTCGTGGTCAATGCAGAGAACGCCGGGTCACTGTTCAGATCCTGATGATCAAACCGCTCGATGATCGTGTCGGTGACGAGGCGGTCAAGAGAATCCAGACTGCTCGTGCTCTCTCCCGTTCCGGCACGAATCGTCACCAGGACCACATAGTTATGCCCGTGACCATTCGCATTATTACATTTGCCGAAGGCAGCCCAGTTTTCTTCAGGTGAGAGGAGATCAGTATGCAGCCGATGGGCGGCGCAAAAGCGATAGCGTCTGGTCACAAATAGCTGTGACATTCAATCCGGTGACTCGTGGTGTGGGTGAAAAAGCTAAGACTGCTCGATGTTCGAGCAGTCTTAGACGGGAGAGTTCATGATCGGCATTCCTACGGTCATCCCGTAGCCACGCTTAGGCGCTAAAGGAGCTGCCGCAGCCGCACGTCGTTTTGGCCTGGGGGTTCTTGATCGAAAAGCCCGAGCCCTGCACGCTGTCGACGTAATCCACTTCCGCGCCCTGCAGCAAGGGAGCACTTTGTGAATCCATGATGAGTTTCACCTCACCCTTTTCGATGATGGTATCATCCTCGGCCATCTTGGATTCAAAGGCCATCCCATATTGATAGCCATGGCATCCACCGCCGCGTACATAGACTCGCAACCCGACGATATCCTTTTCCTCGGCCATCAATTCCTTGATTTTTTGTTCCGCCACCGCCGTAATATTAACCATTGTCATCCTCCTCTATGGATCGTTCCAGCCTGCTCGGCTGGCTAGAATGTTAGTCTAACACCTCTTCTTCCAATATCAACCCCTTGCCTCTGATGCCGCTCGCTGCGGCTCCTCCCATTTGGCTTCCGGCACGCGCACCACGACGTCTCCCAGCACACGAGCCTGACAGGCCAACCGATGCCATGGTTCCGTCAATGCTTCACGGTCCAGCAGGTCTTGCTCGTCGAAATCGATCTCTGAGAGATGCTCCTGCCCCATCTGCACCTCGACCCGACACGTCGTGCAGGACGCGTTCCCACCGCAATCGTGATTCAGGCGAAATCCCAATTCCTTGGCGGCATCAAGCAGCGAGATGTTCTCGTCAACCTCTCCACTTCGCCCGTCCGTGTGAAGAAACGTCACTCGTGGCATGACGCCTCCTAGGAATGGGTGACGATCCCAGGCGGTGTTCCCTGATAGGGACACCGCTGCAGCCGAATATGGTCTTCGTATTCGTGACGGAACAGCTTCAAACTGCTTTGCACCAATACCGACGCACCGGTGACAAGCGTGCAGTACCCCGTGCCTTTGACGAAGCCACAGAGTTGCAACATGCTGTCGAGGTCTTTTTGAGTGCCCTCTCCGGATTCAATCTTGGTCATCAAGATGGCCAGGTTGTTCGTACCCATACGGCACGGAGGACACTGCCCACAACTCTCATTCTTGAAAAAATTTGAAAAGTGCAGCGTCTTGGCCACCATGCACGTCGCATCGTCCACGACGATCATTCCAGCCGAACCTAACCCCGTCCCGGCTTTTTTCAGTGAATCGAAGTCCATCATGAGATCAAGCTGATCCGCCGTCACCATTGGGAAAGCCGGACCACCTGGGAACACGGCCTTGATCTTGCGACCGCCTGCCACACCACCGCCGCATTGTTCGATCACCTCACGGATAGTTACGCCCATGGGCATTTCATACACGCCAGGTCGATTAACCGATCCGCTCAACGAAAACATCATCGTCCCTGGACACTTCTCCGTCCCTACCTGCGTGAACCACGAGGCGCCCTTATAGAGAATCCGTGGAATGTTGCACAGCGTCTCCACGTTGTTGACGAGGGTCGGCTTGCCATAGAGGCCGAAATCCGTCGGATAGAACGGGGGCTTCTGCCGCGGCATCGCGGGACGGCCCTGCATCGATTCCAACATCGCGGTCTCTTCCCCGGCGACATAACTCCCATGACCGTCAAAGAGTTCCAACTCGATATCGACACCGCTGCCCAGGACGTTCTTCCCCAATAATCCATGTGCCTTCGCTTGAGCGATGGCTTTCTTTAAATTTTGCTGTTCCTCATGGTACTCATGGTTCACGTAAATGAAGGAAGCTTTCGCTTGCACCGTGAAAGAGGCGATCAGACAACCTTCGATCAATTGGTGCGGAAGCGTTTTTAGTAAATGTCGGTCTTTAAACGTACCAGGTTCATGTTCACCGGCATTGCAGACAAAATATCGCTCTTTGACCCGATGATTCAGAACCTTGTCCCATTTGATCCCGGTTGGAAACCCAGCTCCACCCCGCCCACGCAGACCGGACTTCTTCAGCTCATCAATGACTTGAGCCGCGTTCAGCTCCTTGACACAACGCTTCCATGCCTCATAGCCGCCGACCTTGAGGTACCCCTCAATCTCCCAGGGAGCCCCATCTAACTTTTGAACAAGGCGTGGTTCCGTAGCAGTAGACATAGCTGTCCTACCAGTCACTCCTCACAATAGAGGCAGTACTATACGGCCCTGCCTCTTCCTCCGTCAAGGCAACCAGTTGTAAATGGGCCTGAATCTCAACCAGTTAGTCCTAGGAGACCTAGTCAAAACCTAGGCAAGGAGGGGCAGAAGACATGAAAACGAGGTGATGGAAACTGCGCCGGTAGGGGATATCCCCACCGGCGCGAAAGATCTGAAAATTCTATCGGAAGTGGCTGCCGGCTCCCATGAAGAACAGCATGGGAATCGAAAGCATGAAGTTCACGCGGGAAGCCAGCAAGGCTGTGCGGCCCCACTGCGCCATCTCGGGCGGCGCCGGAGTGCCCTGCGCAGCTGCGGTGACAGCGGCAATAATCTTCTTCTGGTTCGGCCAGATAATGCCGTGGACGTTGCCCATCATGATGATGCCGAGCAACCCACCGATCGCTAAGGCCACCGCTCCGGTGCCACCTTTGTGATACATGTGGCCATACAAGAGCACGCCAGCCAGCACCGTCACGGTGGCTCCATGCCGGAACCAATTGAGCGCAGCCGGCATCAGCTTCGGTATCACGATGTTCTTCGTCGGCCCATCCAGGCTTTTCAAGAACGAGGCATTGATCAGGTTGAAGAAATACAAGAGCCCGATCCAGGTGATGCCGGCTAGGAAGTGCACCCAGCGGAGGATGATCTGGCCCCAGTCTGCCTCACCTGCGCCAATACCCGTTAACCCCATATATATCATGATCAACACGACGGTCATGGCAAAGCCCACGCCCATCGTCTGCATCGGATCTTCAAGAAATTTCATAGCTCCCTCTCGTTAAAACTGTTGACGGTCTATGCGATGTCTGTACGACAGCTTTTCTCTGAATGTCAAGCGTAGGAATCGGCGTGGTCGACACATGAGGTAGCGACCAGCAAACCCATCGATACCTGGTTGAGGAGATGTACTCTTAGGCCATCAGTCGATCGACCGTGCTGCAGAGCTCTCGAACGGCATTGGCTGATACGTCCAACGCAGCTCGTTCCTCGCTGGTCAGTTCGTATTCCACAATCTGTTCGGCGCCGCCCCGTCCAATCTTCGTCGGCACCCCCACGATGACGTTCTTGAGGCCATACTCACCCTCGCAGAGCACCGCGCAGGGCATCACCCGCTTTTCATCTTTGTGAATGGCTTCAACCATCGCGACGGCTGAGGCAGACGGTGCATAAAACGCACTGCCCGTTTTCAACAGGCCCACGATCTCGGCTCCCCCATCACGCGTGCGTTTGACAATGGCCTCCAGCTTGTCTTTCGACATGAGTTCGGATACCGGTTTTCCCTTCACGGTCGTATAGCGTGGCAGCGGGACCATCGTATCCCCATGTCCCCCTAAGACCATCGCCTCGACCTCCGTCGATGGTACGTTCAGTTCTTGGGCGATAAACGTGCGCATTCTGGCCGAGTCCAATACGCCGGCCATCCCGATGATTTTCGATTTGGGGAGCCCACTGACAGCACGCGCCACGTGCACCATGGCATCCAAGGGATTGGTCACGAGAATCAGGATAATGTTTGGCGACCGGGATACCAGCTCCGTAACGACGGATTTCACGATCTTCGCGTTCGTCGCCAACAACTCGTCGCGACTCATACCGGGCTTTCTCGCCATGCCGGATGTGATCACGGCGATCTCTGACCCAGCTGTCTCCGCGTACCCATTGGTGCCAACTACTTGGGTGCTGTACCCACAGACCGGCCCCGCCTGGGAAATATCGAGCGCTTTACCTTGGGGAACCCCTTGCGCAATATCGACGAGTACGACGTCGTAGAGATTCTTTTCGGCCAATCGTTGCGCCGTCGTTCCACCGACGTTTCCTGCCCCCACCACTGTGATTTTCGATCGTGTCATCATTACCACCTCATAAAACGTGAAGCGTGAAGCGTAACGTCCCCTGACTCCTCACTTCTGACCTTTCACGCGTGTTCATGTTCAGTCCAGCCTGCAACCTTGAAGTTGATCGTACACACGAAATTATCGTCGTCGTAGAAATTGACCTTGATCTTCTTTTTGCCATAGGTGTTTGCCAGAAACTCCTCCGGATTGTCCACAAGAGCCTGAAAGCTACCCGGGGGATACTCACCGAGATCATGAAAGACCACGATCATGCCTTCTTTCACTTCTTGTAATACTTTCACCCGACAACGTGGATAGACTTCCCAGAATTTGGTCTCGATCATGTCCTTCGTCGGCTCCGGGCGATCCTCACCCGGTTTCACGGTCTGACCGAACTTGGCAAGTCGGCGCACATAGGGGTATTGATGGCCCGTGAACAGCTTATAAAGCCATGGAGGAACCGTGGGCCTGTCGATTGAATTTGTCATGCTCGTGATCCGTTACGCCGTCAATCGCTGGTAGATCCTTGGCAGTTTGGTGGGAAGGGCATCGATGCTGTCGATGACACGGTAATGTACCTCCCCATACATGCGGCGCAAATAGTTGTCGGCTTCCTTGTCAACCGTCACGCAGAACGTCTCGACTCCCCGTTGCCTGGCTTCTCGGAGTGCCACCTTCGTGTCTTCCAAAGCATAGTCGTCTTTGTACTGCTCATCTAGCGGCCGTCCGTCACTCAATAAGATAAGGATGCGAGTTTTCACCGAGCGCGCCAATAATTTTGCCGTGGCATGGCGGATGGCTGCCCCATCTCGGTTCTGGTGGCGAGGGGCCACGCTTCCTAGCCGGTGAGCCGTCGCCGCGCCCAGCCGATCATCAAAGTCCTTGATCGTCAGAAACTCGACGTGTGCGCGCCCTTGGCTGGAGTAGGCATAGAGGCCGTATTGATCGCCGACTGCTTCAAGGGCTTCACAGAGCAGCACGAGTCCTTCCTTTTCAATATCAATCACCCTCCGCCCGTTGTCGAGCGTGCGACTTGTTGAGCCGCTGATATCGACCAGGAAGGCGACCGCCACATCGCGCTCGTGCTTTTCCCGCCTGATATACACATGGTCGTCTCCCTCGACCCCGACCCGTTGTTCTCCGATCCGTCGGACGATGGCATCGAGATCCACGTCTTCCCCATCCATTTGTCCCGCGATACGGCGGAACGCAGCAGGACGTAACTGCTCAAAAAATCGGCGCAGAGACTTGACCGTGCTCTGACGAGCGGCGAGCGTTGTCGCTACGAATTCATCCGATCCGCGCTCAGCCGGCCCTTCCACGACACGGCACCAATTCGGCCGATAGTCGTCGATTCGACAGTCCCACTCTGGATAGAAGATCACCCGCTCGTCTTGAGAGGCCGCCTCCTGAAGGGGTTGCCGCTCACCTTCAACCGCGAGACACTCCTCCACGACCGACTGTAATGAGCGCCCACCACCCATGATCCCAGATGCCCGACGTTCTTGATCGCTGAGTCTGCCTTGGCTCGGCAGTGGGTCCGACTCCACCGATTGCCCTTCGACGCGCTCCTCACTCCACGTGACGAACTCCGGATGCATCGCACCGCGATAGGCTACTTCCGCCACAGCTTGGTAGGTCTCGCCCGTTTGTTTGGGTTGTGTCTCTTGTGGTTCCAGCTCCTTTGCTTCTTCCTGCTGCTCCACGGTGATCATCTCGCCACGAGCCACCAGTAGCTCTTCCATGCGAACATAAACGGCATCAACCACACGAACCGTGTCTTCTGCTACTGCGGTGGGCTTTAAAACGGACTGGCACATGCCCCACAGTAGCGACACTTCTTCCCGCACCGCCTTGGGTACGACAGCTTCTTCTGCTTCACCCGTGGAGAGCCTCAAGAGACAATCAACTATCAGTTCTTTCGCGGTCACCCCTTGGGCCGGATCACGCGGCGTGATCGCCTCGCCTGCCAGCCGCACGAGGTCAGGCCGAAGGCCTGGATATTCGGTTTGCAGCAGATACTCAACGCGTGCGTCTTCCAAGACGGTCCAGAGGTCTCGGGCAAGAGCGGGATGCGGGTAGCACTCCAAGAGGGCTGCGAAGGTATCGGGTCTTCCCCTCTTTGACTGACCATACCGGCGCTGAACCGTTTCGACAAGATCCGCCAGCGATTCAAGCTTCAGTCCGTACGTACCAAACTCCAAGTGCCCGGCCTCATGAGCCGCCATCACGACATACAAGCGCTCGTTCTCCACAGCCGTTGGATATCGACGCAGCAGCGCCGGCAATGAAATGGTCCGACCGTCGGCACTGACCGTCGCGCGAGCTTGGGAAGTGACAGAATCTGGGAGCGCCGCCACGGCAACCTCGGTTCCGCAGAGTCCTTGTACGAACAGCTTGACCCTTCGTGCAACCTGTCGAAAGGGGACACCGCTCAATGCGACTTCAACTGAACCAAGAGCCTTCTGTGATTCCGCCGCAAAATAGGCTCGGGCCCCGTCCGGACTATACGCGAGCACCTCCATGCCGGCTTTGAACCAATTCTCAAATCGCGCGGCCGCTTCGGGCCCGCCCCCGATGAGTCCCACGAGTTCCGGAGCTCGACGAAGATACTGGACAGTCGCTTCGGCGTCCTTCTCGGCCAGCAAGACCCCGTATTGCAAAACCTTGATCCGCCACTCCAGTGACGGCAGGACCCGCATCGCCTCCGGCGATACGGCAAGCCACGTGAGACTCGACTCCGGTGAATGGTCTGCGAGCGCGAGACACAGAGCTATGACCCGCCCGCGAACGGCCTCGTCCTCAATGTCTCTGAGGATCATCGGGCTGGTCCTGAGAAATTCCATCGTCGCCATATAGTCCGGTTTTCCCAGACTATTGGTACCCACAAGCTTCATTCCCAGCATCGTCCAGCTGCGCACGTATTCGAGCGAAAGCACGGACACCAAGGTGGAAATGTGGTGGATAAACTCAAGTCCGACGACGACATTGATGTGCGTCAGCTCAATCCCAACGTCGAGCCACCGTCTCAGTTGGTCGGAGGGAACAGAGGCGACAATTTGTGGAGCCTGGCGCATGAACTCCAGTGTGACGTTGGCATCTTGTTCAGCAATCTCAAGACCGATCGTCAAGACTTCGGATCGGGCCTCAGGCTGTTCAATCAGTCCAAGGACCAACGGGCTTTCCTTGAAATACTTGAGTGCGGATGCGCCGGATGATTCCGCTAATGCAATGCCAAGGTCCAGCCACAATATGAGAGGTGACAGTCCGCTCCTTCGGTCCAGTTCCGGAAGTGCTCCTATCGCCGCGCAGGCGGCTTTGGGGGAAAACTCCTCGAGTTCGTTCAAGAGCGTCAGGACCTGTGCACACACGTCTGGTTTGCCCGTCTCATGGACCAAACGCGTCACAAGACTTTCCGCAACCGTCGGACCCAACTCCGACGCCAACCGGTCTCGCAAAATCTGTCGACTCGACACGTCCGTCATGATTTACTACCAGAATCAGCGTGAAGGGCGGATTGTAAAGGAGCGAATTATCCTTGTAAACTAGCGGTTCTGCCCATTGTGGCTCACAGGAGAAGATCCATGGCGGAACCGACACCAGAAAGCCTCGAGAAAATCCAGAAGTTCATCACGGGGTTTGCAGAGAAAAGTGGAACGACGATGCATCCCAATGCCGCCGTGACGGAAGCGGTGGTCAAGGGATTGGCGTCCCATATCGATGAACTAGGGAAACCGCTCTGTCCATGCAACTTCTATAAGGACAAAGAGGCCGAAGCCAAGCTCCGACGCTGGATCTGCGCGTGCGACGAAATGCAGATCTACAAATACTGTCACTGCCTCCTGTTTGTGCGGGAAGATGGAATGCCGATTACGGAATATTTGCCGGAGGGTCACGAAGGTCGCGAGGTGTACGGGGTGATTACGGATCCAACTCCCGACAAAGGTCGTGCCCTCAAACACAAGGCGCTCCCGGTTCTCACTGCCCAGGACGAGTCAGCTACGGCGTCATCGACATGATACGGTGTCATTGTGATTTGAGATACTGGCTGGCCTGCTTCCTGCTGATAGGCTGCGCGCTCGTGGCCTCAGCAGAAGCCGCTGCCCCGAGCCCTCCGAATCCATCGACCTTTAATGAGAAAGAGTTATTCGCCTACAAAGCCAAAGGACATGGGAGCGCGGCAGGACAGGTGTTTTTGCGTGCCGTTTCAGGCAAAGCCGTCACGCAAGCCGGTGCATCGATTGTGTTGATTCCTACCTCATCCTATACTCGCGCGTGGTTCGACAAGCAAGTAAGGGAAAGCGCGTGTCCCTCAAAGAGTGGATCGTCGTCCACTGAAGTCCCTACGGCTCAGAGCTCGGTGGTCGAGTGCCTTCGGACAGTCATGGACCACGTGCTGACGGACAAACGCCTGCTTCCCTATCTACGTGTGACACGAGCCAACCCGACCGGTCACTTTTGGTTCACGAAAGTTCCCGCAGGCCGCTATTATGTGGTCAGCCTGCTCGAAGGCAGTGGTGGAGCTCACCAAGATGAGCGAGCGGTGGGGATCGCCTGGTTGACTCTTGAGCTTGATGCCGATGAAAAGGCGATAAACCTGGTGGTCACCGATTGCAAAAGTAGCCTCTGCTAAGCGACCGCCTCCGTCATTGCTGGTCTGTCCGGTTCACCTATAGAGGTAGGCGATGAGAATCCTACTAGTCGAAGATGATGCGGATTTGGCTCAGTTTATCCGAAAAGGATTGAAAGAAGAGCAGCATGCTGTCGATGTGGCCAATGACGGTGAAGCGGGCTTAGCACTGGCGTTGGACAACCCCTACGATCTCGTGATTCTCGACATCATGCTGCCAAAACTGGACGGTCTGACTGTCTGCCGCCGGATCCGTGACAAAGGCCTCTCCACCCCCGTGCTCCTATTGACGGCGCGTAACACGGTTGAAACGAAAGTTTCTGCCTATGATACGGGTGCGGATCAATTTTTGGAGAAGCCGTTCGCATTCGTGGAATTGCTCGCCCGGGTCCGAGCCCTCTTGCGGCGAAGCAACTCCCAACAACTTGCCCATCTTCAGGCAGCCGATCTTCGATTAGATCCGGCTGCACACCGTGTCTGGCGAGCCGGTCATGAAATTGCCCTCACCAATAAAGAGTATGCGCTCCTCGAATTTCTACTGCGGAACAAGAATCGTGTGCTTACTCGAACGGCGATCATCGAGCATGTGTGGGATATCAGTTATGACCCGATGACGAATATCGTCGACGCCCATATCCGCGCCCTCCGTGCCAAGATTGATCGAGATTATTCCCCTCCTTTGATCGCCACGGTTCGCGGCGCCGGGTACATGCTAGAAGAGCCGGACGCCTCCACATGAAATCGTTGCGCAGTCTGATCAGTTGGTCCGCCTTCGTCCTGATGGCCGGACTTCTCCTGTTTTCCGGGCTCGTGTATGCCGCCAGTGAAACGCTGTTGCAACGGTTCGTCGACGGACGTCTGCTGGTCCTGGCGGAGAGTCTGGCCGAGTTTGTTGAGCAATATCCGGATATCCTCGAACGGCATGACCGTACCATTGCCCCCACGAATGAATTGACCCAAAGTCCGACGGAACAGCATGTGCTGCCCGATGTCACGCACGCCCTTCGAATCTTTTCGACTGACGGCCGACTCCTGTGGAGCAGTCCCCATGCTTCCCCACAAGACTCGCTGTCTCCCCGCGTACTGGAGCGAGTTCGGATTTCAACCCTCGTCTTCGACACACTGACCGCGCCGGACGGCACCCCTGCTCGACATCTCTTCCTCCCTCTTGTCGTACAGGGTGGTCGCCTCCGGTACGTGCTGCAGGCGGAAACATCCTTGCTGCACCATCATGAAACGCTCCGTGGGCTCGTGTTTTTACTCAGCCTTGGATCCGGCGCCACGTTGTTTATGGCTTGGGTAGGAAGCCTCTGGCTGGCCAAAAAAGTGCTGGCTCCGATCGAAACGCTGTGCAAAGGAGCCGAGACCATGTCGGAAGCCGATCTGGGGAAACGCTTGGCGCTCGATTCACCCTATCGAGAATTTCGGCGACTCACCCAGGCGGTGAATTCTGTCTTGGATCAATTTCAGCGTGGGAGTGAAGTTCAGCGAAATTTTTGTGAAATCGCCGCCCACGAAATGAAAACACCCTTGACCATCCTCCAGGGAAATCTGGAAGTGGCCCTCATGAAAGCCAGGACTACCGAAGAGTATCATGAGGTCCTGCTCAACAACCTCCAACAGGTCGACCGGCTCATCGCCTTAACACGCCCCTTGCTGACCCTGGCGAAATTCACCAGTAGCAAGCCGCCCGTCAATCTCCTCCCGCTTGCGTTGGAGCCGTTGATTCAGGAGCTCATCGATGAATTGATGCTCTTGGCGGATGACCGTCAGATCACGTTGACGTTCGAGCCTCAACCGGTACCGTCTGTGCTCGGCGACGCACAGTGGCTCAAGCAAGCCCTGATCAACCTGCTGGACAACGCGCTACGGTACACACCTTCAGGCGGATCCGTGACCGTTCGTCTGCAGACAGTTGGACGTGAGGTCTCCATCGCCGTCGAAGATACCGGCCATGGCATCGAACCGGAGAATATCCCGCATCTCTTCGAGCGCTTCTACCGAACTGATTGGGCGCGGGCGAAAGATGCCGCCGGGACGGGTCTTGGGCTCCCCATTGTGAAGGAAATCATGGAAACCCACGGCGGAAGCATCTCCGTCACCAGTGAAGTCAACAAGGGCTCCGTTTTCACTCTGCGACTGCCGGCGCTTAGTCAGCAAACACCTTCGGCTTAACTGACCATCAACACGCGACACTCCTCCACAAGCCACTTTCTCGCGTCTTTGCTTTCTGCTCGGCGAAGTGATTTGGTTAATGTGACGGTTTCACTAATACCTTCCTCGCCACCATGTTCCCACCGCTGCAGGCTGGAGGTTTCAGGAAGACTCAGGGTTGAGCATCCGCAAACTACTTAGGGTTAGACCACAGAACGAATTCTGGACGGGTTTATCGGTACCGCAAATCCGAACAGACATCGGGTCGGCGAGCGACTTTTATTTACCGGTTGGGGAGATAACGAAACCCATTCGTACATGATGGAGGTTATGGCGTACTCTGGGCAGGGTCCGCCGTTAGATGAGACAGCTCATCACATATTGAGCGGGTACTGACCCAATACAATATCTGGCAAGAAAGTGGCTGATTTCGTAGAGGCTCTGGCAGTCTGCTGAAAAACTCAACATATGTGCTTCGACAAGCTCAGCACGAACGGGAAACTCTCATAGGTTCAATGCTCTTCTCGCTCATCCTGAGGCGCTCGAAGGATGAGCAGAGGGTTTTTCAGCAGACTGCTAGAGCTCAACAAGGCTAACCGCTGAATGCGGGCCTCTGTGGACGGGTGAGTCGAGAGGTAGGCCCAGACGCCAGATGGATTGAGGGTCTTCTCATTCATGATCTGGTAAAAAGCGATCATGTCTTGCGGATCGATGCCAGCGGCCTGCAGCATGTAGATGCCCAGTGCATCAGCCTCCTCTTCAAATTGTCGACCGTACTGCAACCGACCTAAGGGGCGCGCCCCCTCTAATCCATAGGCCATCGCCCCAGAAAAGTCTGTTGTCGACGCCGATTGCAGCACCTGAATGAGTGTATCGAGATTGGCGGGCCCCGTGAAGGTCGAGTGGTCCAGGATAAAGTGTGCATTCCGAATGGTGGTCCACGGCCATGCAAACCCCAAGGTGAACACGAGCAAACACACATTCGCCAGTTTCAGGCGGCACAACTCCCCCTCGGTTCCCGTGAAGGCAAATCGGCTCTCGGCGAAGAAGGTGTGTTCCCAGTAATACCGCTGTCGCTTTGCGCTGTGCCAAAACCAGTTCAACCCGAATGCGAACGGGGTGAGCAAAACAGCCAGGCAGAAGTCCTTCGCCAAATCCCGGCCCTGTCCGTCAAAGTGAAACGACTGATTGCCGACATGGGAATGGGAAATGAGAAAGGTCTGGCCGCGGGCATCATAAAATGGGTAGTACGTCCCCACCGTGATCACATTCAAGAGTGCGCCGGCGAGATAGAGTTTGATGTATTGCCAGGCAGATCCCACAAACAAGCTACGAATGCCCCGCCAGGACGTTCGTGAGAGACGATACCGACGTGCTCCCACGGTGGCGATAGGAATAAAGATCACAAACTAGGCCCCGCCCAGAAACCGCGCAGAGGCCTGTATCCAGGCCTCCATAGCGCATCTATGGGCGGATCGTGCGGCTGCGGAAGAATCTCTGACGGAGAAGAGATTGAGATCCTCAACTTTCTGAGCCTAGAGTCTGGTACCGATGGTCAAGGAGGTCAGGCAACTCAACGGCGGATTGAATTTGCCGAAAGCCGTCTGGTATGTATTTTTGAGGAGCTGCGAACCCTCACGGGCAGGAATTCGCGCATTGTCCGCAGGTACCCAGCGGATCAGCGAAGGGAACCTGTTCCATGCATCCCATTGATCTCAACTACCGAGCTCTGCTTGAAGTGACGAATGTCCTCAATTCGCAGCGGGACACGGACAGCCTCTGGCGGGCCATAGCCGGACAGATCAAACAAGTGGTGCCATGGGAGCGCGCGGGTATTACCCTCTATTGTCCGGAGTCCGACTCCTTCCACTTCTACGCTGTCGAGACCAGCCTGCCCGCCCGTGTATTGCAGCGCGACGCCGTGATTCCTCGGGTCGGCAGCGCTGTAGGCTGGGTCTACAAGAATCACCGCGTGCACATCCGACCCGACCTAAAGATGGAACGGCCCTTCAGCGAGGATGATTTGTATTGGAAAGAAGGGCTGGGACGGATGATCAATCTTCCATTGCTGACCGGTGAGCGGTGTCTGGGCACGTTGAACATCGGAAGCATTCAATCAGGGGAGCCGGACCACGACGATGTGGAATTTCTCTGCCAGGTCGCGACGCAGATCGCCTATGCGATCGCGCACGTGCAGGCCTATGAGGAGATCGACTTGTTGCGTCGGCAACTGGCACACCAGAATGCCTATCTGGTCGAGGAGATCAAGCTCACGCACAACTTCGGGCCAATAGTGGGAGAAAGTCACGCGTTACGCAAGACTCTGAGCCAGGTGAAGGCCGTCGGCCCGACCTCGACGACGGTGTTGATCACAGGAGAGACGGGAACCGGGAAGGAACTACTCGCCCGGGCGATCCATGAGTTGAGTCCGCGCCGAAACAAACCCTTCATCCGCGTGAACTGTGCGGCCATCCCGACGGGTCTCATGGAGAGTGAATTGTTTGGCCATGAACGGGGGGCGTTTACGGGAGCCGACCAGCGGCGGATCGGCCGCTTCGAGCTGGCCGACGGTGGAACGCTGTTCCTCGACGAGATCGGCGAGCTACCTGTTGAAGCCCAAGTCAAACTACTGCACGTGTTGGAAAACGAAGAGATCGATCGGGTCGGGGGAACCCACTCCGTGCCGGTGGATTTACGCATTGTCGCAGCCACGAATGTCGATCTGCTGTCGGCGATCGAAGAAGGGCGGTTCCGATCGGACCTGTACCACAGATTGCGCGTGTTCCCGCTGGTTTTGCCTCCGCTGCGGGAACGACCCGACGATATCCCTCTCATAGCCCGACATTTTCTCGAACGTTGCCGGGTCAAACTGAAACGGCCTCTGCTCGAATTGAGTGAGAGCACAATCGAACGGTTGTTGCGCTACTCGTGGCCCGGTAACGTGCGTGAGCTTCAGAACGTCATTGAGCGAGGAGTGATCCTATCAAGCTCGTCGGTCGTCGATATCGACGACCAGTTCCTCATCCCTTCTGCATTCATGACGCACGTGCCTCCGCCGAGCAATCTTCAAGACGTCGAGCGCGAGCATATCAAATGTGTGTTGGAGCAGACCCAAGGGCGGATCTACGGTCCGTATGGCGCTGCAACTCGACTTGGTCTCAACCCCAGTACGCTCAGGAGTCGTATGAAGAAACTGGGAATCAGCCGAACGGCCGGCTTTAATCTTCAACCACCCATGCATTCCTCAGGCAACGCCTAACCGCTTTATATCGCGACTTTCTCGCTCGATTGACCACGACTATTCGTGATCACGATTTCTTACGCCTCAGTATTGACCGCTCGGGACAACAAAACACGCTGAAATTTCATTCGATTCGCTCAACAGCGAGCGCGAGATGAAGGGGCATGGCAGTTGCGTTGGGTCTTGAGAGGCCCCATCCGGCTTTTACAAGATGAGGCCGGTGATTCTATATCCAGGTGAAGGAGGATGGCCGATGCACAGGAAAAGATATTGGTGTGAGGAGCGACAAGCAGGGGTGCTGAAGCTCGTGAGCTGGTCTGTCTGTGGTCTGATATTGACAGCGCTGCTCGACGTAGGAAGTATAAAAGCGGAAACATCTCTTCCTCATCATGAAACCGGCGCAGAACAGAACATGACACCTGCTGTTCACGCCATGACCCATCAGCCCACACCTTGGGCCGAGCAGCTCAAGGGTCAAACAATCGTCGAAGATACGTTGGAAGGGCGGCCGGAACGGACCGCCATGGTCGAACGTCAGCACCGGCGCATCATGGAACAAATGGAGAAAGATACGCAGGTCCAACGGACCGACGGCTACTTCAACAACGTGAACATGATGCATCAGTACGGCGCGGGCGGGCAAGATGTACTGCTCATGTCGAATTCCGGCGTGGAGCCGGTCTCGACTCTGGGTGGGCACTGTCCTGCCGCGGCACCGATACGGCAGTACGATATCTCTGCGATCAACGTTGAAATCTCGCTTAACATGTGGCTCGACTTCTATCCCGGCTACATGTACGTACTCACCGAGCATATCGACAAGGTGCGCGATGAGGAAGCGAAGAACCGCGAGTCCCGCGAAAAGGACGGCTATGATCCCGGGGCGGTGAAGAACGGATTGCAAAGCCAGTGGATTCAACCGTTGGTCATCCGAGGCAATCAGGGCGATTGCGTCAAGATGACACTTCGCAATCAGTTGGAGGGCGGCGAAGAGGTCAGTCTCAACGTTCACGGTTCCAGCATGGTAATCGCATCAACCGGCCAGCCGGCGACCACGACGAATCCGGACAGCATCGCGACCAAAGAAAAAGCCGTGGAACTGGAGTGGTACATCCCACCGACCCAGCAGGAAGGCGGACGGCAGTTTCACTCGTACAGCAATGACCGGGAATTGACGGTCATGGGCCTCTTCGGCACATTCGTGATCGAGCCGAAAGGATCCGAGTACCTCGATCCGTTGGGGACTGGGGAACCGACGACCATGAAGAGCGGGTGGCAGGCGATCATCAAGAACGGTACGGGTCCGGATTTTCGGGAGTTTGTCATCATCTACCATGAAGTCGGCGATGAGGCGTTCCGTCCGCTCAACAAGAAAGGCGATTTCCTTCCGCAGCGGGATCCCCTGACCGACGTCTATCGGCCGGTGGCCCGCGCGCTGAATTACCGGAGCGAGCCCTTCGGCGTCGACAATATGCAGGCGTAACACGAGTATTTCGGATTTGAAGATGAGTCGATGGCCTATAGCGCGTATACGTTCGGTGACCCAGCCACAACCATCCCGCGCAGCTATTTAGGCGATCCGGCGAAGTTTCGACTCGTACATGGAGGGTCGGAAGTGTTTCATTCCCACCATCCCCACGGCGGATCCATCCGTTGGCCGCGCAGTCCCCGTGCCATCGACGAAATGCCGCTCTGGCACACCGCTAAGAACGGACCGGTCAAATACCCAGTCATTCGCACGAAGTCCGACCGAGTGGATGTCGAAGTCATTGGGCCCTCAGAGACCATGGATCTGGAAACGGAATGCGGGTCGGGCCTTTGCCAGCAATTGGCCGGCGATTTTCTATTTCACTGCCATGTTGCCCATCACTATATCGCCGGCATGTGGGGCTACTGGCGTGTGTACAACACGCTGCAACAAGAAGAGCGCCACAACGACGTAATGCCTGATCTTCGCGAGCTTCCTGATCGAGCAGGCCGACTGAAGAACGGAGTGGGTTCGGATGAGCTGATCGGTCAGACGGTTGACTGGTTCGGCAAGCAGTTCAGGATCGTCGAGAAAGGCAAGACCGATTGGAAGGCCGATCCGGCTGTCGTCACGATCAAAGATTGGGTGACCATGCAGTTGCCCCCTCAGGGTAAGCCCGGTCACAAAGATGATGAAAAGGGGCAAACGCTTTCGTATGACGCGAGCGTCCTCGATTGGGCCTGGCAGGGCAATCGCGCGATGACGGAACGGGAAAATGCCACTCCGAATCCCCGCTACCAATCGGCGACCCCGGGCCAGCGTCTGCCCATTGTTTTCGAGTCGGCCACGGGCAAAATCGCGTGGCCTCATCTGAAGCCACACTTCGGGCGGCGTGTCCCGTTCTCACAGAATCATAATCCTTCTCCATGGCTGGATATGATTCATCTTGATGAGGATGGGCTGCCCAGTTCTTACCCGGCAAAACCGGGGGAGAACGGCCGCTGGAGTATGTGCCCTGAAAACGCCGGATCGAAAACATACAACGTGCACTTCATCAAGACGCCGATGAAGCTGGCTGATAAGCAAGGTGATACACCGGCGATCGTGGACGCAGACGGGCTGATTTACGTGCTGCACGAGGAAGAAGCTCAAGCTCGAAAGAGCGACGTCAAATATCCGCTGGTCGTGCGCGCCAATATTTATGACTGCATCGACTGGATGTTGACCAGCGAATGGGAGGACGACGACCACATCAACTTCCATGCGTCGAAGATCAATACGCACTGGCATTTCTTGCAGTTCGACAACCAGTCTTCGGACGGGGTCATTACGGGATTCTCGTATGAGCAATCCGTGCGTCCGTTCACGATGCTGGAAAAAAAGGTAAACAAAGGTCTTCCCTTGCCGATGAATACCACTTTCACCAAGCCAGCTAAGAAAGGCGACCGGGTCATTACGGTCAAGAACGCCGCGCAATACCAGCCCAATGTCGAAATCTTGATCGGGGCGGATAACGTCGAAGGCAATGAGATCGGCCGCGTAAAATCCGTTACCGGCAATCAAATTACCCTCTTCCGGCCACTGAAACACGGTCATCCGGTGAAGGATATCGTGACGGTGGAGTTCGTCCGGCAGAGATTCTGGGTCGATTCCGACGTCGGAACGGTTTTCTGGCATGACCATGCACTCGGTCGGGTCACCTGGCCGCATGGAGGGTTCGGCACGATCATCATCGAGCCCGTCGGATCGACCTATCATGACCCCAAGACCGGGAAGCAGATCCGGAGCGGACCGATTGCCGATATCCGTACGACCGAGCCTGTTGGGCATGGCGTGAACGGCAGCTTCCGGGAGTTGATGGTGCAGCTCAATGACACGGTGCCGCATACGGTCAACATCGTCACGGCAGGCAATCCTCCGGGGCAGCCTATCGAAGTGGCCCTGGAAGCTGGCAAAACGGTTTCGTTTCCAATGCCCGAAATCATACCGATGACGCCGATGGCCTTCCTCAATGGCGGGACCCATACAACCGGAGGTGGCTTGAACTTCAAAGCCGAGCCAATCTCCAGCCGTCTAACGGCCAATCCGAATGCCTCGAGGCTCTTCAGCAGCGTCGTCCACGGCGATCCCTATACGCCGATGGTGCGGGCCTACCTAGGAGACACGGTGGTGTTCCGTCTGCTGCAAACCATGGCGAACGAGACGATGGTCTGGACGCTCTCCGGTCACACATATCTCACCGAGCGGTATGCAGGAGATGCGAACCGGAAGAACTCCATTCATATCGGCATTGCCGAACGCTACGACCTGGTAGTGCCGCAAGCGGGCGGTCCGCGGCTCCAACCGGGCGACTATATCCATTTCAACGGCCGTGCTTCCAAGTTCTCCGAAGGAGCCTGGGGCATCATGAGGGTGCTGGACAAGGAGGCCTCAGACCTACAAAAGCTGCCCGCCGGCTATAGCCGGAGAAATGAAATCCCGAAGCCGCTGGCAGTGTGCCCATCGGAGGCTCCGGTGAAAAGCTTCAACGTCGTGGCGATGGATTATCCCTCGATGAAGCTGAACCCCAAAGCGCCCGATACCATTGAGATCGACTTTGAGCGGACGATTCAGCTGACGAATCCACACGCGAAGATTTATGTCTTGGAGGACGAAATCTCGACGGTCGCTACAGGCCTCCAGCCGATGCCGCTCACCTTGCGGGCTAATGTGGGGGACTGCATCAAGGTGAAACTCACGAACCGGATGAAAGAAGGGCGCGCTTCTTTCTCGGCTATCGGGTTGGCGTTTGATCCCAAGGATTCACTGGGGGCGAACGTCGGCAACAATCCCGGCGAGCAGACGGTCGCACCGGGAGAGAACCGGATTTATACCTATTATGCAGATCCTTTCCTTGGTGAAACGGCCTCACTGGTGTGGGATTGGGGCAATGTGATGACCCATCCGCGCAACGGTCTCTATGGGGCGGTGGTGATCGGCCCCAAGGGCGCGAAGTACCGGGATCCGAAGACCGGTGCGGACCTTTCGAACAAGAACAGTTGGACGGCCGACGTCATCGTGGACCGGACGATAGCGGGATATGAGCATCGGGTGAACTACCGCGATGTGGCCCTGTTCTTCCAGGATGAAGATAACATCATCGGAACGAGTTTCATGCCCTATGTGCAGAATACCGCCGGTCTCACAGCGGTGAACTACCGATCGGAGCCGTACAAATTACGAGAGGGAAACGGCTGCACGCTTGGCAAGATGTTCCAGCCCTGTGTCGCCGACAAACCGGAGGATCCGGCGACCCCCCTGATCGAAGCACATGCGGGAGATCCGGTGCGTATCCATGTGTTCGGCGCGAGCAACGAGCAGAACGGCATGTTCAGCGTCGAGAGGCACGAATGGCCGATCGAGCCGTTCATGCAGGGGGCGGACATGATCAGTGTCGTGGAGTTCGCCGGATCGGAAACGATCGATGCCTTTATTCCGAGCGCCGGTGGTCCGTTCCGCATGCAAGGAGACTATGTCTGGAGTAATCAGCGCTTGCCCTATTCCCAGTCTGGACAATGGGGCTACCTGCGGGTATTGCCATCCGGTGACCAGCGCATCCTGCCTCTTGCCGGGGTTACCCCTTCAATGAAACGGACTGATGCGGCACCCCCAACCTCAAGCCTAGGCTTGAGCCGTGTGTCCGCGATTCAGTAGGACAAGCACATCTGTTGTACGGGCTTCGTGCTGCGAAGGAAGTTGATCTACACTTCCTTCGCAGCAGGCTGAGATTCATTGTTACTCCGTTTCCAATTCTCCATCGCGACCCTTCGCTGTTTTTCACGATACTTCGCGGTCGACGACACACGACGTGCAGGCGTGATGACCGACGCAATTTCGTTTCTCTTCGATAACTCAAGCGCTTGTCGTTATGAACACTGGTTGAGTCGAGAGGTACGGGGGTTGCTTGCTCCTCCAGTAAGACTGCTCTCGCGGTAATTCATGTGCCCCGAGACAACAACGAGGAGGGTCAGGCTATGACACGCTTGTCGAAGCGATCGTTTTGGAGCAGGCACTGGATCATGATCCCCTGGCTCTTGGTCCTATCGATTTTGCTGGTTCAGTCCGTAGTCGTAGAGACACAGATTTGGGCGGCGGAGTCCGCAGCGACCGTCGATGCAGAGTCGAAGACTCAAACAGGGAGGGATGTCTACTATAAAACCGAGGGGATCGTGAGCGGGCAGCCGGCCCCCAAAACATCCGACGACAGCCATCATTATCCTCGGTACAACTTCGAAAGTCGTGTGCTGATCTGGTTTGCGAACCAGCAACACTTGTACTACGGGAGCTTCGTGTTGGCGGTTCCGATTTTTTGCATGATCATCGAGTTCCTCGGGGTGGTCACCAAGGATCGAACTCTCGGCAAACGTTACGACCGGCTAGCCTACGACTTCATCAAGATCAGCCTCACGGCCTATTCGCTGACCGCGATTCTCGGGGGCATTCTCTTATTCACATTTATCACGTTATATCCCTCTTTCTTCGGCTACCTCTCCGGTATCTTTCGGCCCGTCATGCATCTCTATGCGCTGCTGTTCGTCGCGGAGAGCGGTATTTTGTACATCTATTACTACGGTTGGGACAAGATGAGCGAAGGGTTTCTGAAATGGATTCACCTGAGCATGGCGGTCGTGCTGAACATCGTCGGCACCGTCCTGATGTTCCTCGCCAACAGCTGGATCGGATTCATGATGTCCCCGGCCGGTGTGAACGAGGAAGGTCGCTACCTCGGCAACATCTGGCACGTAATCCACACGGCGCTCTGGAATCCGCTGAACCTCCACCGAATGCTGGGCAACATGGCGTTCGGTGGAAGCGTCGTCGCCGCCTACGCCGCCTACCGGTTTTTGGCGGCAAAGACCAACGACGAGCGAGCGCACTATGACTGGATGGGCTACGTCGCCATGTTCATCGCGGTCTTGTTTCTCATTCCGCTCCCGTTTGCCGGCTACTGGCTGATGCGGGAAGTCTATGCGTACCGACAACAGATGGGAATCACATTGATGGGAGGCCTGCTGGCCTGGCTGTTCATCATCCAGGCGACGATGATCGGAGCCCTCTTTCTCACAGCCAGTTATTACCTCTGGCAGTGCATGTTGCGCATGCGCGGGGCCGAAAAGTATCTACGCTACGTGAAATACCTGCTGTTCCTGATGGCGGCGGGTTTCTTGGTGTTCATCACGCCGCACACGATGGTCATGACGCCGGCTGAGCTCAAAGCGATGGGTGGTCAGCAACATCCGGTACTCGGCAACTTCGGGGTCATGTCGGCGAAAAACGGTGGGATCAACGTCATGATCGTCACGACGGTCTTGAGCTTCATCTGGTACCAACGCGGCAACAGCATTCCGACCGTGTCGTGGGCTAAATTCGGCAACATCTTCATGGGAACGTTTTTCACGATGGCCTATATCAACATCATTTGGCTGTCCGTGTACGGGTATTACATCCCCGCCAACGTGCGGGTCGGGCTCTCTGTGCCGCAAGTCGCATCTACGCTCTCGTGCCTCTTCTTCATGACGGCTATCAACCTCGTTATGCTCCGCGGCGCTAAGCGGGAGGGGCCCGTCGAATGGGGGCGGATGACCGTGCGCTCTCAGTATGCGCTCATTATGCTCGCGACGGAGTTTACGTGGATGATGGCTCTGATGGGCTACATCCGCTCGTCGGTGCGTCTGTTCTGGCACATCAACGAGATTATGCGCGACAACTCTCCGTGGGCGTACACCCATACCGTGGGCTTTGCCGCCAACATGATTTCGTTCAACGTCCTGTTCTTTTGGATGACCATTCTGTTCGTGTTCTGGCTGGCGTCGCTGGGCACAAAGACCGCTCCGCAGGACACGATGGTCGTGGTGCCTCCGGCATGGTCCCCGCCATACGCCGTCAAACAATGAGTAGCGAGAGCGATCAGATGATGAGAGGTGGGTTAGCGAAGCCCCCCGTCCTTGGAGGCGGGGGACTCCTTACAATTCCGAAGGGCGGTCTTACGGCATCTGAAAGGGATTGGAGAGCGACTCATTTTTCATGCGATGAATCGTTGTAATGAAGGCCTCTCCCTGCCTAGTTAAGACCATGTCTTCCCACGGGTCGTACGATTGAGAATAGGAGACCAGGAAGTACCAAGGTTATAGATACGGTGGCTGACCTCACTGGAGGAAATCATGAACGTCGTGGGTATACCAATTGGAGGATTGAAGACCGTGTGGCCGAATATTTTCGCCATTGCCATAGACAATACCCATATTTCCCAGGCAGTTTCCCCCGGTTCCCGGACATATGTCGCGCTCTGCCCTCCGCCAGCTAACTCCGCAGTTTCTTGAACAGATATGCGTTCCATAGATGAAGAACTCTTCATGATCTTCTCATGGTGGCTTCATCTTGAAGGGGTATCTTTGTAGAAACGGAAGGGGGGTGAGGAACAATCATGGTGTCATTTATAGAAGTATTCATATTGGTCAGCATTGTTGGAGTGTTGTACGCGATGTTGCAGCTTTCGCGCGGGTAATCGCAGTCGCCAAGTTGTTGGGTAGTGGCCCTACCTGGACGGCAGACCGCAGTATTAAAGTGGGAAGGTCTACCTCACTTGGAGGTCCCAGGAGAAACCTATCGAGGTTTCATTGGGGAGAGGACGGGCAACATCAGAAACGGATCCTTTCTGACCTTCCCGTAGGATCAAACTGGGCATACAGAACGCACGGTGGGGTAGTGCCAGCAGCGGGGGATGTGACTCGATCACTAATGACCGGAATGTTCTCTGTTCTCTGACCATGAAACCATCCATCCCTTAAACGACGGTCGCTCTCCCTATTACTTCCTCTCCTTGATTGCCCGTTCTACTTCACGCCCTGCTTCACGAGCCTTGATTGAATCACGGCGATCATGCTGCTTCTTTCCCTTCGCCAATCCGAGTTCAACCTTCGCCTGGCCTCGTTCTGAGAAGTAGATCCGGAGAGGAATCAGCGTGAGCCCTTTCTGCTGCGTCTTTCCGAGGAGCTTGTTGATCTCCTTGCGGTGAAGCAGCAATTTGCGGGTTCTGACCGGGTCATGGTTCATGATATTGCCGTGGCTGTAGGGGCTGATGTGGCAATGGTAGAGAAAGACCTCGCCGTCTTTGACACCCGCATAACTGTCTTGTAGGTTCACGCGTCTGTCCCGAAGCGATTTCACCTCAGTACCTTTGAGCACAATCCCGGCCTCGAATTTTTCTTCGATAAAATAGTCGTGATAGGCCTTCCGATTGGTAGCCACCACTTTCTGCTGATCCTCTTTGTCTTTCGCCATACCCAAACACCAATACCTTGATCTCGATCACCGCTCGCGCCTATGATGCGAGATGGCTCGCCCCGGCACCCTTGATTCCTTCGGCACGATTCTGTCCGGTCTATCCAAACGGCTTGGCCTTGAATCGAGGCTGGTGGAACTACGCTTGCAACATCAGTGGAGCGATATCGTCGGCGAGCCTATGGCGTCCCACACCTGGCCGGCCAACATTCGCTTCAAAAAGCTGTATCTGATCGTCAGCAACTCCGTCTGGCTTCAACAATTGACCTTTCTCAAACCGGCTCTCCTGACAAAACTACAGGCCGATGCCGGCCCGGAACTTGTGACGGACATTGTCGGTCGCGTCGGAGAGCTTCCGCGCGATCGGGAGGCACCCACCGGTGATCTCGATCCTGATATCCGACCGGTGCAGTCTGAGAGCGCATGGGCTGAGGTTGTTACACATACCACGACCATCCAAGATTCCTCGCTTCGTGAGCGATTTAGAGAGGTGATATCGCGATACCCCGCTCAGGTTCCGCCTCGATCGGCAAAGGGTCCGTCACGCGCCCCTTGAATAAGACCCGGGTGTCGCTCGAAACTCGTCCGTCCTGTGGCATTGGACCTAGACCACCGTCTTCCTCTTGATCCAGCAATCGATAATATCCGCGCATGGACTTTTCATAGTCTTTTACCACCGACGCGTTTCCAGAGAGATACTTGGCGAGGACATCCGGATCGGTCCAGCCATGATCATCAAAGACGTAAATCATGATCTGCTTGTACGGCCCGCCAGAATCGCCCGGCGTGGTCGGATAAATCTTCATTCGAGCAAAATCATGCGTGTGATGACCGACCTTTCGAAAACGCTTCACGAGCGCCTCCACTTCTTCATCGGATGTCCCTCGCGGAACATCCGTCACGACGAGAATGCCTGATTGTGCTCCAACAGTATAGGGAGGAATCGACCGATCCGGGCGGCTCAAATACATGCCCCCCCAGATTAAGGCGAACGACCCGACAAAGACACTGAGCGCGAATTTGACGACAATGTCGAGGGGCTTCTTCGTTTTTGGGTCACTCGGAGGCATAGCAGAGCACGACTTGGGCATGGAACGATCGGTGGGCGTGATCCGATCAGTTCTCGGAGGTGTCCTCCGCCGTTGCATCCTCTCGCTCGGCGGCGTCCGCCAATCTGGCCACTGCGACGACTCGATCTCCCTCCCCATCGAGATCGAGAATGCGAACACCCTGGGTGTTCCGTCCGATTTCGCGGATATCATCAACCTTGCAGCGTAGTACTTTCCCCTGCGCAGCCATCAACATGATCTGATCGTCATCTCGTACTTGAAGGAAGCCCACGGCCAACCCGTTGCGCTCGGTGGTCTTGACGCTGATAATGCCCTTTCCGCCACGACCTTGCACCCGATATTCGCCTACCGGTGTCCGCTTGCCGTAGCCGCCTTCCGTGACGGTCAAAATCGAGGCAGTCGAGTCTGGAGTCATGGTTTCCATCCCGATGACCTCGTTGCCCTCTTCGAGTGTGATCCCCTTCACACCATGCGCCATCCGACCCATCGGCCGGACTTCCTCTTCTTTGAATCGAATCGTAATGCCTTGTCGCGTCCCCATTAAAATTTCTCGCTGTCCGTCGGTCAGCTGCACTCCGATCAACTTGTCACCACCTTCGAGTCCTAACGCAATGATCCCGCCCTGCCTGGGGTTGCTGAATGCGGACAATTCCGTCTTCTTGATAATTCCTTTTTTCGTCGCCATCACGATATACCGGTCATCACGAAACTCTTTGACCGGCAAGGTTGCGGTCACTTTTTCACTCCCGGCCAACGCAAGGAGATTGACGAGTGCTTTTCCTTTCGCGGACCGACTGGCCTCAGGAATCTCATGGACTTTCAGCCAAAAGACTTTCCCTGCATCAGTAAAAAAGAGCAACGAATCGTGGGTGGAGGCCGAAAAAAGCGTCTCGACGAAGTCCTCATCCTTGATACCCATCCCGATCTTGCCTTTCCCTCCACGTCGCTGAGCCCGGTAGAGGGACACGGCATTCCGCTTGATGTATCCGGAATGAGAAATGGTGACGATCACTTCTTCCGCTGCAATCAGATCTTCGAGACTGATTTCGGCTTCTTCCTTGACGATCTGGGTCCGGCGGTCATCTTTGTACGTTTCACGAATCTCAGTGAGCTCGTTCTTGATGATGGTGCGCACCAACGACTCGCTGGCCAGCACGGATCTCAGATATTCAATCTGTTTCAGAACCTCCTGGTACTCTTCGACGAGTTTGGCCCGCTCCAGCTGCGTCAAGCGCTGCAGCCGCATGTCAAGAATCGCCGTGGCTTGGATCTCGGTCAAGCCAAACTCCCGCATCAACCCTGCACGGGCTTCATCCGGCGATTGCGATCGTCTGATGAGCGCGATGACGGCATCCAAATGATCCAGTGCGATCTTGAGTCCTTCGAGTATATGCGCGCGTTCCTCCGCTTTCCTGAGCTCGAAGGCGGTCCGCCGCACGACGACTTCGCGTCGATGCTCAAGGAAATGACGAAGGATCTGCTTGAGAGTGAGAATCTCAGGGCGATTGTTCACCAGCGCCAACATGATGACGCCGAAGGTCGTTTCGAGTTGGGTATGCTTATACAGATTATTCAAGACCACCAGGGGGATTTCGTTCCGTTTGAGCTCGATCACCACCCGCACCCCTTCGCGATCAGACGATTCGTCTCGGAGATCGGAGATGCCCTTGATGCGATCGTCCTGGATCAAGTCCGCAATTTTTTCGATCAATTTGGCTTTGTTGACTTGATAGGGGATTTCCGTGACGATGAGCCGTTCTCGCTCCGTCCGTTCATCGGTCTCGACCACGACTTTTGCCCGCAGTGTCAGAAGTCCGCGTCCGGTCTCATAGGCTTCCTTAATTCCGCCCATGCCATAGATGAAACCAGCCGTAGGAAAATCCGGCCCAGGGATCTTCTGCATCAACTGGGCGATCGTCACATCGGGATTCTCCAACAGGAGGAGCAAGCCATCGATGATTTCACGGATATTGTGTGTGGGAATGTTGGTCGCATAACCGACCGCAATGCCCCCCGCCCCATTGATCAAGAGGTTCGGAACTCTCGTGGGAAGCACCAGTGGTTCTTGCCGTGACTCGTCATAGTTCGGGCCGAAATCAACGGTTTCTTTGTCGATATCGGCCAACATCTCCTCAGCCAGCTTCGTCATACGGGCCTCGGTGTACCGCATGGCCGCCGCTGAGTCTCCGTCCATTGACCCATAGTTGCCCTGGCCGTCCACGAGGGGATAGCGCATATTGAAGCCCTGCGCCATCCGCACAAGGGTGTCGTAGATCGCCGAATCCCCATGGGGGTGATAGTTCCCCATGATTTCACCGACGATTTTGGCTGATTTGCGGTAGGCTCGATTGGAGGCCAAGCCCATTTCGCTCATGCCGAAGAGGATCCGCCGATGCACCGGCTTCAACCCGTCACGGACATCGGGCAATGCCCTCCCCACGATGACGCTCATGGCGTAATCGAGGTAGGAGGACTTCATCTCGTCTTCGATCGCGATATGACCTAACCGTTCATCAGGGGGCATCTAGTTCTCCACGAATGCTGAAAATGGTCACCGGCTTCGTTCTCGGCTCGAAAAGTTCCTCAACGTACCCCAGAGGGTACGCCTCCGGTCTTTTCTTGCCTACGGCCTTGCCGGATGATCATTTTGAGCATCCTCATAGTCAAAGGACATCCGCAGCTACGTCTTACACGTCCAAATTCCGCACTTCCAGAGCATGGGTTTGAATGAAGTTGCGGCGGGGCTCGACCTCATCGCCCATCAAGATGGTGAAGATTTCATCCACGCCGGTGAGGTCCTCAAGGGTGACCCTCAGGAGCGTTCGTATTTCAGGATTCATCGTCGTTTCCCAGAGCTGTCCCGGGTTCATTTCGCCGAGACCTTTGTAGCGCTGAATGCTCAGGCCTTGTTTTCCCATATCCAGAATGGCCTTGACCAACTCATCGGTAGAGTGAATCGGCTTTTCCTCGCCCTTGGCCTTCAGCTTGTACGGAGCTCGTCCAAGTCCGATCGCAGAGGGTGTCAGTTTCTGGAGTTCCCGGAAGTCGGCAGACCCGACCAGGTCATGCGTCACTTCCAACTCGTGAGTGACCCCACTCATGTGTAGCCGGCAGGCGACCTTGTTGGACTGGTGCTCCTCGTCCACGAGGATATCTAACGTCGGGGTCACGTTCGGAAATACCACGGCCAGCGATTGCGTGACGTTCTCGACTGATCGTTGCAGTGCCGCACGATCTTTGAGCCGTTCGCGGTCGAGCCCCGGCTCATCGACGAAGGCGCGAAGTATGGCCGCCGCGTGTGATTTTTTATTGAGTCGACCGAGCAAGGTTTCGAAGGCAATCATTTTCTTCAGAATGGGCAGGAGTCGACGCCCGGTCACGTACGCCTGAGCTCCCTCCATGTACAGTTCAACATCCTCGACTGCCAAGTCGGCGAGGTATTCGTTCAATAACCCTTCGTCTTTGAGATACCGTTCCGACTTGCCTTTCTTGACTTTGAACAGCGGAGGTTGCGCGATATAGATATACCCTCGTTCGATCAGCTCGGGCATCTGCCGGAAGAAGAACGTCAACAGCAACGTGCGGATATGGCTGCCGTCCACGTCAGCGTCGGTCATGAGAATGATCTTGTGGTACCGCGCCTTGGCAATATCGAAGGCGTCTTTCTCCGCCTTGTCCCCTTCTTCCCGTTTGCGACCGATCCCGGTGCCGAGCGCCATGATGAGCGTTCTGATCTCATCGCTGGACAGCATCTTGTCGAACCGCGCCTTCTCCACGTTCAAGATCTTGCCCTTGAGCGGCAAGATTGCCTGAAACTTGCGGTCACGTCCCTGCTTCGCAGATCCACCGGCTGAATCTCCCTCCACGATGTAGAGTTCGCTTAAGGCGGGATCTTTCTCGGAGCAATCCGCCAATTTTCCGGGCAGCGAGCCACCATCCAGGGCGCTCTTGCGCCGGATCAAATCTTTGGCTTTCCTCGCGGCTTCGCGCGCGCGCGCTGCGTCCACCGCCTTGCCAATGATCTTTTTGGCGACGGGAGGATTTTCCTCAAAATAATTACCCAAGGCCTCGTTGACTGCGGCCTCGACAACACCTTTGACCTCGCTATTCCCGAGCTTGGCCTTGGTCTGGCCTTCGAACTGTGGATTACGAACCTTGACACTGACCACCGACGTCAATCCCTCCCGCACATCGTCTCCGGTCAGCGATTCCGTTTCTTTCTTGAGCAGGTCGTTGGCATTGGCGTAATTGTTGATCGTCCTGGTGAGGGCGGCTTTGAACCCGACCAAGTGCGTACCGCCTTCCTTGGTATTGATGTTGTTCGCAAACGAAAAGAGATTTTCCGCATAGCTGTCGTTGTACTGGAGCGCTACTTCCAGAATCATTTCCGGCTTCTCGACTTTGACGTAGATCGGCTTGTGCAGGGGTGTTTTGGCTTCATTGAGGTGCTCGACAAAGGACACGATTCCGCCCTTGTACAAGAAGACTTGTTCTTTGGCCGGTTCTTTTCGTTCATCTCGGAGCGTAATCGCAAGACCCTTGTTCAAGAAAGCCAGTTCCCGCAACCGCTGAGCCAATACGTCGAAACTGAACTCCAGCGTTTCAAAGACTTGGCCGTCCGGCTTGAACCGAACCTTGGTTCCTCGGCGTTTGGTCTTGCCTGTCGCCGTGAGGGGTGCGCTGGCTTTCCCTCGTTCGTATCGCTGTTCGAATACTTGGGCGTCCTGCCAGATCTCCAGCTCAAGCCACTCGGACAGGGCATTCACGACGGAGATCCCAACTCCATGTAAACCACCGGAGACGGTATACGCACCCTGTTCGAATTTGCCTCCCGCATGGAGCACGGTGAGCGCGACTTCTGCCGCAGACTTCTTCTGTGTTGGGTGCATCCCGGTGGGGATTCCGCGCCCGTTGTCGGTCACCGTCACGCTTCCGTCGATGTGGATGGTCACCTCGATGGCTTCCCCAAACCCCGCCATATGTTCATCGACACTGTTGTCGACGACTTCATAGACGAGATGGTGCAATCCATCGACTCCGGTGCTCCCGATGTACATCGCCGGCCGTTTTCGGACGGCATCGAGTCCTTCAAGGACTTTAATTTGATCAGCACTATAGCTATCAGACTTCGTTGGAGATTGTTCTTCCGTGGCCATCCGCTACCTATTCCATCCTCGTGATCAGAGGACTTAAGTCAGTTTGGGACAAAGCTTTCGTCCATGGGGTAACACCTAGGATTCGATCTGTGGAGCCGTCCAGAAATAGAGGAACTATGATCGTGAGTGCGTGCAGCATTCCGCTAAATCTTCACCGGCATGACCACGCACTTGAAACCGGGGCTTTCCGGTTCCTGCACCAGACAGGGACTCAGCGGCGTCTCCATCTGGAGGGAAATCGTTTCACCCTCCATCACACTAAAGACATCCAAGAGGTAGCGCGCGTTGAAGCCGGTCGTCAGGATTTCTCCCTCATAGCGGGCGGGCAATTCTTCCGTCGCTTCGCCGAAATCAGGGCTGGCAGAAAATAGCGTCATCTTGCCGGGTCCAAAGGAAAGCTTTACCGCGCTGGCCTTGTCTTTCGACAGGACCGACACACGACGCAGGGCACTCTCCAAATCCGTTCGAGTGACACTGATGGTCTTGCCTCCATCTTTTGGGATCACCTGTTGGTAGTTCGGGTAATTGCCCTCCATCAGCCGTGACGTCAGGAGCAGGCCGCTCTTTCGAAAGATCATGAGATTTTTCGAAAACCCGATGAGCGGTTCCCCATCTCCGCCTTCTTCCAAGAGATGGCGAATCTCGTGCGCAGCTTTCTTGGGAATAATCGCTTTCATTTCCTGGGGAGCGCCCGTCGCCTTGGCCCCCGCTTTGCCGACCTCCTGTTCTGCGACAGCCAGACGGTGGCCGTCCGTGCCGACTAATCGGAGGGTGGTCTTCTTTTCAGTGACAATCAAGTTGACTAGGAGTCCGTTGAGAATGTAGCGGGCATCATTGTCTCCGGCGGCAAACAGCGTCTTTCGAATCAATTCGAGCAACCCGTCTCCAGCCAACGGCATTAAGCCCTCTCGCTCGATCGCCGGTAACGCCGGATAATCGGAGCTGGGCAGGCCCACGATTTTGAACTGGCTTCTCCCAGCCTGAATCGTCGTCCAGTTATTGTCCGTCGCCGTCAGCTCGATGTCACCAGCCGGCAACTCCTTCACGATTTCAAAGAGTTTCCTAGCGGAGATGGTCACCCCTCCTGTCGACAATACCGTCGCCTTGTACAGACCTCTCATGCCGAGCTCAAGGTCTGTCGCCACGATCTCTACTCCGTCCTGCTTGGCTTCCAACAGGATATTCGACAGAATCGGCATGGTGTTGCGTTTTTCCACGACGCCCTGTACACGCTGAAGGCCCGTCAATAACTCATCTCGCCCGATCCGTACTTTCATGGAATGCTCCCCCATCGACGTCGCTAACTGCGAAGGATCTGCTCTTTTAATGATTCGATCGTCGTCTGCAATCCTGTATCGGTCTCCTTGGCTTTCGTCACCTGGCGGCAGGCGTGAATAATGGTCGTATGGTCTTTCCCACCGAATTGCCGCCCAATTTCAGGGTATGAAGCGTCCGTCAGTTCCCGACAGAGATACATCGCAATCTGTCGAGGATGCACGAGTGTCTTGCTTCGGCGTCGAGATTTTAGTTCCGCGATCTTGACGTGAAATTGAGCGCAGACGACCTCCTGGATGTCATCCATCGCCACAACTTTTTTCTTATCTCCAATGAGGTCCCGCAGAACAGTTTTTGCCAGGTCGAGACTAATGACTTGCCCGGTGAGCGAAGCATAGGCCCCTAGCCGGACGAGGCTTCCCTCTAATTCCCGGATGTTGCTCTTCATGGTGGTTGAAAGAAACTGGATCACATCCTCGGGAAGTTTGACTCCTTCATCCTCTGATTTTTTCCTCAAAATCGCGATTCGTGTCTCGACATCCGGAGGCTGTAAGTCTGCGATCAGGCCCCACTCAAATCGGGAGCGTAACCGTTCCTCGATATCGGGCATGTCCTTCGGAAACCGATCACTCGACAACACAATTTGTTTATGGCCTTCATAGAGCGCGTTGAACGTATGGAAAAACTCTTCCTGTGTCCGTTCCTTCCCAACGAGAAATTGAATATCATCGATCATCAGCATGTCGATGTGTCGGTAGCGCTTTCGGAGATCCATCATTTTATCGTAACGGATCGAGTTAATGACCTCGTTTGTGAATTGCTCGGTCGTTAAGTAGGCAATTCGGAGGTCTCTCTGTTCCGCCACATGATTCCCTATGGCGTTGAGGAGATGCGTTTTTCCGAGTCCCACACCGCCATAGATAAACAAAGGGTTGTAGGTTTGCCCTGGTTGCTCCGCCACCGCCATACAAGCCGCATGGGCAAACTGATTTCCAGCCCCGACCACAAAATTCCGGAACGTATATTTTGGGTTCAGGAGAATACCACGCCGTGGTTTTGGTGGGGACTGACCCTTTCCCCCCTGTGGCGAGGATGGTGGCTCGGTCGGAGATGCTGTTGCCCTCTCACGCACAATAAACGTGACAGTCAGAGGTTCACCCCCACTTGCTATTGCCACAGCTTCAGTAAGGAGAGCTCCATAGTGTGTCTCCAACCACTCTCCAAAGAACTTATTAGGCACCCCGAGGTAAACTGTTGAATTTTCAGCTCGATCGAATTGTACCGGCAGAAACCAGGTATCGAAAACTTGTTTAGGGACCTTCTGTTGAACGTACTCAAGGGCCTCATCCCAGTCAATTTCTATGCTCATAGGCCGGATTCACTCTCTATACACAGGATTACGCACACTTGTGGATAAGTACTCATTTTCTTCGTTTTTCTACTTTAAAGAAGGTCCGCTGAATAGCATCGCTAGCCACATTCTGTTGAGGTGATGCTCCTTCTTAAAAATCTATTAACCGGATACTCACATATTCTTCCGGCTCTCCACAGAGGATTTCCCCAAGGTTATCTAGAAGTGAGTGGGGAAAATTTATAAATACTATCAAACACTTTCCCACTATCCACTCTATCCACTCTATTACTCCTAATCCGACGACGACGAATTTTCTTTATTAAGGAACATCGGAGTTACAGAGTAATAACCTGCTGATTTTCTATAATGACCTCCAGTAGTTCGCTGTATGACAATGCTGTTCCCTTCTCTTTTGAACAACCAGGCATACTCTCTACTACCCTTCCTGCTACAGAATTCTTTTCAACTGCAATAACAGTAACGTCCTTTGTTTTTGGATACAAAAATGGCGAGATCCTCTCTTGTGATGATCGAACTAAATACACAACTGAATCCATGAGAACTCTTCCAGTTAAAAAACGAGTGTGCAATCCATAGACTGAATGACAGCAGCCACCGCATCCTCTGACTCACAATGAACTGAGAATTTCCCACTTAACACTGAAATATCAAATACTTTTGGGACTATAAAAGGGATACCAAGTTGCTCAATAGAGGGAAGATACTTTTCAAGAATATCAAGATCAATAATGTCATCGATATCGTTAGTTAGTAAGCGGACAGCCTCGCCGAGCAAGATAACGGTCGTAACATGAGATCCAGCGACAAGGCCGAGGGCAATCCGTAGTGCCTCAACCGGCCTATGCGTGATACGAGGATCTTCTTGAATGACAACGGCGACGTTTTTGGCCACAGGAGATTCAAATCAGCTTACGTAAAGGAAATAAATGGCTTACAAGCATCAATGAGACCGGAGAGAACGACTAATCCACATAACGTGAATTCTTTTTCAACATTCACAGTTGAAACGTGATGTTGTTGGCAACCATACGCACAGACAAACATTCGGACTCCTGCCCGAGCAAGATCTTGATAAGGTTGAGACATCATATTTTTGACCCCCTCATCGATGAGATAGAGATACACCTCATGACCGGCATCTAATGCCGCGTGGGCGAGTCCAGTAACCGTCTCAGAGCTTTGATCTTCCGGAGGGAGGGCTAGAAGGAACCCAACTTTTCTCTTCACAAGTTAATTCACAGGAATTTATGTGAATATTCAGTGCATTCGATAAGTTATCAACCAATATGAGACTAAGTGGTTTTGAGGGGAAAGTCAATGGCAAAAAACAGCACTCAAGAAGGCAAAAGAAGAGGTTGTATCTGGTGAGAAAGAGATGACAGGAGAACGTCATACTGACTCTTGGATTCCATATTCCGGAGCAGAGCCACTCCTTTTGTCACCTCATCGTCGCCGAGTATCAGCGTGAAGTGGCAGCTGAGTCGGTCGGCTTGACGAAGGTGGGCTTTTAAGGTTGTTGAACGAAAGTCAGAGACCGCTGATATTCCAGAGAGGCGAAGTTCTTCGAGAGCGGTGACCCCAGCGACAGATCCTTGAGTACCAAAACCCGCCACATAGATAATCTTATCATGAGGCGATAGGGATTTCTGAGAGTCTGGTAACAACATGGCGATACGTTCGAGCCCAACAGCAAAACCGACCGCGGGAGTCGAAGTACCTCCAAGTGTTTCCACAAGCCCGTCGTATCGTCCTCCTGCTCCGACAGCATTCTGGGCCCCAAGGTTCGTCGCGGTGACCTCGAAGGTTGTGAGGTTGTAATAATCGAGGCCTCGAACCAGCCGATGGTTCAGGGAATACGGTATCTTGATAAGATCGAGCCCGGCAAGAACTTGAGCAAAGTAGGAACGTGCGGTCTCTGAAAGGGACTCAGAGAGACGAGGGGCCGGTTCCGTGATGCTGCGACATTCAGGAACTTTGCAATCGAGGACGCGCAGCGGGTTCGCCATGATGCGGTGTTTACAATTCCCGCACAAACCAGCATTGTGTTCTTTTAAATACTCGACGAGGATCGGACGATAGGCTTCTCGATCAGCGGCCTGGCCTAGGTTATTGATTTCGAGGGTAAGACTAGGAAGGCCGAGGTCGTGGAGGATACGCCATAGGAGCGCAATAACTTCAACATCAGCTCGAGGATCCGCCATTCCATACGATTCCACACCGAATTGGTGAAACTGCCTCAGCCGGCCAGCCTGGGGGCGTTCGTGGCGGAACATTGGCCCAGTATAGAAATATTTTTGAGGCACCGGGATCGCAGCGCGATTGTGCTCAACATAAGCCCGAACAGTACCGGCAGTTCCCTCCGGTCGAAGAGTCAACGAGGTGCCGTCCCGGTCTTGAAATGTATACATCTCTTTCTCAACGATGTCTGTGGATGCACCGATACTCCGTGCAAATAATGTGGTCACCTCAAAGATCGGAATACGAATTTCATGAAATCCGTATCTGGTCGCCCATCGCCTCGCAGACTCTTCGATGAATCGCCAGCGAGGGGTTTCTTCCGGCAATAGATCTTTGACGCCTTTAATACCTTTAATCACGGACACGGAGTCATCTCCTTAACGTATGTGCCTGTCCTGCTGCGGAGTTCGCGCGGACTATAGCGGCGGCCTCGGCGGCAAGTCAACGGCGTGAAGCTTGCACCGTTCCACATCGAGAGGTATAGTGCCCACTTCTATGAACCAAGATCAATCAGGGCGTCGGGTCTTAGCCTTGGCCCCCATGCCTCCTGAGAAGTCCGCCTATGCGTTGGCACGGTACAGCCGTTCTCCCGACTCCATCGAGCAGAGTATTCGATGGGTGCATGGACACTCGTCGGAAAATTTTTGGGAGCAGTTTTATTTTGATTACGGACATGCGTCGATCGCCGACCTTGGGCACGTCATTGTCTGCTTCGAGGAGATTTCGGAACTGGCCGCGATTCGCCTGGAAGATGAACCGCTGTGGGACGGTCAGGCAAAATCCAGCCGCTATCAAAACTTTGCTTCGAGCCGATGGTACATCCCAGGCCAAATTCGTGGAAGTGAAACCGAGGCCCTGTATGAAGGGATTCTTCGAAGCCTTGGTGATGTGTACCGGCTCCTGCACGAGCCTTTGACGCAATTCCTTGGCGACCGCGAGCCACGGCCTGAGTCGATGAAACAGGCCGACTATGACCGGACGATTGCGGCCAGAGCCTTTGATGTTACGAGATATTTACTTCCCCTTGCGGCCAAGACCAATGTCGGTCAGGTCGTCAGTATCCGGACGTTGGAGAAACAGATCACACGGCTCCTGTCGTCGCAGCTCCCGGAGTTACGGGCGATCGGGGAAGATTTGAAGGATGCCTGTCAACGTCCACCGGTAAATGTATGGAGTGACCTCTGTGGACAGACGGGAGGAGGGCTGAGCGACCCTCTGGCGCCGACCCTGGCCCGGCATGCCAAGGTAAATGTCTACCAAGAAACCGTGTATACCGATCTTGCTCGCCATGCGAAAGAAGCCCTACGCGGCACGGGGTTGGATCAGCCTGGGACGTGGGGAGCGGTGGAGTCGGTCGAGCTGGTGGACCCTCATCATCCGGTCGACGAAATTGTCGCGACATTGCTCTACCGTGTCTCACAGGCGCCCTATCGAAAAATCCTCGAGGTGGTGAGAGAGTGGACTGAGAAGGAAAAACAGGCGACCATCGAAGTGGCCATGAGACAGCGTAGTCCATACGACGAACTGATCAAAGAGTTCCGCAGCGGCTATGCCTTCACCTTCGACATCCTGATGGATATCGGTGCGTGGCGGGACATGCATCGCCATCGACGGTGCCAGCAAGTGCAACAGAATTTCACGACCGTACATGGTTACGATGTCCCACAGGCGTTGATCGATGCCGGGTTGGATCAGGAGTATCGGCAGGCAATGGATGCCGTGCGCCAGGATATCGAATCGCTGAGGAAGAAGGACCAGGAAGCCTCGCTCTACGCCATTCCATTTGGCTTCAAAGTCCGGTGCTTGTTTAAAATGGACTATGCGGAAGCGGAATATATCAGCAAGCTCCGGTCCGGCGTGAAAGGCCATTGGTCGTACAGAACGGTGGCCTGGCAGATGAAACAACAACTGGCCAAGAAGTTTCCCTTCCTCGGCGAACAAATCCAGGCGACCCCGCCTGATGTCCAAGACGCGCTGACTCGATAAGATCCTCGTACCGCTCATGCACACCCATCAGGAACAATCCGAAGCCGCCATTGTGGCTGGATCTTGGGACACTCTCTTTACCGAGGCTCTGGCTTGGAGCCGAGATCCAGACGGAGCGAAGGACCCGCGCCCTCTCTTTGCCCGGAATGTGGTGTACCTCGTGCAGGGTCGTTTTGCCGAGGCGTGGAAGACCCATGCGCTCTGTCTTGAAGCCCAGGAACACATCACGACCGTGGGGAGTTGGGTGAATAACTTGCTCGAGCGGTATGGGGACAGCGGCTATACCTATCTCGTCAAAGGCTTGTTTCTCGCCCAGTCTGGGCAATCCCAACAATCGATGGGATCATACGCGGAAGCCGCAAGATTGCTTCCACAATCTGCCTATCCTCACTACTTCCTTGCGCAGATTCACGAACGGGCCGGCCATCTCGAGATGGCGATCAAAGAGTATCGTGAAGCCGTCCGACTGGCTCCGGACTATGCGCCAGCCCGGATGAATCTGGGCGTGGCCTATCAAGACCAGGGGCGGCTGGAGATGGCGATCAAAGAGTATCGTGAGGTGATCAAGCTCACCCCGAACGATTCCGCCGCGCATTCCAATCTCGGCTGTGCTCTGGCTGAGCAAGGGAAGATGGAACCAGCGGTGCAATCCTACAAGACGGCGTTGAAGCTGAACCCCCAGGACGCCGAAGTATATTTTGCGTTGGGCGGCCTCTACGAAACACGCGGTCGTCTGGACCTGGCACAACGAAGCTATCAAGATGCGCTCAATGCCGATCCGGATTTTGGCGCCGCCCATTCGGCCCTCGGCTGGCTCGCGCTCGGCAAGCATCGACTTCAAGAAGCGGCGGATATCTTCAGCCGGGCACTCAAGTGCAACGAGGAAGACGCCAGCGCCTACCACGGCATCGCCGAAATCTACGCGATCCGCGGCAAACGCCAGAGCGCGATGGAAAACTACACGAAGGCGCTGAAGTACTATCGCGATCCAGAAAAACGGAATCAAATTATGAATCAGCTGTTCCAGGAGGGGCAGGTTGGGGATTGAAAACGACGGCTAATCCTTTAGTAATGAATTTTTGAGAGCTATTATTATAATGTGCGAGAAGATCGTCTCATGAGTAGGAGGGTAGAATACAGAGGGCGAAGAAGGAGAAAAGCTGAAGAAAACGTTACAGCTCCCGGATAGCGCCCTGCAGCACAGTAATCTGTGTCGTGGGATCGCCCGTCGCTTGCAGCTCGTTGCGGATCTGATCCTTGAGATACGATGAATAGCCGACGCGGTCGATGAGAAAGTCGAGAAAACGTTCGGCCGGCAACAGGCTCTGTTCCTTGAGTTCGTCGATGGTCTCGTCGCTCACAGGGACGTACGTGCTACCGATATGGAAAACCACGTTGTAGTGGCGTCCTGTCGCAATTCTCTCAAATCGCAAGCCCTTCACGGATCCTCCTCTGCAGGATGTTGAAAAACTCCCTGCCAGCTTCATTCTCGCATCGCGCGATACCTCAACATACCCCGAAGTATGCCTCAGCATCTCACTCGCTGCGGCCTTGCTGGATGGTCTTTGTGAACATCCTGCAAGTGCTCAGAGAAACGGTGCATTCTAGACAAGGTCGAGTCGTGAAGACAAGGGCAACCTTCAGCCCACCGTTGTGGACAGTGATGGCGATGGGCATTTATCATAACTACCCTGTTGATTGGACGTATCGGTGAGATGAAACTGTGATGACCGCGGCGGAGCTGATCGAATCGTGGATCGTAAACCTTGAAGGCGAGCATGCGCGTCTGCTTGAAAGCGGACAGGATGCTCCGATCACTGCCTCACAGGGACGACTCGTCAGGACGACCGGTGGGCTGCATCAGTACGAATTTGTCGTACCCAATGGGGTCAGGATGCCGATCGACCTTCCGATCTCGCTCGTCCCTGCCGATGACACGGATACGACCGAGGGAATTGTACTGTGTCAAACGGGCCAATCGATTCTGGTTCAACTGGTCGATCACCTCGGAAGTGAAGGCCCTTCTGTCACACTAGTTCCAGACCAAGCTGGACTGGTTGGTACGGCGGTGGCTCGTCTGAAAGAGATTCTGACGAAGCCTGATCTGTACCACCTTGGGCCGGCCGAGCGGTTAGCGGCGCTCCTCCAGATGCCGGCCGTGGAGGTGGGAACATCCTCCGCTAGCTCCTCCGTCTTCACAACTGTGTGGTCAGATGACCGAGCGGTCCGTCGGCAGAAGCTTGGGGCTCTGGCAATGGACCTGGTTCGAGCCAACAAGCGCATCCTGTTGCTCAGCCCCAGCCATGAAGCCAGTGACGAGCTTGTCGGGATGGTAGGGCGCACCATGAAGGCGGGCGGATTGAACCCCAGAACATGGGTGACGCGCTATGAACTGCCGATTGTCCCGCAAGCCGCTGGCCTTGACCTTCAAGAGCTGGGCTTTGAAGCACAGATGCATCAATTCTATGCCAAGTCACAGGGCGATAAGGCTTCGTTAAGGCAAAAGTACGACCGGTTTCGAGAGTTGGCTCCGTTTCTGTCCCAGAAGGAAGCAAAACAAAGGGATTTGGATGAAGTCCGGCTCTTGGAATGGCGCCTGGTGACGCAGTTCCGAGAGTTTCAGGTCAAGCTGGCTGGGGTCGACACCACACTCAAAGAATTTGAAACGCTCCCACTGTTTCAACGTCTCGCGATGCAGGCCGTTGGGAAAAATGTGGACTCGCTCAAACAGTACCGTGCCCTGTATCAGAGTCAGCTGGATCGCCTGAACAGCGAGATCGATCTTGCAAAAGGGCGGATTCAGCAGTTGGTTCCGGAAGCCGCAGTGCCTCGAGGACAGCGTGCTGAGTGTGAGGACCTTAAGGAGCAGATTACGAAACTCGGTGGGACCAAGAAAGTCCGTGAGCTCCTCGCGGCTGAGGAAAATCCGAATCGCCAGGCCTTTGTCCAGAATCGACGGCTGGTTGCCGCAACGCCTACGCGAGTCGCGACCGATCCGTTGTTCGGCCGCGTGCGGTTCGATGTGCTCATGGTCGATGAGGCTCCGCAGATTGCGGTGCCGTCCCTGCTGGCCGCGGCCGGACTCGTCCGTGAACGCATCATTGTCAGCGGCGATCCTCAGGACATCGGTGCAGCCGGGCAATGGGCGATGCCTGAAGAGGGAGCCCGGACTGCTTCGGAAACCGCTCCCGTACCTCTTGCTTGACGTGGGTGAGGAGAATTCAGGATAATCGCCCGTCTCGCGGCATGGCATGCAAGGGGAGTTTATGCATGGCTGTCAGTAAGCCGCAAAGGCCACCTGGTTCAGGTGGCAATCGAACTCCGCACAGGCTGCTCAAAATGGGTTCCACCAGGGCCGCAACGAGCGAGGGGCTAAGGCGTACGGGAGGGTAGTACGTCGAGGATCCGAGCGATGTGAGAACGACGGTGGAAGCCATTTTCAGCAACCTCTAGAGCCGAAGTGGTGGAATGGCAGACACGCCAGCCTCAGGAGCTGGTGCTCGCAAGGGCGTCCGGGTTCAACTCCCGGCTTCGGCACCACAACACGTTTCCCTTTCCTGACCAAGAAGTGCATCGTTAAACCCCTTCAGGTGTCTGGCTGGGCTGAATGGGGAAGTAACTCTTGGGTGAACAGGCCATTATCTACCCAATGAGGAACCGGTGATCATGGTCTCACCAGGAGTGTACCGTCACCATAAGGGTCAGCAGTATGAAGTCTTGGGGGTTGCCAGACATTCAGAAACGGAAGAGGAGTTTGTTGTGTACCGGGCTTTGTATGGCGATCGGGGGCTCTGGATAAGACCCCTCGCCATGTTTACCGAGAGCGTCGAGAAGGGAGGCGTCTCTGTTCCGCGCTTTTCACGAATAAATGAGAACACAGGAGAAGACGAGACGGGAAGGTGGATGAGATCGTCTCAGACTCCTACTTCTTAACCCAGCGACACTCGTTCAAGACGTTCCTTCTCTGACAATAGTGAAATCTATCTCGTGTGACGCCTGTGCTGACTCATGGCCAATCAATCACTACTTCTTACAACGTTCCACGTATCATCCGCAGTCTCCAAAATGGTATTTTGATGACAGCTCGGTCAGGTTCGACAACAATGAACTGTGTCCTGAGGGATTCACTTGCGGAGAATGGGAAGGTATAAGAAGCCGCTATCAGATTATCCCTGGCGAGTCGGTCGGCGTCACGAGAAATGATTAGGATGAAAGGTAGGGATGTCATGAGGCGACTTGTGCTCGCAGGAGTTTTACTTCTGATCCATGCGACAATTGCGACGGCGGTGGAACCACTGACTAATGCTCCGAAGCCAGTCATCCCTCAGAGATCGATCCCCCTCGCTGGGGAGGAACCCTACGAAGCGTTAAAGCGAGGAGACTACCGAGTCGCGGCTGGACTCTTCCGTCCGCAGGCGGAAAAGGGGGATGTGCGGGCGCAGTACAATCTTGGGCTTCTCTATGCCAGCGGGTTGGGGGTGATGCAAGACAACCAGGCAGCCTTGAAATGGCATCGGATGGCGGCGGGCCAGGGCCACGCCGGGGCGCAAAATGAGCTCGCGCAGATGTACGCCAAAGGGCAGGGGGTTCAACCAGATTCAGTTCGAGCCTATGTGTGGTACAGCGTCGCCGGGGAATCGTCGACCGGCGGATCGAAGACGGAAATCATGAAAGATCGAGACCATATGGCGAAGCGTATGACGCCTGCTCAGATCCAGAAAGCCGAAGACCTGACCAAACAGTGTCTCGAATCGCAACTGAAGAAGTGTGGTGAGAAATAGAGTGCTCACCAGAGCCTGAGGTTGCTGCCTCGATACATGACATCCGGCTCGATTACCGCGATAGCACCCCATCACTCGCAGCTTTTCTACGACCGCAGAGTTGCCATGTTACACCGGAGGAGGCCACGGTGTGGCCATTACAACCTTGACAGGTGATGCATAGATAATGCACATTCATGCATATGCGAACCACGCTCAATATTGACGATCAGCTCATCAAGCGGGCCGTGCGACTGACCGGTGTTCAAGAAAAAACCCAGCTCGTGCGTATGGGACTTGAGGCTCTGATTTCACGCGAAGCCGCGAAGCGACTCGCTCGTCTTGGAGGTACGGAGCCCCATCTCAAAACCATACATCGGCGCCGGTCGGCATAAGCATGCCAACATTGGTCGATACCTCGGTATGGGTCGATCACTTCCGCAATGACTTGCCCACGTTACGACATCTACTGGATCAAGACCTAGTCGTCTGCCACCCACTCGTTATTGGGGAATTAGCCTGCGGTACCATGAAACGTCGGGCAGAAGTTCTCGGATCCCTGACAGCGCTACCGACAGCGCCCACTATCGAATATGAGGAGCTACTGACGTTCATTGACACTCACAAGCTGTTTGGGTGGGGCTTGGGTTGGATCGATGTGCATCTCCTCGCCTCGAGCGTACTGGAGGGTGTGACGCTGTGGACCCTTGATCAGTCCTTGCGTCATGCCGCCAAGAAACTTTGTTGTATCTTCGAAGCGTCAACCTGATCAGCCTATCCCATCCGAGTGGCATCGCCAGCTTATCAATGCACCTTCACGGAGTAGGTAGTCCCGGTTCTCCTGACAGCCGACCTCATCCTGGTTCCAAATCCTCAGCTTCCCACTTTTCCTTCATCGTGAAAGTGCGTAGAATCTGGCGAGGAGACATCAGAATCCGTTCGTGGTGAGCCCTTCGTCTGGCTCAGAACAGGCCAGTCGAACCACGAGCGGGCAGTACTCGCTATATTGCGGCCTATGAGCAAAATCCTGATCTCGTATCGTCAAGAAGATAGTGCCGATGTCACGGGGCGGATCTATGATCGGCTTGTCCACCAGTTTGGACGAGAGGCCGTATTCAAGGATGTGGATTCCACCCCGTTGGGTGTCGACTTTCGGACCTTTTTGGATCAACAGGTAGCCGAGTGCGATACGTTCCTTGCGGTGATCGGGCGAAACTGGATCAAAGCCAAGGACCGCAAGGGAAAGTCCAGGCTCGAAGACCCTGGAGATTTTGTGAGGATCGAAGTCGAGTCGGCGCTAAAGCGGAATATTCCAATCATTCCTGTGCTTGTCGGAGGGGCCTCCATCCCACCAGCTGCTCTGCTTCCTACCAGCATTCAAGACTTATCATATCGCTACGGGATCGCCGTCCGACCTGACCCAGACTTTCACAAAGATATGGATCGGCTGATCGCGCACCTTAGGAAACCGGGTCAGGACATCACCGAACCTCAGGCGAAACCAGTTTCTCCATCCACGCAGGTTCCTGGTAATGAAATGCATGCCGGTTCTACCCAACCAGTGGACATGGTGAAAGTACCGAAAGGGCCATTTCTCTTCGGTAGTGAAAAAACACAAACGACAATCGACCATGACTACGGGATCGATAAATATCCCGTGACCAATGAGAAGTATCGAGCGTTCATCGAAGCAGGTGGTTACGACAATCTGCGGCACTGGTCAGAGGACGGTTGGAAATGGAGGGTGGCGAATAGAATCATTGGTCCCGCGTATTGGAATGACACGAAATTGAATATTGCGGATCGCCCCGTTGTTGGTGTCAATTACTACGAGGCAGAGGCCTATGCCAAATGGGCCGGTAAGCGACCCCCTACCGAGCAGGAATGGGAAAAGGCCGCGAGGGGTGAGGACGGACGTGACTATCCATGGGGCCAGGAGTTTGATAGGGATCGATGTAATAGTGAAGAATCTGACATAGGTCATACGACCCCAGTTAGCCAGTATCCCAACGGAGTCAGCCCTTACGGTTGTTACGACATGGCAGGCAATGTCCGGAAATGGTGCTCTAGTGGACTGTAACGATTAGATAGGTAGTGCTATCGTGACCGTAGGAAAACATGATCTGGCCTTTGATTATTTGGAGT
>NIUT01000099.1 GCA_002254365.1 Nitrospira sp. UW-LDO-01
TCGGCAAACATCGTTCAATGTGACGATACTGAGCCTCGGTGAGTTCCATGGGCGCAGTATCGCATAAACAGCGTTAATAGTGTTAACGGGCCCTAACACAACGCGCTTGATCCGGATGAGGATATCGCATCATGGATGCGCCACGCGCCAGTTTTTGCCGACGCCGAGATCGACTTTGAGCGGCACTGAGAGGCCCAGTTGTTTGCCGACGCCTTCCATCTCTTGCTTCACAAGGCGCTTGGCTTCGTCCAAGTCATGATCCGGCACTTCGAAGATGAGTTCGTCGTGGACCTGGAGGATCATCTTCACGTGGGGCAGTTCCTTGTGCAACGTCTTATGGACGTTGATCATGGCCACTTTGATCAAGTCTGCCGCTGAACCTTGGATGGGGCTGTTCACCGCCATGCGTTCGCCAAAGCCCCGTTGTGTAGGATCGCCGCTCTGGAGCTCGGGAATCGGCCGGCGGCGGCCGAGGATGGTGGTGGTATAGCCCTTCTCTCGCCCTTCGGCGATGTTTCGATCCATGAGAGCCCGCACCGCAGCGAATCGCTCAAAGAATGTCTCGATATATTTCTTTGCCTCGGGCTGGGGTACTCCTAAATTCTGAGAAAGGCCGAACGGGCTGATGCCGTAGACGATACCGAAGACGACGTTCTTGGCCGCGCGACGCATGTCTCTCGTGATCTGGCTGGAGGGGAGCCCGAAGATTTCCATGGCGGTGGCCATGTGAATGTCTTCTTCCTTGGCAAAGACCGAGAGCAGCCTGGGATCTTGTGACAGGTGGGCGAGGATGCGCGGCTCGATCTGGCTGTAGTCGGCGCAGAGCAGTTCATGACCCTTCGGAACAATGAACGCTTCACGAATGCGGAGGCCATAGTCCCCTTTGACGGGGATGTTTTGCAGATTAGGATCGGTCGACGACAGCCGTCCTGTTGCGGCAACGGTCTGGTTCAACGACGTGTGGAGCCGTTTCGTCTCTGGCCTGACGAGTTCTGGTAAGGCGTCCACATAGGTGGACTTGAGCTTGCTGAGGCTACGGTAGTTCAAAATCTGCGCTGGCAAATCATGTTGCGATGCCAGTTGGGTCAGGGTGTCTTCATCGGTGGAGTACCCGGTTTTGGTTTTCCGCAGGGGTTTTAGGCCGAGCTTCTCGAACAGGACTGTAGCCAGCTGTTTCGGTGAATTGATATTGAACTCGCCTCCGGCTACTCCAGCGATGGTGTCCATCATGCGGTCGAGTTCCCGTTCGAGTTCTTTACCCAAGGTGTGTAGCGCTTCGACATCGAGCAAGAACCCATTTCGTTCGATGTCCGCCAGGACCGGGATGAGTGGCATCTCGACATCGGTAAAGAGGGGCAGGCTTCCCTGGTCCGTCAATTGGTTTGCGAGGATGGGTTCGAGTTGTACCAAGTACGAAGCGGCTTCTGTGGCTTGCTCTCGGGAGCCGGAATCAACGTCAAAGAGCGACTGAGGTTGAGCGGTCTTTCCCTTATCCGATCCGAACCGCTCTCCAAGCCGTTCCATCGCGATCGTTTCGAGGCCATGGTCTCGGCGATTGGGATTGAGTAGATAATCGGCGACCATGGTGTCGACATAGGGTGGTGCCAGGGTCACGCCCAGGCGATGTAAGGCTAATAGGGTGGCTTTGAGGTCATGTGCCACTTTGGTTCTCTGTGGATCGTGAAGGAGAGGCATGATCGGTCGCATGTAGGCGTGAATATCGATCGGGACGAAGACCGTGTGGCCGCCACTCGAAAGCGCGAGACCGTTCAGATCGGCATGCACACCTGGTTGTCCGACGAAGAGGCAGTGCACGGCGAGCGGAGTATGTTTGGGTAAGTTTTCAGCGAACCGCTGTGCGGCTGACTCATCCTCGATGACGACTGGCGCAGGAGTCTTCGCCTCTGACTGTTTGGGGGACGGTTGAAGACTCTTCAACAGCGACGTGAACTCGAGCTCGCGCAGCAGTTCGGCGAGCTGTTCGTCGTGCGGTGGCTTGATCCGGTAGGATTCAGGCTGGAAGTCCACCGGGCTCTGGGTATCGATGGTCGCGAGCTTCCGGCTCAGCCGTGCATTGTCCGCCTGTTCCGTCAGGAGGGTCTTGATGCGTGTGGGTGTCACCTCGTCGAGTCGGCGAAGCAGCTCATCAATGGTCCCAAACTGAGCGATGAGTTTCATGGCGGTTTTCTCGCCGATGCCTTTCACCCCAGGGATATTGTCGCTGCTGTCGCCCATCAATCCCATGATTTCCACGACACGCGCCGGTTCAACACCGAACTTGGCGATACATTCCGCATCGCTGGACCATTTGTCTTTCACCGGATCGTAAATGCGCACGTGCGGTGTGATGAGTTGGAGCATGTCCTTATCGCCGGTGACAATAATGACATCGTGGCCGGCCCGTTCTGCTTGGCGAGCGAGGGTGCCGATGAGATCATCAGCTTCGTAGCCGACTTGCTTGACGGCGGGGATATTCAGTGCCTCCACGGCTCGATGAATGTACGGGATCTGAGCCTTCATGCCGTCGGGCATCGGCGGACGCTGCGCTTTATACTCTTTGAATTCCTCGTGCCGGAGGGTCGGGCCCTTCTCATCAAATGCGACGATCAGACCATCTGGGCGATGTTCACGGATGATCTTGAGGAGCGTGGTCATGAACCCATAGACGGCGTTGGTCTGGAGGCCTTTGGAGTTATTGAGGGCCGGCAGGGCAAAAAAAGCTCGATAGATATAGGCACTGCCGTCGATTAAATACAGAGTGGGACGCTTGTTGGACTGGAGTGATGTCTCAGGCATGGAGCTCTTTCAATGCGGAGTTCTGAGGGCTGAGTATTGAGAGGAGATCAGCTGCCCCATCTCAGCACTCAGCACTGTTGTCTCAGTCTTGGTCAAGGATCTGGTGCAATGGTGAGCGGAGGCTTCCCAAACTTCTGGCGCATGTTGTTGATGGTGCCCAGAACGGCTGGTTGGCCGATCATCTTGGCTTCGAGTTTGCGTTTGCCGGGAAAGTCCAGCATCGTGATCCCGATTAACATCGTGAGGATGCCCTGACCTGGGAGGAAGAGCATCAAGAATCCGGCGAACAGAAAGATCGCGCCGACCACATTCTTCGCGAGATGGCCGAGGAGCCGAAGCACCGGGTGATGATTCTCCATCCAACGTCGTGGTACACGCGTGTCAAAAAATTCCGTCGGCAACCTGACCAGGATGAACGGGATGGCGATCAACGATCCGACAAAAAAGACGATCGAGAGAGCCGTCAGGGTGACGAGAGTTTCGGTGGAGATATACTGCTCAACCGTTGCAATGAGTTCGTCCATCGGGCGGCATCCTAACACGGGCTCCGACGCCTCTCAAGGCAAACGAGGTAGATCTCCATGGTTTACGGAGTCGCCCCATGCTCGCTATAATCGCCTCGTGACAGCAGTGTGGTGCCAGGTGAATCCCAAAGCCGCAATGTTTTTAGGTATCTTGACGGTCGTCATTGGGGATATGTCGTTTGCAAGCGGGGTCTGGCCCTCGACGGAAACAAGTGATGGGCTTCAGATTGAGATCACCAGAAGGGGAGCCGGCAAGCAGGTGGTGCTCTCACAAGGGACCAGAGAATGGTTTATGCTGATTGAGGTGACCCCTGAGAATGCCGTCATTTTGAAACAGGAAAAAGAGCAGGACCGGTATCTCATCGATGAAAGTGAAACACATGATCGGCCGATGACGGTTGATGAAGTGGATGCTGCAATTACAGACTATGTCAACAGTGTGAAAGCCAGGGTACGGAAGAAGTAAGCCATGTCGACCAAACCGAAGTTTGTTATTTTCGCTCATAATGCTACCTACGATAAGTTGCATCAAGTCGCGACGCTCGGCATGACGGCTGCTGCGATGGGCAAAGACGTGATCGTGGTGTTGCTGTTTTGGACGATCAAAAAGCTGGCCGAGGGCAAGATCGATCAGATCGACTTTCCGCCGGAGTATGCGGGATCAGCGGAGGAGGTCGCTCGGCTGCTCAAGGAGAAGAAGGTCCCCAAGATTTCAGAAATGTTCCAAGATGCGAAGCACGTTGGGACGCTTCGGCTGATCGCCTGCAGCGCCGGCCTGGAATATATGGGCGTGGACAGTTCCGCGGTTGAAAAGAATGTCGACGAAGTGATGGGCTTGCCAGCGATCCTTTCGTTAACGGCCGAAGCGGAAACGAAACTCTTTATCTAGCAGGCTGTTGACAAAGACCGCCAGCGGCGTTCTCGCGTCGCTCAGAGGCTTACCGTACAGGGCAGAGTACGATTCACCTCTTCACTCGCTGCGGCCTTTCTGAACAGCCTGCGGGCCATCCGGATCTGCTCAGCAACCATACGTGTACAGATTCCTCTTTCAGGCAGCCAGGGTTTGTCAACGCACTGCTAGCGTGTTAGAGGTGAGGTGAAACGTAAAGAAGGAATCTGATATCCTTTTTAGGTCTCACCGTTTGCCTTTCACCTTTAACGCGACTTCGTGACTCCTACGCGATCGCATAGGTCCGTCAGCTTGCACGTGCTGCACAGAGGCGACACAGGAAGACAGAGGTTCTGTCCATAGGGGACGAGAAGGTCGTTGTAGATGATCCAGTATTGTTTCGGCAGTTTACGGCGGAGGATAGTTTCCGATTCTTCCGGCGTCTTAGTCTTGATGTAGCCCCAGCGATTGCTGATGCGGTGCACGTGAATATCGACACAGATTCCAGGCTTTCTAAATCCAATCGTGACCACGAGATTCGCAGTTTTCCGCCCGACTCCTGGTAAGCTGACCAGTTCGTCGATCGAGTCTGGAACGGCTCCACCATAGTCGTTGATCAACCGGTGGCAGATCTCGTGGATTGATTTCGCCTTGGTCCGATAGAACCCCACCGGATAGATCGCCTGTTCGATTTTCTTCAGCGGTATCTGCAGCATCGTGGCTGGAGTGCGAGCCAAGGCAAAGAGCCGATCACCGGCATCTCTGGTTGTCTTGTCTTTGGTTCGTAAACTGAGGACGGTAGAGATGAGGATCAGAAAGGGATCTCGGTTGGATTCTTTAGCAACGACCCCAACAACCGGTTCCTGCCATCGGCGAATTTCCCGCTTGATGATGCGGACGGCGGCATGGATCTGATCCTGACGCATAGGGGCGTGGACACGACCGAGGAGGAGGCGAATGACGGGGGGTGGAGAATCCTACGGGAGTCTCTACTCAGGCTTCCGCTTTGACAACCACTTCTGCCGGCGTCGTTGGGCTTCGCGTTGCTTGGCCTTCTTCCTCACACTGGGCTTCTCATAAAAACGGCGACGCTTGAGCTCGCGAAACAGACCTTCGCCTGCGAGCTTCTTTTTGGCAACTTTCAGTGCTTTTTCAACGTTGTTATTGAAGACCTTGATTTCCATCCGGCTAACTACCGACTTTCTCAGGCCAATCCAGCCTGTTGGTGATGGTTCGTCACAATGCAGCCGCGGAGTCTAACACAACCTCTTCAGCTCCTCAAGACTTTCGCGTGTCTTTATGATTTTTGCTTGCACTAATTCCATAACAGGATGATTTGTTGAGCATTTTACATTTGTCCGTGCCGTGAAGAGACCTGCGTCAGCAGTCGCGATGGCCAGGATCATACCTACCGTAAGGTCTGAATAGACTGTTGGCTTGACCACCTGTCGTAAGCCATGAAGGAGACCTGCGACCTCGCAGGCTCTTTCTGCAATTTCCAGAGGGACTTCCGTCGCCTTGAGGAGTGCGTTCGAAACTGTACCAGCATGATCTGAGAGTTCCTTGGGAATCTTGTAGGCCTCCATCAGGGCCCCATAGGCGACTGCATCTTCTTGAACGAGGTCGTATAGCCGCCGACTCAATCGCAGAAGAGTTCTTTCTCCGTCCGATTGTTTGGCCAGGCGTGCGCCCATGACTCCCAACGCGGCAGCTAAGGCGCCCACAAGAGCGGCGACGCTTCCACCTGCGGGAATGGGTTTGGTATCAGAGACGGCGCTCAGAAAGTCCGATAACGTCTGATCGGATGTGTCCTTTGCCTCCATGGCTTCGGCAATTCTTTTTTCCAGGATATGTGATGGATCGAATTGTTCCAGCTGAAGCGACGTCACCGCAGCGTGCTCTAACGCAGCCTGCGGAAGTAAACCGATCAATTCACTTCCGGCTACTGGAATCCCCTGTTTTTCTGCTTCAGTTTTGACAGCCTGAAACGCGGACTGTACTGGCGTCACCTGATAATCTGTCAGGTTCATGGAAACCTGGACCATGCCGCGGCTGGCCAGTTCCACACCGATCGCCTTCACATGGGGCAAGCCGCCATTCGATTGTCGGACGGTCTTGGCAATGGAACGGGCGATCTCCATATTCTGAGAGCGGAGGTTCACGTTGAAGGCGATCAGCGGAAGTCGAGCCCCGATGGCGATGGCTCCGGCACTCCGATGGAGTCGAGGCGGGCCGAAATCGGGTGCCCAATTCGGATCGGATGCCATTCGGAGAGCCAATCCTTCTAGGCCCCCGCGTCTGACTGCTTCCAAGGGGACATGATCAGCTCGCGTCGCAGCACGTTCGTACAAAAAGACGGGAATTTCCAGCTCGCGTCCAACTCGTTCCCCGAGTCGTGCGGCAAGCCGGACACAATCTTCCATCGTCGTCCCCTTGATTGGAATGAATGGGACGATGTCTGTGGCGCCCACCCGAGGATGCACGCCGGCATGGCTTCGCAGATCAATGAGGTTGGTTGCGGTACGGATCGCACGGAAAACCGCATCGACGACTGACTCTGGGGCTCCGCAGAAGGTCAGGACGGCTCGATGGTGGTCTGGATCCATCGAGTGGTCCAAATACACGACGTTGGGTGTCGAGGTTACCGCGTCGAGTATGGCTTGAACGGTGGCTCGATTCCGGCCTTCACTGAAGTTGGGCACACATTCAATGATTTGGTCCATGCCATTCGTCTGAGCGTAAACGAAAAAGCCGGAGGACTTCGTTGGTCCTTCCGGCTTCTGGTCCTGGGTGATCTTGAAAAAGTCTGATTATTTCGTCTTTTTGACGAAGGCTTTGTAAATCCGCCCCGACTTCGCCTGCTCCTCTTCCAGTCCCACCATTTGATGGCCGGTAGTTTCGCACCAAGCCGGCATGTCTTTCTTGATGCCTTCATCATCGGAGACGACCTCCAGCACCTGGCCCAGGGCCAGCTCTTTGATCTTCTTCGACGTCAGAATGATCGGCATGGGACAAAAGTACCCTAAGGTATCGAGTTTCACATCGGCCTGCATCATGAAGATATCCCTCACGCTCAGTTGAGAGCTGTCAGATTAAATGAACAAATTTACGCTACCCCGTTTCGCTTCCGCCAGATACGTTGTGACCCCTGCGAACTGATCGATGCCATCGATTAAGGTGTCTTTGGTAATGCCCATGAGCCCCATGGTCGTCGTGCACGCGATAAAATGGACGCCCAGATCCAGGGCGGTCTGCATCAATTCAGGTACATCGGGCATGCGATTTTGCTTCATGACTTTCTGCATCATTTTCGTGCCCAACCCGCCCATGTGAAAACGGGATAGCGGAAGGCTGTCGGCCCCGCCTTTATTGAGCAGCCCAAACATTCGGCGAAGCCAGTCTTTTGCCGAACTGGTCGCGCCTTTTCTTCGGATGGCATTCAGCCCCCAAAAGGTAAAGAACATCGTGACCTTCATGCCCATGGCGGCTGCGCCTGTCGCAATGATGAAAGCGGCCATCGCCCGATCGAGATCACCGCTCAACAAGACGATGGTGACACTTTCTGGCTTGGATTCTTGGAGCTGTGCCAACGTCGCCGTCGGCTCGATCTGTGTGGCAATCATCGTGTCACCTCACACCAGGCAAAGACTCGGAGTGATCAGTAGTGAAACAGAATAGTATGTGGTTCTTAGGAGTGTCAAGGAACAGGCTTATCCTACTTGGTCCGTTCGTTGCTTGACCTGCTCTCCGCCGCCCGCTATAGTCATAAATCGATCTTAGGACGCCTTCTTGTGCCCCTCCTGTTCAGTTATGACCCAAACCCCATCACCTGAAGTCGTATCATCTAGGAGTGCTCCGCTCTTCGGCTTCTGGTATCCGGCTGTGCCGAGCCATATGCTGCGGCCAGGGACGATGAAAGGGCTAGTGATGTTGGGTTTGCCGATCGTGCTATGCCGCGATCGAGAGGGACGTGTGGCTGCCATGCGCGATCTCTGCCCTCACCGGGGTATGCCGTTGTCATGCGGACGGTTTGATGGTGAACGGGTGGAATGTCCCTACCATGGTTGGCAGTTTGACACGCAGGGGCGATGTCGTCGAATCCCTGCGTTACCTGACGGAAGCACGTTCCAAACGGAGAAGGTCGGTGTCACTTCGTATCCCGCTGCAGAGACGGACGGGATGATTTGGTTGTATCTGGCTGATGAACGAGGGAACAGGGACCCGTTGCCACCTGCTCCGCGCATGCCTCTTCCTGCGGAGCCTCGGCAGTCATTCCACATTTCCCTGACCTATACCTGCACGGCCGATGATGGTGTCATCGGGCTTATCGATCCTGTTCATGGACCGTATGTCCATTCTTGGTGGCGCAGTGATGCGCGGATGCATGAGAAGACGAAAATTTTTGAGCCCATCCCCTATGGCTTCCGGATGACTGCGCACCGGCCGGCGAAGAATAGCGGGCCGTTTCATTGGGTCGAGCGTATTTACGGCGGGCCGATGACGACCACGATCGACTTTCTCCTCCCGAATCAGCGGGTCGAGCTGATGCAATGTGGTAGCGCGTGGGTTGCCAATCGATTGATGGCCACACCGGTATCCGAGATGGAATGTCGCATTGACTTTTCTGCTTACTGGTTTGGTCTGCATTGGCTGCCCTTCGGCAATCTGATTTTTCGTACGCTGACCAAGATGTTTCTGAGCCAGGATGAACGGGCCATGAAGCATTTGGCGGTGGGTCTCCGCCACAAGCCCTCATCAATGTTTCTGGGGGACGCTGATATGCCGGCTCGATGGTACTACAAGCTCAAGGCCGCCTATCTTGAATCGGTTCAGACCGGGCGTCCCTTTGACCACCCGCTCAAAGAACAAGTCACGCTTCACTGGCGAAGCTGAGCTCATTTCGTACAAACGACCAGACAGCGCGGAGAGTCTGAAGTTATCGGTCAGGTTGATCCGTGAGGATGAATTCCGTCGCGCGACGAATCTCATCGCGTGATCCAAGTAGGACCACGATATCTCCAGCCAAGAGTTTCATTTTGTCCGACGGGTTTGATTCCGTCACCCCGGCTCTGGTCAGGGCAATGATCGAGGCTCCGGTCCGCAGACGCAGTGCCAGCTGAGCGAGCGTTTTCCCTGCCGCCGGTGCGGTTTCCTCAATCCGGCAGGTCTCTACTTCAACGTCGGCGAGAGTGCCGCCGCGCAAGTGGTGGGCCAGCTCAGGCAGTTCGCTTCGCCGAAGGAGCGCGTAGCCTTCCCGACGCACCTGCTCCGCCTTGCGCATGACGAAGTCTTGCGGCATCTGATAGGTGCGGAGAACGAGCGCAAAAATCTCGATCGATGTTTCGAATTCTTCCGGCACCACATCGTCAGCGCCGAGCTGATGGAGTTCTTCCAACTCACGTAAATAGCGAGTCCTGACGACGATGTGAATCTTTGGATTCAGTCCTCGAGCAACCTGCACGGTCCGGCGCGCCATAAAGGGATCGGAGATGGCCACGACCAGGACGCGCGCCTGTTCAATTTTGACATGCCGTAAGACGGTTGGATTGGTCGCATCTCCGTAGTAGAGCGGTAATCCATGGGCCGCCTCTCGGCGTACGGTTTCACCATCTAAATCCAATGCAATATAGGGAACCTCCGTCTCGCCCAAGACACGAGCGAGGTTGCGGCCGTTCAATCCATATCCCACGATAATGACATGGTCCTTGATGCGTAGATGCCGCCCTTCCGCTTCGAGGACATGTGCCATGGTCTGCTCGGGAAACCAGCGGTGGAGTCGCTGAATGGCCTCGACCCGTCGACCGAGATGCGGTGACAGCTGAATGAGGATCGGGGTAATGATCATTGAACAAACTGAGACGGCCAGAAATATCTGATACTGTGTTCCGGACAGGAGATGATCCTCTTGGCCGACTTGTGCCAGGATAAAACTGAACTCTCCTACCTGTGCGAGTGCGATGCCGGTCATGACCGCGGAACGGGGGGGCATGGAGGCGGCAAGCACGGCGCCTGCGCCCGCGAAGAATTTTACCAAGAGGACGATCAGCAGAAGGCCGGTCACGACGAAGGGGTACTCCAGCAGGATATGCCAATCCATCAGAATGCCGATGGACACGAAGAAGAGGCTATTGAAGCTATCTCGAAAAGGCAGCACTTCGGCGATAGCTTGGTGACTGTATTCTGACTCGGAGATCACGAGGCCGGCGATGAAGGCGCCGAGCGCCAGCGAGAGCCCACCGAGAGAGGTCAGCCAGGCGATGCCGAGGCAGAGAACGATGATGGTCAACAAGAACAGTTCTCGGCTTCGACTGCGGACGATGTGTTCAAGCAAGATCGGGACTGCATACCACGCGCCGACCAGAATGCAGGCCACCACGACCAAAGATTTGCCCAGAGAGAGCAACACCGGTGCAAGCGCCCCATCGCCAGGGCTGGCAAGAATGGGTGTGAGCAAGATCATCGGTACGACAGCGATGTCTTGGAAGACCAAGATCCCGATCGTCGCCCGTCCGTGCGCTGAATCGCTTGTTTCACTGGCAGTTAAGGCTTTGAGCACAATGGCGGTGCTGCTGAGTGAGAGCAGAAACCCCCAAAAGATTGCCTGAGAGGTTGGTAATCCCGCGAGAGTGCCGCCGAGCGATGTAATGGCGATGACTCCTCCCACTTGGATCGGAGCTGCGATCAGCAGCAGGCGTTGAAGGGAGGCGAGTTGGACCAATGAGAATTCAATGCCGATGGTGAAGAGGAGGAGCACGATGCCGATTTCCGCCAAGACCTGGACGGTGGCGATATCGGAAATGAGATTGAGCCCATGGGGGCCGATCAGCGCACCGGCGACTAAGAATCCGGCGATCGAGGGGAGTCGGAACTGATGAAACAGAAACACCACCGCAATCGACACGGTGTAGATGAAGAGCAGATTGGTGAGGACATTATAGTCGGTCATACTGGGCCGGTATCGATCGTACGTCGTTGCTCGATGAATGTGTCCAGAGACTACTGACGACGTGAGAGTACGAGCCTACGTTGCTTTATCCAATAGTGTATCGAGACTATGACAGGCAGGATACCTGAGGTTTCTATCTCGGACAAGGTAATGCAGGGTGTGGGACAGGAGCGGTTTGAGGTAAGGGAGCCCGGGCATGTAGAGGTAGGCTGCTGGGTGCCGGCCCCGCATAGGCTTGCGGTGAGCGACGGGTGAAACCACGGTAAATGTCAGTCGGTCGAGGGGCCATAGGTTGTGATTCCCCCTCTAAAGCTGCATAGACGGAAAACAAAGTATTGAGTAGGGTGTGCGCACCAACTGTTGAGGGTGACCAGGGGTGCTCACGCACCGCCTGTCTTGATTATATGATCTGGAGGTGTCCCATGCGGCAGGTTGAAGGAATGTTCCTCTCTGCGACCATCTTGGTGGTCCTGTCCACGGGAATAGCGCGAGGGGATATGGGAGCTAGTCCAACGACCTGGAAATGTCTCGAAGCAGACGGGACCTCGCTGTACACCAACAAAGAGCGGACCGGGTGCCAAGCGATGGATCTGAAACCGCTTTCTATCGTGCCTGATTTGGTGAATATACCGACCATTCCTCGAACGCAGGTAACGAGGGATTCACAGTTTGATTTGCCTCCCGCTCGGGACCGTGAGTCGGTAGGTGCAGGACGGCCGGTGCCGGAATGGGCACGCGACTGGTATGCGAGCAACACGGCTTCTGGCTCAGTCCAGGCGGAAGCCTGCACGCTGTATATGGAATGGATGCACCTCGTACAGAAGACCAGGGGAGGGATGTTCTTCGGGATCGATCCATCCTATGGGGGGGACATTACGGGGAGAAATCAGCGAGGGGCCAGCCATTCGTTCTATGACAATGCGCGCTACATCGCGTTGTCGAGGCTCTTTGGGACAGGGTTTGTGCCGGTAGGGTGTTTTTAACGTGACAAGGTCAGTTCCTCATACTCTGTAGAACTCTCGGTACCACTCCACGAAACGAGAAATCCCCACCTCGATCGGGGTGCTCGGCTTGAAGCCCACATCCTTCGTGAGATCGTCGATGTCAGCGTAGGTGGCTGGGACGTCGCCGGGCTGTATAGGCAGCAGGTTCTTCTCCGCCTTCTTGCCCAACGCCTTTTCTAAGACCTCGATAAAGTGCAGCAGTTCCACCGGCTGATGGTTGCCGATATTGTAGAGGCGTGCCGGAGCGGAGCTCGTTCCGGGATCAGGTTGGTTCCCCGACCAGGATGGATTGGCCGTTGCCGGGCGATCGAGTGTCCGAATGATGCCTTCGACAATATCATCGATATAGGTGAAGTCACGCCTCATCTTGCCCTGATTGAAGACCTCGATCGGCTTACCCTCCAAGATTGCCTTGGTGAAGATGAAGAGCGCCATATCGGGGCGTCCCCAGGGTCCATAGACGGTAAAGAAGCGGAGTCCGGTACAGGGGAGCCGATACAGATGGGCATAGCAGTGCGCCATGAGCTCATTGGCCTTTTTACTGGCGGCGTAGAGCGAGACGGGGTGATCCACATTGTCATGGATCGAGAACGGCATGTGGGTATTACCGCCGTAGACTGAGCTTGAAGATGCATAGACCAAATGTTCGATCTGGTTGTGACGGCAGCCTTCCAGGATATTCATGAACCCTTCAATATTGCTCTCGGTGTAGGCATGTGGATTGACCAGCGAATAGCGAACCCCAGCCTGGGCGGCCAGGTGTACCACGCGTCGGACTGGCTGGTTGGCAAAAAGATCTTTCATGCCTTGTCGGTTGGCGAGGTCCAGTTTAACGAATGTGAATCGTTCACGAGGCTTCAGTTGCGCGAGGCGAGCCTCCTTCAGCCGGACGTCGTAGTAATCATTGATGTTGTCGAGGCCGATGACATGGTCGCCTCGGTCCAAGAGACGCATGGCGACATGGAATCCGATGAATCCCGCGGTTCCGGTGACAAGAATCGTTGATGGTCTTTCGCTCATCGCTACTCCTCAAAAAATAATGGTCTATCGTCGCTGCGCGGTTTTCATAAATGGGGGGTCGCCATGATCTACACGATAGAGCGTGAGTGGGGCAAGGGTTTCTCCTGTCGGGTGGATACCGATCGCTCCACCATTCGTGGGTCGATAGATGTCTAGGGCGTGGGCATGATGATAGCGACAGTTCTGTATAGCGAGAAGGTCATTCAACTTTTCTGCCGGTTCCCAGTGCGCGGTCAAGAGCGCGGTTCTGGAGGGATTGCGGCGACTAAACATGAAGGAGAGGTGGTCGGGGTACCAGTCCGCCCCACCGGTGGCGTACGAAACAAACAGCTGTGCTCGAGCAGCGGCACAGAGTTCGGCCAGATAGCTGTTCGTCAGATAGCCGTTCTCACCGACGTCAAGCCATTGGCCGGGGTGGGAGAGTGCGGCGTGGGCCGCATGGGTCCGAAGCTCGAGGAGCTGTTGTTGGGAAGCCAGTACGAGGGGAATCGGTCCGTATTTACAGACCAACTGTTGAATAACCGAATCTTTGAGGGCCGACCGTCCGTCGTTGGTTGGGCCACTGTCTGCATGAATCAGGACATTGTGGCCGCGATCGGAAATCAGGTAGCAATTCCTCGGCATATTGAGGTCACAGGGATCCTCACCATAGAATGGGACCGAAACGACGGTGCCTCCCTCAAACGGCCAACTTTCGCCATGAGCCAGCTCAATTACCTGTTCAAATCCCAGCTCTGCCAGGAGTGAGCGATAGTCAAAAAACAGCTGTCTGCGATTGCGCCGGCTGGGGACGATAATGGGGACTTCTTTCGGCAGATGGAGCAAGGTGCGGGGATCCACATGGTCATCGTGATCATGTGTGAGAAATACTGCGGCAGGTTTGGGGAGAAGCCCGCCCCATAGTGACGGCAAGGGTGATTCTGCGAACCAGGGCAACAGCCATGGATCAAAGAGCAACACCGTGTCACGTTGTCGGTAGAGCAAGGCTGCATGTCCAAGGTGCACGGTATCTTGATCCTGAACGACGTCGAACCAATGGCGGCGCAGGGACGCGGTGGGCGATGTAGTCAGACATCCATGACGCTGCAAGAGTTCCATGAATGTGGTCAGCAGACTCTGGTGGTCGCGAGGCATGGACGAGACGACCGTGCCGATCTCGTCGGTCGTACGGGTGCCATCGAGCAGGCCGAGCAGTTTGCCGATTGATGGGCCCAGACGGCGATTGTTGAATCCCAACGGGAGGGCCTGGTGGTTGATCGCGTGAAATACACGGAGGCCGCCGTTCGTAACGGCTGCGGATTGAGTGGGATCAGTCGGGAATTCCCACTGAAAGGTGCTGTCCGGTCGGCGGCCACAGCGGATGTGTCGCTGAAGATAGGGTCGGGCATTGATCAGCTCTGCATAGGCATCTTCGAGTCGTCGCCGACGTTCGGGCTCGTCCAGCGGTGCCCGTTTCGAGAAGACATCGCTGATTGCGGTATCGATCGCGCTGGCCAGGAGACTATGAGCCTCGTGCAGGCTGGCCACAACATCAGGGGCAATGCCGCCGACGAACGGAAAGGGGCCCGGGGCCTCCGCACTTTCCAGTTGAGCCCAACACCAAGGGACGAGACTCACATAATGGTTGCGAGGCAGGGTCTCCCAGATTTTCATGAGCGTGAAACGTGAAACGTGAAACGAAAGAGAGAGTAGGTTATTTCACTGCTCACGTCTTGCCTTTCACCCAGTCCAATCCACTGATAGTTGGTTCGTAAAGGGCCTGAATCACATTGCCGTCAGGGTCTGAGAAATAGAATGAGTAGCTGCCATCGCGGTGCTGCTTAGGCTCTTTCGTGATTCGTCCACCCAGCGACTCGATCGAGAGCACAATCTCACGGTACATCTGATCCACAGCCTGCGGGCTGTCCAGAATCACGCCCATGTGGTCGAGCAGTTGGGTCTTCGAGGGATCGTAGGACTCCGATTCACGCTTCGAGATTTGATGCAGTGCCAGGTTGTCGACTCCGGAACTGAAATAGACGTTCTCCGGGTCCGGTTCCCAGACGACCTTCATGCCGAGCAGCTGCTCATAGAATCGACGCGATCGAGGAAGATCTCTGACGCGAAGCGCCAGGTGCCGAAGGCCGCGATGCAGTGGTGCCGTCATGAAGTATCACGCACTCGTTGAACAAACGTGCTTCTGTATAGTAGGGAGAGCAACGAGCAGCCGTCAACGGAAAACCGGCTCTCACTCGTGTCGACGAGTGTAGTATGATTGGTGTCTGATCGTGGAGGAGTGGTCATGTCTATGACATTCAACGGAATGACGGTAGTGGCATTCGAAAGCCGGATGGCGACGGAGCTGGCCAAGCTGATTGAACGGTACGAAGGGCGCCCGCTGGTGGCTCCTGCGCTGCGCGAGATTCCGCTGGAGAGCAACACCGTGGCCTATGAATTCGGAGCGCGACTCATGGCGGGGCAGATTGATATGCTCGTTTTGCTGACCGGCGTCGGCACGGAGGCGCTCTTCGAAATCCTGAAACCGAGGTATCCCTGGCCGTCAATCGTTGAGGCCTTACAACAGATCGTGACCATTGCTCGGGGAGCAAAGACGGTTGCAGCTCTCAAGGCCTTGGGGCTCATCCCCACGATCACGGTGCCGGAGCCCAATACCTGGATCGATCTGGTGTCTGCCCTTGATGAATACAGCCTCGAGCCCGGGGTGCGGATCGCGGTGCAGGAATATGGCATTCCCAATACCGCACTGGTGAAGGCGTTAGAACAGCGCGGGGCAGACGTCTTCCCCGTGCCGATCTACCAATGGGCCCTACCGGAGGATCTCGGACTGATGCGTGCTGCGTGCGAGAGTATCATCGCCGGACGGGTGGAGGTGATGCTCATTACCAATGCCATGCAGATCGATCATGTCATGCAGGTGTTGGAGCAGGACGGACACGTCATCCCGTTTCATGACGCGGTGCAGAAACTGGTTGTGGCCTCCATCGGGCCCGCCGCAAGCGAACGGTTGCGCCACTTCGACTGGCCGGTCGACTTCGAGCCGTCACATCCGAAGATGGGAGTATTGGTGAAAGAAGTGTCCGAGCAAGCGGCGAGTATTCTCGGCCGCAAGCGATAAAGTCGGGTACAACTGTCGGGTCCATCCATGAAATAGCTCGAAGGTTGGTGGTATTTAGATGAGCCCGACCATGGTAGTGCGAAACGAGCGCAGATCGTCAAGCCGCGTAGCGATGATATCGTAGATCTGTCCGTAATCGATTTTCCAGTACACATGGACCAATAGATTGCGGAATCGCGCCATCTGCTGCAAGCGAGTGGAAAGGTCTGGAGCAATGAGCCCGGCCTGTTCAAGCGAGCTAAAGCAGCCGGCATATTCGTCCGGGACCCGATGGAGTTGCTTCGCAGAGACATGGAAGCAGATCGCCAGCGCCGCCTCAATGGCAATGAGCAAGCGATAGCAGGCGACATCAAGGGTGTCTTGGTTAGACAAGAATGTTTCTCGAGAAAGGGAGCGGAGAGCCTCAAGTCGGCTCAACGATGCATCGATTTCTGCACAACGAGCCCGGATGAGGTCCGGATTGAGCGTCATGCGGCGAAGGCATCCTTCGTGCTGATGCGGATGATGGGAGCGAGATCGAGATACCGTCGTGCGACGTCTTCCATCAGGTCGGTCAAAAATGCCTCATCCCGACAGGATAGGAGTCGTCCTCGCAGCGCATGATACAGAAATGAGAGCGGCGCGTCATTGAGGATTCGGACATCAACGGGCACGTTGACGGCGGCACGAAGTGTCATAGAAAGGTGGTCGAGCAGACTTGTGTTGTGAGCTGCAGTTATCTCATCAAGAAACAGTCCGACATCCACATCATGGATTCGGTCTGACTCCAATAGGGATCCATAGAGATAGGTAAACCGTACTCCTGGTACTCGCTCCAATTCGTCACGGAGCCGCTGGTAGATTTGTTCCCGCTGTGCTGGTGACACTGTGTGGACGACGGTCTTCATGCTGGCTGTGATGATGTTGTGGGAACTTACGGAGACTAGTCCCAATCTTACCTTGAGGGAACCAGGAGCACAAGAATGCTCTGCGGATTATAGTGCTGAGACAATTTAAAAAGGTATCGTCAGGCCTTCAAGCGCTGCAACTCAATCTGGAGCGTCTGCGTCCCATCCGTGATCCAGAGATGCCCGTCTTGAATCGTCCATTGTAGCTGCATGGCGGGTCTCGCCATTTCTGCTAGGGCACGAACGCTTTCCATGGGAAGCCGTGTCACGGAGAGGTTTTTCAGCCGGTCGAGCAACTGACGCTGGTTCGCCCACCATACCTCTGCGCTCCGGGCTCCATAGGCATACACGACGACCTGTTTGGAGCGGCCACATGCCTGACGTAGCGTCTTCTCGTCTGGTTGGCCGATTTCGACCCAGAGATCAATAGTCCCGGTTGCATCACGTTGCCACAAAGCCGGTTCATCTTCCGTGCCGATCCCTCTGCCGAAAGATAAGGCTTCGTCTGCATGGAGCGCAAAAGCGAGCACCCGTATCATCAGGCGCTCCTCGGTCTCGGACGGATGGCGCGCAAGCGTGAGTGTATGGTCCTGGAAGTGCTGACGATCCAGATCGGCGATCTGCAGCACGGCTTTATAGATGGTCGCGTTCGATGCCATAGAGTCAGTCTGGATGTGAGTGGCGTTCCACGATAAACATCTGTTCAACTCGCTTGCGTGCCCACGGGGTTTTGCGCAGGAAGGTCAGACTCGACCGGATCGTCGGATGATGGCGGAAACAGCGAATGGGCACTCGTGCGCCCAGTGTTGCCCATCCGTGCCGTGCGACCAAGGTTGTGACGATGGTCTCCAATGTGATTCCGTGCAGGGGATCACGGGGATGCGCCATGGCGTGCGTCTGGGTACTGGATGAGGTAGGCATGAGGAAACGCAGAGTACCGATTGCGGACGAGTTTCACAAGTGGCTTGGTAGGAACGATTGCAGAGCTGGAGTAAGCGCGGTGATTCGGGGAAGAGGGGTGTGAGCAGGTTGAGGAGAGAGTGGAGCTCATCTTATGCCTGATGCAGCATGAGGCCTGATACGTTTGGACTCTTCGAAGCGGTTGAGAAATTAAAGCAAGAAACGACTCCTGCTCTCTATACCTTTGGCAATGCCCGTAAAAAGGCGGGGTCTTTCATGGCTAGAGGTCTCAATAGGTACGCTGAATTTACCGCTGCCTTCCAAAGTGCACAGACCCTCTTTGACCTTGTCAGGGCAACTCAGGGTCTCTCGAATTCCAGCGAAGTTTTGGCGGCAGTTAACGATGCCCAACTAAAGCTCAGCAGTGCCATCGCGTCTGCATTGGCGAGCCAATAAAAACAAGCTGCACTCGCCGAGCAGGTACGAGATCTTCGAGCGCAGCTGAGTGACACGGAAGACTGGAAAAATCAAATCCAACGCTATCAGCTTATTGAATTTCCGGACACCAAAACCCTTGCATACGAACTGAAGGCAGGCATGGCAAATGGCGAGCCGATACACTACCTATGCATCACCTGCGCGGACATGAAAAAGAAGACTGCCTTGCAGCCTAATCATATTTCCCTCGATTGCCCAGAATGCAAGTCCAAGTATACAGACGAGAGTGCCACCCCCTCAGAAGAAGAGGGAGGTGTTGAGTGGTGGCGAGTTGTGGATGTCCTAGTGACCCACCATATCCCCCGGGGAGACTCCGTTTGTTCTTTGCTTGTCCTTGAAGATTGCTTTTTTAGGAGGACAATCCTGATCAGATTCACCCGCCGCGATCACATTGTCAGCACCGCTGCGCCTTGAAAGGTCCCGGCCTTGAGTTCTTGTAGCGCACGGTTCGCTTCTTCCAGCGGAAATCGGACCGTATGTGGCTTGATGGGAATGGCTGCGGCTTCGCGGAAGAGATCAATCCCATCTTGTCTGGTATTCGCTGTCACGCTGCGGATGACTCGCTCGCCAAAGACCTCACGGTCGTAATCCAGCGAGGGAATGGGCGACATATGGATGCCTGCCAAGGCGAGTGTGCCGCCTCGCTCGAGCGCACGAAGAGCGGGAGGAACCAGTTCACCGGCTGGGGCAAAGATGATGGATCCATGCAGTTTGTCCGGCAGCGTCTCCGTTGCTCCACCGACCCAGACGGCTCCGAGCTGTCGTGCCAGCTCCTGATGCTCCCGTTTGAGTGAACTCACATAGACCTGGCAGCCCCAGTGGCGGGCGATCTGGATCGCGATGTGGGCTGAGGCCCCGAATCCATAGAGTCCCAGCCGCTGGCCTGGCTTAATGCCGCTGAGTCGTAACGCTCGATAACCGATAATGCCGGCACATAATAACGGAGCGGCTTCCTCATCAGAAAAGATTGCCGGAATGAGATAAGCAAATCGTGCAGGCACGACGGCATATTCCGCATAGCCTCCGTCGACCTGATAGCCGGTGAATCTTGCTGCCAAACAAAGATTTTCCCGTTCACTTGTACAGAATTCACACTGTCCGCATGTGCCTTGCAGCCAGGCGATCCCGACACGATCGCCTTCTTTCAGCTCCGAGACCCCAGCGCCGAGTTGCATCACGGTCCCGACTGCTTGATGCCCTGGTATGATTGGCAGGGCTACGTCAGGTAGTTCTCCCTCCACGACGTGAAGGTCCGTGCGGCAGACGCCACAGACATGAATCTTAGCGAGGATCTCGCCAGATTTTGGATTTGGCGTAGGCCGATCCTGAAGCTGGAGTGGGTTACGGGAGACGTCGCTCGTTTGGTTGAGCACCATCGCTTTCATCAATCACTCGGGGTAAGAGTTTCGAGTTGGTTTCGGGGTCGAATACGAATGAAGAAGGGTTGTGTCTGAATCAGGGAATACCACACTCGAAACGCGATACCCGAAACTCCTGCAAGGTTTTATGGCTATTTTGCCTTAATGCACTCGATGTCCAAATGGATCTGCACCTCGTCTCCGACGACCAATCCACCGGTATCGAGGGTTTTATTCCACACCATGCCGAAATCTTTGCGATTCAATTTACCGTCGGCGGTGAATCCGGCTCTCGTATTTCCCCAGGGGTCTTTCGTGATGCCGTTCAACGTGCCAGTGAGGGGCACTTCTTTGGTCACACCGTGGAGTGTGAGAAGACCGACGACCTTGTAATTCTCTCCGTCCTTCTGCGCGGATTTCATCGTGTAGCTGATTGTCGGAAACTGTTTTGTGTCCATGAAATCGGCATTGCGTAAATGTCCGTCACGCTTCTCATGGTTCGTATCGATGGACTCGGCCTTGATGGTCGCCTCAATCGCCTTGAAGGTTTTTGCGTCCGCATCCATTTCGATAAATCCACGATAATCCGTGAATCGCCCCGAGGTTTTCGAGATCACCATGTGTGCCACGCGGAACTCGATCAGCGAGTGGTCCGGATCGATCTCCCAACGAGCTGTCTCGGCTTGGGCGCCCAGCGGAAGAAACGCGAACAGGCCGGCTATTGCAATCCCTTGGATCCAGCATCGTCTATGTCTCATATCATCACCTCTCGGTTGTTCTGGTCTGGCCCGTGTGAACTGTTGATACCGCATCCTACCCAGGGCTGAGAAGCGACGCAACCAGTGCGTTTCTAGAAACATGGGTGTCCAATTGGGCAAGGTGCGATAGAATACCGTTATGCAAGCTCTCGTGAAGACGGTTGCGGGACCCGGCCTCACCCTCACGGATAGGGCGGATCCAATCCCTGGGCCACATGACGTGGTGGTGAAGGTGGCTGCGACCTCGCTCTGTGGAACCGACGCCCATATCTATCGATGGGATGAGTGGGCGCAGCGGCGGATCCATCCGCCTCGCGTCATCGGTCACGAGCTGTGTGGCCACGTAGTGGAGGTAGGACGCGAGGTGTCTCTCGTCAAGATTGGAGACTATGTTGCCGCTGAATCGCACCTGACCTGTGGGGCCTGTTTTCAATGCCGGACGGGACTGGCGCATGTGTGCAAAAATTACAAGATCCTCGGAATCGACCGAGACGGATCCTATGCGCAGTATGTTGCGTTACCTGAAGGCGTCCTGTGGAAAACAGATCCGAACATTCCGCCTGAGTTGGCCTGTCTCCAGGAACCAATCGGCAATGCCGTCGACGCTGCCCTGGCTGAAGACTTGACCGGCCAGACGGTATTGATCACCGGATGTGGCCCAACCGGGTTGTTTGCCGCGGCTGTGGCACGAACCGCCGGCGCGGCGATGATTATTGCGTCAGATATCAGTGACTACCGGCTTGGGTTGGCCAAACAAGTTGGTGCCGATCATATCCTCAATGCCAAGACGGAATCTCCGGAACAACTTGAGGCAGCGATCATGGCGGTGACCGCCGGTGAAGGGGTTGATGCGTCGTTGGAGATGTCAGGCGACCCCACGGCGCTGCATCAGGCCTTTCGGGCTGTGAAGAACGGTGGGCGGGTCACGCTGTTCGGCATTCCGACCGGCCCCGTAACCTTTGATCTTCCCAACGAAATGAT
>NIUT01000100.1 GCA_002254365.1 Nitrospira sp. UW-LDO-01
GGTCTTTCGGAATCAAGAATTCTCTGACCTGTCCCTCGATTTCGCCCTGCCTCCGTTCGAGCTCTGCCCGCTCCTCAAACGCCATTTTTTGCAACTCGCTCCCTGCCGATGGGTCACTGAGGATCTGCACAGCATCGTCGAGCTGTCTGGCATTTTCATGATAGATCTCAAAGAGGGTCACGACCGGTTCGAGCTCCGTCCGCTCCTTGCTCAACTTACGTAAGAGCGTCGGTTGGCTGACGACGGACGGATCCATGAGCTGATCAGTCAGCTCGTGAAATCGTGACGCGAGACTCTCCCACTTCTTGAGTAGTACGACTTCCATTGTCCAGCCTATTCCCCATTGGTCACAAAAAAAGGACCCTGCTTCAAACACGAAGCAGGGTCCTTTTTCCAACGACGTGGTGCGCTACTTGCCCTTCTTCGCGTACTTCTTCTTAAACCGCTCAACCCGCCCTTCCGTATCGACGATCTTCTGTGTTCCGGTGAAGAACGGATGACAATTAGAGCAAATATCGACGCTGATGTCACCGATCGTCGTGCGGGTCTTAAACGAATTCCCGCACGCGCAGTGAATGGTGGCCTCTCGATAGACTGGATGAATACCCTTCTGCATGACCTGCGGCTCCTTACCGAAAGAATGACTAACTGTTTAAACTATATGCCAAGGCGTCACACTTTATCTGAAGACCCGACCAGATACAAGCGCATCCTTAACGATTCATGGACTGCAGAAACTCCTGGTTGTTTTTGGTTCCACCGATCTTATCCATAAGAAATTCCATCGCTTCCATCGTCCCCAATGGGCTAAGAACCTTGCGCAGAATCCACATCTTGTTCAGTCTATCTTTGTCTACCAACAACTCTTCTTTCCTCGTCCCAGACTGACTGATATCAATCGCCGGGAAGAGTCGCTTGTCGGCCAGACGACGATCCAAATGCACTTCCATGTTGCCGGTCCCTTTGAATTCCTCAAAAATGACGTCATCCATACGGCTACCAGTATCAACCAACGCCGTCGCCATAATCGTCAAACTGCCGCCATTCTCAATATTTCGAGCTGCGCCAAAGAAACGTTTCGGCCGCTGCAACGCATTGGAATCCAACCCACCTGAGAGCACCTTACCGCTAGGAGGCGCGATGGTATTGTAGGCCCGAGCAAGCCTCGTGATACTATCCAGCAAGATAACGACGTCTTTCTTGTGTTCGACCAGACGCTTGGCTTTCTCTAGCACCATTTCGGCAACCTGCGCATGCCGCTGAGCGGGTTCATCGAACGTGGAGCTGATAACCTCAGCCTTGACCTGGCGCTGCCAATCAGTCACCTCTTCCGGCCGTTCATCAATCAAGAGCACGATCAGCGTCACTTCCTTGTGGTTTTTGAGGATCGCGCGAGCAATAGCCTGCAGCAACATCGTCTTCCCTGTACGAGGCGCAGCTACGATCAATCCACGTTGGCCCTTACCGATCGGAGTCGTCAAATCCATGACCCGAGTGCAGTATTCCTCTCGGTCAAATTCAAGATTGAGCCGTTCCTCTGGATACAATGGAGTTAGGTTGTCAAACAGGATCTTATCCCGTGCAACCTCAGGATCTTCGTAGTTAACCTTTTCCACCTTGAGCAACGCAAAATATCGTTCACTCTCTTTAGGAGGACGGATTTGCCCCGAGACGATGTCACCGGTACGAAGATTAAACCGCCGAATCTGCGACGGAGAGATATAAATATCGTCAGGCCCGGGGAGATAATTCGAATCGGGCGCCCGAAGAAAGCCGAACCCGTCAGGTAATGTTTCTAATACACCCTCTCCAAAGACCACCCCATTCTTTTCAGTTTGGGCCTGCAGGATCGCAAAAATAAGCTCCTGCTTTCTTAAGTTGGCAGCTCCTTCAATCTTCAGCTCTCTCGCCACATCATTCAGATCGGCGATGGATTTCTGCTTCAGTTCGGCAAGATGCATTACTTCCCCCCTAGCTACTGACATACGACTCCTCTCGAGCCTTAGCTCGGTTATCGTTTAATGGAAAAATTCGCGCAACCTGATTTGGGCCATGCAAACGTGTTTTTGTCTTTGTGTAATCTGCCTGGGTCTTGAGTCTGTTTTGGGTGGAAAACTTGGGGAAGTCGGCTCACTACTCGTGATGGAAGAATACCGTCGCTGTTACTCTCATGCAATACAAATCAGACGTTGTTATTCATTAGTACAGCTGAACTCCACCACACCGAACACCGCTTAGGATTTAAATCGAGACAGGTTCCTGAAATGAACTATTCGATGGAGAGAATCAGCAAACCAAAATTCTACTCAGATCATACCTATGCACCCTCTACTTGTCAACTGGCGTCTAGAATTTTTCGCCGGATACGCACGTCAACATTTTTCAACAGGCCGTTCACCCTGGGTTGTTCATAAGATCAGAAGTATGTTACACAGAAATTAGGGCTACCTTATGGCACATGGAGAAAACGAGATCACTCCGGAGCGGGTCTTCTCCCTATCAGAGGCGAATCACCTGATCCCTCAACTACAGAAACACCTCTCGACTGTTCAAGAAGGGAAAGAGGTACTCGTAAGAACCCGAGAGGAAGTGAGCAGGGCTTCTGCCAACGCGGTCTTTGGAGGCGGCACAGCGGTAGGGGGACCGTATGTAAAAAGCCTTCTGGACATCAGCACCCATCTCCAAGCCATCCATGAGCTAGGCATCGTTGTAAAGGACATTGACCTGGGGCTCTGCGACTTCCCACATATTCGGGAGGGCCGAGTCGTCTATCTGTGCTGGAAACTGGGTGAAAAAGAAGTCCGCTGGTGGCATGAGGTTGCCAACGGCTATAAAGATCGTCGTCCCATCGAAGAAGATCCGTCCGAAATCTGAAATTCTTTGTGCCCCTCCTGATCATTATGAAATTCGTCATCATTGGGTATGATGGGCCGGACGGAGAAGCAAAGCGGAAAGTGCATCGTGCCGCCCATCTCCTTAACCTCGAACAGCTTGATAAACAAGGGCGTGTGATCCTCGCTGGGCCTCTGGCCGATAAGACGGGAAGCTTACTTGTTTTAGAATTTGACTCGAGGGAGGATGCTGAGGAATTCGCGCGACAGGATCCCTATACCATTCACGGCGTGTTCGAACGCGTTGAAATTCATCCATTTACGCAGATTTTCCCAACTCCGCACAAATAATCCTCCTTAGCAGGATACTTCCCCAAATTGCCCCCCCGCCTTCCCCTTTTGGGTGCATTGTCTGGGTGCACGGTCAAGCGATATAGTTTGCGCATGAATTTTCATCGGCTACGGAGCCTAGCTTCCCTCATCACCATCCTCCTACTAGCGTGGCCCCATCCCGCATCCGCCCTGGAAACAGCTGTCGTAGCCGAAGCACATTATGTGATGGGAGATAGCGACACCCTTGCTGCAGCAGAGGAGCGGGTACTCCAACGGGCCCAACGTCAGGCAGTGGAGGAAGCTGGGCTGTATATCGAATCTACTTTCCTAGATAGAGAAAAAACCGAAGCCGGCGGGAGCGTCCAGATAAGCTCGTTGGAGATTCGAACCATCGCCGGAGCGATCACAAAAACTGAAATTCTTGAGTCTCGTCGCACCTTCGTAAATGACCGCCCTAATTTGCACGTCAGGATCCGCGCAATCATCGATCTGGACAGCCTACAGGCAGCGGTTCGAAAATGGCATTTGGAACAGCGCCTTACAGAACACTATCGTCGCCTTCAAAAAGAGAACGCCTCTCTCAGGACCCAGATTGAAACCCTCAGAGCCTTACCATCGGGGGTGCGAACCCTCACGGTCGAACCGGTAAGCCATAACACTAGACCTCAAGCGCAAGCTCGAACTTTTCTCAAGAAAGCGATGATGATTCAAGATCTCCCTCTAAAACTCGAGTTGACCTCGCGAGCAGCTGTGCTAGACCCTAAATTTGTCGATCCGCTTATCCTGCGCGGTCAGACCTACCTGCGCCTCGCATCTGTTGCCCATTCGAACAAGAAAAGGCTAAGCGAATATTCAGAGTATGTCGACAGTGCCCGAATGGATTTTGACCGTGCACTCCTTATAGACCCCCACAACATCTGGGCCCTTCTTGGAGAAGGTGATGTCTATACCTGGCTGAATCGACCCCAGGAAGCCATACTGGTGTTTGAGCAAGCACTGGAATTGGCCCCTTTCTTTGATCTTGCACGGCTCCGGCTGATTGCCCTGTATACTGCTGAGGCCAAAAAACTAGTAGCTCTTAGACAATGGTCCCCCGCCCTTTCTGTCTTACAAAAATGCCTCCCACCCCACCTACACGAGAGCTGGATTCCCTACCAAAAGGAATCATATTTTCTCAGAAGCACAATCTATCAACAGTTGAAGCAGCCAATCCTTGCAATCGAGGATCTCAGTATCATCCTAAGGGTTGACCCATCAGATAAACACGCCTTGGAGGCAAGGGCGCAACTCTACCAAGATTCGATGCTTGGACATTCTGCTAAAAACGACCTCTCACAAGCCTGCAAGCTTGGATCAATCCTGGCCTGCAATCAACTTCCTATAGACAACATTTCTGAGGCGGATGATTCTTCACTCCCTAGGAGTGCAGCACCTTAGTACTCTCGCTGAACCTTCGTTGACAATCTAAACAATCGACACCTATAATTAAACGCCCTCGCTGGTGTATGTGCCTTCCGAAGTTATGACTTAAGGGGCAAAGGACCTAAGTTATATAACCAACTAGTGCCCCGAAAGTTCCTTCGCGTGGGGCTTCTGTGGTCTTGCAGAGGGTGAGAAAAGAGCTTAAAGTGCTCAAGCGAACCACGTGCATAAAAAATGGCATTTCTTTCATAAACCTTTATTTTTATTCGGAGTGTAGGTTGCGATGAGTGACTATCGTGTGCTCCCAGGCCCCGAACACTTTCTTCCCCCGGCTGCAGCAAGTATGGGAATTCGCTTGCCCAATCCAGGAGAAGCTCATATCAATGGTGTCATCACTTCAGAAGATAAGGCCTATGAAGAGGCTGCTCGCCAATTTTTGATGGCCAAGGTTCCAACTGTCTTCCCAGGGCCACTCGTTCTCTGGGCGTGGAATGAGAAGGCTGCGAAGAAAGCTACGGCTGTTCGTCATCTCTTCAATACCCTGAAGGAATGCGTTCAGCCTGGGCAAAAACCGATGCTGATTCCTATGCCCGACTATCGTCCTAAGTATCCCAAGATCAATCCAGAGGTTGAGATCAACCCGAATCACCCGAATTTGACAATCTGGCATAATAAAATTGATTGTTGCATGTTCATCGGCGTCCATTGCCACCAGGCCAATCTCTCACTGAAGATCATTCGTGGTGGCACCTCTTGCTATACCATTGCCATGTGTGCCCAGGCAGGTCATGAAGATGCAATGCTCTCATTCCGTGATGCCTCGGTCGAGAAGATTATGAGATTGGCCGATACTGTAAAACGATTGAAAGGGACGGTCCAACCACGGCTGACATCAGCCAAGAATGGGGCTTCAAGTTAACTACTTGCCCCTGTGAGCGTATGACAAGGAGGCTGAACTTATGGCAGATACACACTCAATCATTGGAACCAAGAATAAAAAAGGCCAGACCTATACCGATACCTGGAAAATGATGAACGAGGCGCCGCGGACGCCTTCCTTCTATACAGGCAGCGAGGTCATCAAAGAAGCCATCCGTCGGGCAAGCTGCGATGTCATGATTGCCTACCCAATCACCCCACAGAGTGAAGCCGCCGCATTAATCGGCGAATTATTCGCCGAAGGCTATATCGGAGACTACTTCCGCGGAGAGAGCGAGTTTGCCGTGATGTCACAATGTGCAGGAGCTGCATTCGGTGGAGCCCGCGTGTTTACAACGACAGCAGGCCCTGGCACCATGCGCGCCATGGAAAATTTTCCGATGTGGTCCGGCGCCAGGTTGCCGATTCAAATGATTGTGACGTGTCGGGGGATCAACTCACCCCTGTCAATTCAACCCGATACGCTTGAAATTGCGTATCTGTTGAATACTGGCATGTTGGTGTGGCATGCGGAGACTGCTCAAGACTTTTTTGATTGGATTTTGAAGGGGTACATCGTGTCTGAAGAGCCCGATGTCCATCTCCCACTCGCGCTCTGTTGTGATGGATTTTTTGTGACGCATACAAAGGACGTAGTGAATCTCACACCAGCCGACATGTGCCTTCCCCCTTATGACCCCTATCGATCACCTGTGCCCTGTATGGATATGGAATGCCCTCCCGTACGCATGATGCGTGATCCGTTTGTGATGAAGAGCAACTACATCAGCTACGCAACACATGCCAGCTGGCAGCAGGAGATCTGGGCCGCTGTTGAACGTTCACGTAAACACACGATTCATTGGTTGAATGGCCTAGTCGATACGGAGAATACGGACGCAGATATCGTGATCGTGGCGTCAGGAACAGCTGTTTCACAGGGTCGAGAGGCCATCCGTATGCTGGAAGACGAAGGCGTGCGATGCGGGCTCGTAAAGGTGAAGTCATTACGTCCATGGCCCGAGGAAGAGATTCGACAGGCCACAAAGAACGCAAAGCACATCTTTGTACCGGAATTCAATGTGACCGGATGGCTAGCCAAAGAAATTCGCGCGACAGTTCCCAACTCCCAGCGTGTCCATGCCGGCCCGCACGTCTGCGGCGGAATGACCATGCCACCGGAAATTATCGTGTCTGAAATCAAGACCGCGCTAGGGATGAAAACCTTCTCCATGGCTGGTCGTGGAAGCTGAGATCCTTGAAATTCGAACCTGTGCGCCCTAACAAGCGATACTGAGGAGGATATATGAGTAAAGAGCGTATACAAATTTCCGAAGCCCTGTACGACATCATGCCGTCGGACTATCAAGACCTTGTGAAGAGTGCGACCTATGGCAAAGAAGATCGTGGCTGGAAAGATATTGGAACCTCAAAAGAGCTGATTGAACAGCACTCGCTATGTGCTGGCTGTCCAGAATCTATGGCCTTCCGATACATTTTAGCTTCACTGCCGAACCCGGAAGATACGGTCATGGTCGGCTCAACTGGCTGTACCAGTTTGGTCTTCCCGATGGTTGCCGTTCATAACATCCATTCGCTGTTCGGCAATCAGAATGCAATCGCATCCGGCCTGAAGCGTGCGCTCGGTGTTCGATTCCCAGGCAGAGTCAAGGATGTCGTAGTCCTTGCCGGTGACGGAGCCACGGTCGACATCGGCCTGGATATGACCTTACAGGCCTGGTTCCGGCAGGAAAAGTTCACCACCATCTGCTTTGACAACGAACTCTACGCCAACACTGGTGGCCAGGAAAGCGGACTCATGCAAAAGGGATTCGTCGCAAAGATGGCGCCGGTTGGTAAGTTATTCGATAAGGTACGCTTGCCCGAGATTGCCCGCGAGTCCGGCTGCCATTATGTCGTCAATTGCACGGTCAGCAAGCCATCGCTCGTCGAAAAAGTCATCCGAAATGCAGTGCATGTCGCCCGAGAAATCGGCCCGACCTATCTGCAGCTTTATACGCCATGCATTCTTGAAATTGGCAAGAACAGCATGGAGGGGTTACAGGAAATGCGTGATTCGGAAAAGCCAACTGAACGGTTTGCGTACAAGGAGTACATCAGCGAACCAGCTAAACAATTACTAGCAGAATTGGCAGCCAAGGATAAAGAACGGAAAGCCGCCGCCAAGCAGCTAGCAGGACAAGCATCCGCATAGTTTAGACCGGAGGCAGACATGATTAAGAGACGATTGAATATCCGGATGTCAGGCTTGGGCGGACAGGGTGCAGTTACAGCAGCACATGTCTTGGCCATGGCTGCGAACCGAGATGGTAAGTTCTCCATATCCAACCCGTTTTTCGGCGCCGAGAAGCGCATGGCGCCAGCAGAGAGCTATTGCCGCATTGGCATTGAGAGGATCTATGACCGTGGTGAGTTGGTGTTCCCGGATGTCATTCAGGTTTTTCATCCTCAAGTTATCACCATGGGGAAAAGTTACACCATGCCATTTTACTCAGGTGTAAAGGAAGGCGGCGTCGTCATCATCAATTCCGCACAGCCGTTACTATCCAATGAGGATGTGGATCGGCTCAAGGACTTGAACGTCGCCGTGTTTTACATCGCTGGTACCGAGTTGGCTATTGAGGTGGCTGGCACCGAGCTGTCAACGAATATGGCGATGATCGGTTCTGTCTCCGGCATTACGAAATGTGTCTCAATGGAGGCCCTCGACGGTGCGCTTCAGGAGCGGTTTGGAAAGAAATTTGTGGCCTCCGGAGGAACCGCCTCCTTAGACGAAGCCATCAAGAAGAAATTCGCCAAGAAGGAAATGCTGTTAGCCAAGAACTTGGCCACTGTTAAAGCAGCCTATGAAATCGCCAGTGAATGGGCTGACAAGAACAAGATCGAGCTTCGCGTCGGCGATCCGGCCGTCGCAGCGTAAGAGAAGGAATTACATTGCATGTATAACGTCGCGCAAGTCATCGATGAAAAGTGCACGGCAAAAAAGGGTTGCCGGCTGTGTATCATGTACTGTCCTGAGGCAAACTGTCTGGACTTAAACTCCAACAAGATGGTGGCGGAAGTCGTCATCGACCGCTGTAAAGGTTGTGAACTCTGCGTCATCGTATGTGATGCAGCCAAGCACTTCGCCATCACCATGCAGGCCGTCAGTGCCACAGGCCAACTGATGACCAAAAAAGGTGAATCTGCAGCGTTAGGACAAGCCTACCAGGGCTGAGCGATATTGAGTTGAATTCCAAAACCCCATAGCGCTGACGCTATGGGGTTTTTCATTGGTGGCCCGTAAGGTACCTACATGGAACATGAAGATAACGTAATCAACGAACTTCTGAGAGAGATTGCCGGACTGATTAATGAGTACCCTCGAGCTATTGAGCGTAGAGCAGCGGTACTGGATGCCACAGGTAAAGACCCTGATCTTGTCGAAAAGCTAGTCAAGGCAGCTGACACCATGCGAGACAGTGGAAATCTCTACCTCACGTGGGCAAAACACTATGCGGCATTGGCGGAGGGCAATACAGATGCCTCCTCAGATGAAGACGAGACCGAGGACTTTGACATTTAAAAAATCTCCCTATTCCACAAAAAGTTTTGCTAAAATACGCCCCTCATTGAATGACACTTCTGTTCCCCGGTAGCTCAGTTGGTAGAGCAGCCGGCTGTTAACCGGCTGGTCGCAGGTTCGAGTCCTGCCCGGGGAGCCAACGCTTCTTTTTTACTATAAACTGTCAGGCAAGTTGCCACCCTCATCAGAATAACGACAGATCTGCCTGTTCTTCTTTCGCTTCACTGGAAGCCCATTAAACGGGTATTCGTTGCACTCTTACGCCACTCTTCAGGACAATCTCGCAGATGTGATCAAGTCGCTCGATGTGCTCGTACGCAGCCCAGGGATCCATGGCAACGGCACAGACTCCGTGATTGGCCTGTCCCACAATGTCAAACTCAAGCGTCCCATCTTTCCTCACCCCTATACACTCCCCCGTTGTATCGGCCAACTCACGCGACAAGGCTGGCAAGGCCGGAACGGTACGACCTACCCGCGTATAGCGTGAAATCTCTGGAAACTCTTTACTGATGTCTTGCAAGTCAAATCCGGCATAGATCGCCGCCACTACATGCGTTGCATGCACATGGACTACAGTTCGTGTTCGCTTCGAATCCCGCTGCAGATTCCAATGCATCCAGAGCTCACCGGATGGCTTCTGTTGATCGTTGATTTTGGGTATGCGTAGACCGGTCTTAGGATCAGTGACAATCTCTAATCGAACGACATGTTCAGGATGGACGATCGTCTTGCGCCAACCGGATGGAGTGATGTACAAGTACCGGCCTTCTCGCTTTTTCATGCTGATATTGCCGTCTCTAGTGGTAATCCACCCCCTCTCATAACAACGCCTCATGACATCCCCTATAGCCGTCAGCATAATCCCTCCGTTAAAATGTTTGCCTGAGCCATCCATGTCCTACGTCCTGACACGATAATAAGGTGACATGAAGGCTCCCCACATCTCATCCGCCTCAAGAATGAAGCCTACCATACTTGATACTATGACAAATCTCACCGTGCAGGATCTTGCATTGTCCTTTCAGCCTCCACTGCCGCTCAAGAATGCTCATCTCATGACCCTCATCCCTCGCTACGTGCCGCGGGAGATATCGCTGGCGGGTTTACCTCAGGAATCGCGACTCTTTCCCGTCGAACCACAGTCACGACTCCAAGGATTCTGTCATTGGCAAACCGATCGCAAGGCCTTCCCCACCGTCGTACTGGTCCATGGTTTGGAAGGTTCTAGCGAGTCGCGATACATGCGAGGAATCACAGCAAAAGCCTTCCGCTCAGGGTTCAACGTCATCCGCCTAAACCAACGAACCTGTGGTGGGACAGAACATCTTTCCCCAACTCTGTACAACAGCGGACTCAGTAGTGATTACCGGGCTATCGTGAAAGAACTCATTCATCATGATGGCCTTGCTCGCATCTGGCTGGCTGGCTATTCCATGGGAGGAAACCTTGTGCTCAAAGCCGCGGGGGAGTTGGGGGGGAGTGAACCGGCTCTGGCCGGAGTGGCTGCGGTATGCCCCAATATCAATCCTACCATCTGCGCCCATGCCCTGGAGGAACCGCGCAATTGGATTTATCACCGTCATTTCGTCACAAAACTCAAGGAGCGCTTACGACGAAAGGCCTCCTTGTTCCCAGGGAAGTGGGATCTCTCCATGCTTCGCGCAATCACCACCATCAGCGAGTTTGATGATCGCTATACCGCCAGAGACGGCGGCTACCGGGACGGCGCCGACTATTACGACCGAGCTGGCTCACGACACGTGCTCGATAGGATTGCGGTACCGACTCTGATCATCACGGCACAAGACGATCCATTCATTCCCTACACGATGTTCACCGAGGCGAAGATTCAGAAGCATCCCCATATCACTGTGGTCGCGCCTCGTTATGGGGGACATTGTGGATTCTACCAAGCTAGGCGACGTGATGAGGACCCCTACTGGGCGGAGAACCGAATCCTAGACTTCTTGCGTGGGATGCGACCGAACCGGTCATGATTGCACGGATCACACACTTTGAGTCGGTCCAAACGTGCACTGATTCACCCTTTACAAGCAGAGCGACAAGGTGACTACGCGTCCGCCCCTTCCTCACCTAAAAAAAATCCAAGCCACGGTTGGCGACGTGTGTTGTGCAAGAAACATTCAGACGATGGCGGGTTCGAGGTGCGTCCGCACCTCGTCACGGTATGTCCGAAACGGGTCCGGCATGGGAAAGGGAGCACGGCCCCGAACTTGGAAAATTGACCAATTAATCACATAGGCAGGAAATAGTCCATCAGGCTTCGCCCCTTGATCTGCGTTGGAAGGCGACCATCCACCCAAGAGATGCCTGACCAACGCACTGCGTCCATAGGCACGTGTATTCTTGGGGGCCTCCTCCATCGCAATCTGAATCAGTGCATCGGTCGTCATACGAGGAACCCGTCCCTCCTCCACAAGCCCATAATAAAGCCCCTTTGAAGGATTCAAGTTGTGATACTCTAAATCCAAACTCTTGAGCAGAGGATCGCCCCAATCCAGTCCTTCTGCTTCTCTAAAACACTCCAACAGCCAGAGCTTTGACGCCCAATCCACACGGCCAACCAGCTTCTGATAATCCCCGCGCAGATCGTTGAGGACCGACGCCCATTGAGCAAGGACCCAATCAGTTTCCTCATCCTGTCCCTTACAATGCCGCAGGGCACAATCAAGAAACTGCTCCTGAATATCAAGAGCCGACATGGTTCGTTGAGACTGAAGCCGAATAACCCAGCTCCGCTCTTGGTCCTGGGAAATTTCTTGCAGTGCCTCTACCGGTTCGTCAATCTCTAAATCCTGAGGAGCATGCCCTTCCTCAATCAGCTGCAGAACTAATCCGGTCACACCAAGTTTCAACGCCGTCGCGTATTCAGCCATATTGGAATCGCCAAGCAGTAAATGGATTCGCCGGTATTCATTGGGATCAGCCAATGGCTCATCCCTCGTATTCACAATCGCCCGATTGTGCTGCACCCACTCGAAGAAATCATTGACGATGTAATCGCTCCGCTGAGAAATTTGAAACGGCAGTTTCGAGTCATCTCGGGCACCAGCGGCCGCACGTGGAACAATTAATCGATCCATTTGAATCCAGGCATCCTGTGGACCGGCGGCACCGATACGTCCTGCTCCGGTAAAGATCTGTCTGGTCACCAGAAAGGTTACAAACGGGGCCAACCCGCGCCTCGAAAACGGGAACCGACGAGAGACAAGATAGTTTTCATGTGAGCCAAAGGTCGCATCCGTCTCATGATCGATATTGTTCTTGATCAGCGATACGTGCTCGGAAAACCCAAGCTCTTCGACCGCTTGCTGCAGTAAACGATCTCCTGCACGATCAGACACCACAACATCCGTGAGAGAGTGACACTCGGGTGAGGCGTACTCTAAATGCTCCATATCCAGGTAGATTCGCCCACCGTTAGTGAGAAATCCCCCATTTCCAGGCGGCTCATCATGGCCGCGATGGTGGAGATCAAGCACCCCTCGACGCTGGATCTGGAACAGATGATTTCTGATTTGATGGGCAAACCAGGTTGGGGAATGGTCAGGCCGGTCCTCATGGATCAAGAGCCCGTACTCGGTCTCCAAGCCAAAAATTCGATGCAACATACGTTTACGTCAGTGCCGAACTCAGGTCACTGGGAAGCAATGCTTTCAACTCGACAGACCCCAGCGTCCGGTATTTAGAGGTTCCTGACACATGACGATCGAGTAGCGCACATTCGATCATTTTTCCCTCCATACGCTGGCGTATATGGGTCAAGAGGGTCTGAGAGTCCGTTACCAACTGATCGGAACTCTCCTTCGCACCCTCATGACTTTCCCTGAGCTCATGTGCTTGCCGCTGCGCTCGATCCCCGACTGCCCAGGTGCGAATCACGAGATCCACAGCCTCTTTCAAAGATACACAAGACTGCGGTCGAAGATACTCTATCATCCTCTGCTCAACCGACGACGTTGCCGCAAGTACGGCATACTGATTCTTCTCTTCGAACACTCCGTCGTAGTTGATCGTGAGGAAGTTGTCTTTCCCAGCCTTCTGACCCAACTCAGCCAACATGATCTTCACGATGGACGGAGCCTTAAATACTTCCTCAAACGCCTGCTTGACGACCGGTGCAATGCCGTACTTGACGAGACGACTCCCCGTGACATCGGCCGCAGAGCGGTTGAACCCTTCAACGTGAGCCATCTCCAACAGCGTGAACCGCAACTTCTCAAGATCGGCCGGGTGTCCCATTCCCCCGAAAGCGAGACGGTCATAGATTTCATATAGCTTTGGGGTACCCTTACTCATCGTCATCAGGAGAATCCCTTGATCGCAGACCACACCGACCACCGGACTCCCCTGCGCAAACTGCTCATCAAGATACTGCCGGCGATTCCCGACTGCCTCGACCCACCGATAGGGTTCTTCGTACATAACGTGAACGACCTTACACGCCTTTCGATACGTTTGACTCAAACAAGGATCGGAGATATGGATCAGCCATGGCCGTCACACCCTCGGCTGTGATCAATTTCACAACCGGATACAGCCCAGCCTCTCGATTCACGCCACCGGTCGCACTGTCAAATTCTGCGGCACATGTTAACAGCCGCAATGCCTGAATAGTCGCCTGCTCCTGGGACATCGTACTCAGAGGCTGCTCACCCCAGGTATTCACATAGTGAAGGATGCCCCGAATGGTTGGCGAACCAGAACCAGACACAGCATACTCTACTCCCTCAAACTCCGCGCCAAGGATATCGTAGAAGTAAATCTTTGCGGCCTCTTGGTCGGCATCGTATCCGGCAAAGATCGGGACAACGGCCCCCGTCCCTGCCAAGGCTGCCGGAACATTTTCCTTGAGCAGTTTGGATAGGGCTCGAAGCTTGCCCTCAAAGCTAAGTTCCTGCAGCTGTGTCCGCCGATAATACTTAAAGGAGTGTTCCAGAACGCGTGCCATCTCATACGCGGTGGCAGGAACCCCGGCAATCGCCATGACGCAATGTCGATCGATCTCTAAGACCTTGTCAGTTCGGTCATACATGACCATGTTGCCGGCTGTTGCTCGACGATCTCCAGCCACCAGCACCCCATCGCAATATTTGAAGGCAAGAATCGTCGTGGCGGTGGTCAGGGGTTGCCCCGCTCCGGACTGTCCCGGCATTCCCAATGCGTAACCCTGTTCCTTCAGTATCTGATAAAAATCACCCTGCATACTTAACCTCGGTAAACGTGAGGCGGAAAATGTGAAAGAAGTCTGATCGATATTCCAGAGACCATCTTCTACCTTTCACAGCTCACTGATTACGTTTCACAATCACTCCCCTGTCCGCTGCCGATATCGCTCTGCCTGCTTGGGATCGACTCTGCGCATCCGCTTGAGCAGACTATCTTTATCGGGTGACCCGGTTTCTGGGCGGCGTGGCCCCCCTCCTTCTTCCAGGGGGCTGGGGGATTTCGGCATGGGATCTCCTGGCCTCTCTCGTCTCTCCGGCATAAGGCTCTGGATCATGTCTGTATTTCCTTTCTGTGGTCCCACACAGCCAACGCATCAGCAGGCGAGCGCGCCTGTTGGAAAATATCGACGCATCGTCGGACTTCCTTCGGGTCAAAGAGATCTCCCATATTGAGGTGCTGAGAACGGATGCTCCCTCTGAATTGTATTTGTTCCCATTGCATCGACTGAATCTGCTCAGAAAACCGCTGCACACACAACCCACGCACCCCGCCACGAGTATCCTGTGGCCCGCTCCGAAGCGCCTCTTCGATTCCATCCTCAGTGGTCAACCGCCAGGCTTTTCCCTCTGCCTCCAGACCAAGATAGAGCCCCTGCTCGGGGTTGACGTTGTGATACTCCAAGTCCAGGCTCGCCAACCAGGGGTCATCCCAGCCGATGCGTTCCTCCCCCATGAAGGTCTCGATCAGCCACAGTTTGGTCACCCAATCAAGTTTCCCCACTAACCGGGAGCGGTCCTCTGACAATGCATGCAAGGTCTCAGCCCACTCACTCAAGAGCCAATCTGACTCCTCGTCTGATCCGGCTAACTCACGACGTGCTATCTCGCAATAGTGCGCCTGAAGCTCCAACGCCGAAACCTTTCGGCCATCCTTCAGACGAATCATTGTTTTTATCTCCGGATCACGCGAGACTTGTTTGACGGCCACCACCGGTTGCTCCACCTCCAGGGGAGGCAGCGCCCCTCGCTCAATGAGATCAAGCACCAGCCTGGTCGTCCCAATCTTGAGCGCCGTCGCATACTCACACATGTTGGCATCGCCGATAATCAGATGCAGACGGCGATACTTTCGACGGTCGGCATGAGGCTCATCTCTGGTATTGAGGATGGGCCGATTGTGCATCGTATCGACCCCCAGCTCCGTCTCCATGAAATCTGCACGTTGCGAGAGCTGATAGGCTCCAGCAACCCACCCGGATTCCTGCGCCTCGATTCCCACCTTCCCTGCCCCGGCAATGACCTGTCGACTGACCAGAAACGGAAGAAGGCCTGCTGCCAGAGCAGGAAATGGTATCGAGCGCGGAACGAGATAGTTGTCATGACACCCATAACTGTGGCCGTGGAAGTCAGTATTGTTTTTGTACAGCCGCAGGTGAGCTCCCCCCAAAAGCCGGTTGCGCCGCTGGGCGGCACGGTGCACGATCCGTTCTCCCGCACGATCATGCGCTACCAGATCGCGAAGCGTTCGACATTCAGGTGTGGAGTACTCTGGATGCGTATGGTCGTTGTAGAATCGCGCACCGTTCGGCAAGACCAGATCGCTTTTCATGTCATGGAACGAAAAGGGGCGATGGGCATCGCGCCGTGCGAACTCATCTTCTTCTCGATCCTGTTGTAAGCCCGAAACTCGGAAACCGCGCGCATCCTCATGCGGATCCTCACCGGCATAGTCCCACCGCCGCTCGAAAGAGGCGGCCAGATGAGCACGCACGAGTTCCATTGATTCGACCACCGGATCCATGTCCGGCACATCATCGCGCGTGATACCGTACTCGGTCTCAATTCCAAAAAGACGCATAGTGAGTGAGAAGTAAAAAGGACAACGTGAAGCGGCTGTCAGTCTCGATCATAGCGCCTAACCAATCGGCTTCTGACCTTTCACATCCTTAGATGATCTGACTGGTGAGCCGTTCTTCGGCCTGACGGCCTCGCCTGAAGGACGAAATACCGACCACCTGCTCCGGATGATGATCAAGCAATTTCAGCCATTCCTCGGCGGCATCGTCCGGCGGCAACATGTCGCCCTCTCGAAATTCCTCGGACACGGCTACCCGGAGATCCTCCTCCAGCAATCCCGCCGGCAGCCCGGACTGAACCGTACGATCGATCGCCTTTCCCTTCGCCCGTTGAACGATCGACGCCAGGATTGCCCCACTGACAAGATCGCCGCGGTACAGCACCGTACTCTGACCACTTCTCAGCCTGATCGAGAGAAGACGGGTTTCCTCCGTTCGACGGAAGATCGCCTCAATAATGTCTTCGACAAGCGCCACCACCGCCTGCACTGCCTCACCCCCGCGGTCCTTCACCAACGTGGGGTCGAGTGGAAGATCCGCCGTCAAATAGACTTTCAAAATCTCGGCGGCGGCAGCCTTGTTCGGCCGACCGACTTTAATTTTTCGATCGATTCGACCGGGACGCAACACAGCCGGATCAATCAGGTCCGGTCGGTTGGAGGCCAGAATGATGACGACGTCCCGCAACGACTCGATCCCGTCCATTTCGCTGCAAAACATCGGAACGAGCGTGTTGGAGATGTTGAAGGAACGCATGGCACGTCGCGTCCCTAAAATTGACTCCGCCTCGTCGATGAAGATGAACGGCAGAGCCCCTTCCTTTCGTCGAGCCCGAGCCTGCTCAAAGAGATCACGAACCATCCGTTCTGACTCCCCAAGCCACATATTCAGGATTTCGGGCCCTTTGACATGAAGAAATGCCCCGCTTGTGACGGGCGGGCGCTTGTCCTTGTCAGGCGTCAGTCCTTGCTGCGATTCGCTGAGCCGCTTGGCTAAGCTGCCGGCAGCGGCTTGCCCGATCAGCGTCTTCCCGCACCCGGGTGGTCCGTAGAGCAAAAACCCCTTCGGTTGAGAAAACTTGAACCGTTCGAACGTCCCCGCATGCAATAGAGGATATTCAATCGCCTTACGGATTGCAGTGATCGCCTCGTTCTGTCCCCCAATCTGCTCCCATGTCACTGTGGGTGCTTCATCTAGGACATGCCGGCCAGCCTTCTGGTCCACAAGCTTCTCAAGGGCGACGCGGAGGCTGGGGTCGATTCGAATGTGGTCCCCTGCCTTAAGATCGGCACCGACCAAATCCGTCGAACGTTGCAAAATCAACGACTGCCGGCCCATATCCTGCTCAAACCGCAACCGACCGTCCGGTAACGTTTCAGCCAGTTTCAAAATGGGCCCGTTCCGATCGTACCCCAGCGTCCGAATGACCGCATAGGCTTCATTGACCAGGATCTGGGTGCCGATCCGCAGATCGTCATTAGCCACGCGAGGATCCACGTTGGCATAATACTCCGCCCCACCGACGACGATACGGGCGAGACCTGGAGCCGGAATTTCAAGCAAGGTGCCGATCCGGTTGGCTGGAGCTGTGAGCTTGGCCACGACCTCGCTCACCTTCTTGAACTCCACCTCACGTTGCTGAGAAGCGGTTTGAGACAACATCACGGCATGCCGCAGCTTGTACAGCAGCTTTTGCCGAGGATCACCGTCTGAAAAGGTGGCCAGACACTGTTCAATCAACTCGAGCGGATCCGTCCCGATCTTCAGCGATGGCTCATCGCTTCGATCATTCCTTGTCTCTTGGTCAAAAGAGCCGTGATCACTCATACAACACCTTCACCCCAGCGGACTGATCCTACCATACCGATGTGATGAATTGCCGTCTTGCTAGTTGACGGCCTGAAGCGTCACCGGCACCTTTTCGCGCCGGTTGCCACGGAGGATTTCTACCGTGACTTGATCCCCAATCTTGTGCGCTTCCATGGCATCCATGAGATCGTCAATGGTGGTCACGGCTTTCCCTGCGATCGAGACAAGAACATCGCCGAGTTGAATCTGTCCCATCATCGTTTCGCGAGCCCCCTTGAGGCCGGCGCGGTCCGCGGCCCCACCACGAGTCACCTTGCCGATGATGACCCCTTTGATTCCCCATCGCTTTGCCATCGCATCCGGTACGAGCGAGACCCCCAGTCCAGGACGGATGAGCTTCCCATGCTTGATGAGTTCAGGAACGATACGATTGACGGTATCGACCGGAACCGCAAACCCAATACCGGCATAGGCTCCACTCGGACTCACAATCTGCGTATTGACACCAATCAACCGCCCGGCACTATCGAGCAAGGGCCCACCAGAGTTGCCCGGATTGATCGCGGCGTCCGTCTGAACCACCCCTTCAATCGTTCGATTGGACATTGACTTAATGGTCCGGCCCAAGGCGCTGACGACGCCCGTCGTCAGCGTGTGGTCAAGCCCGAATGGATTGCCGATCGCCAGCACTTTTTGTCCGACCCGCAAATCATGAGAGGAGCCGATAGCCATCGGATCCAACTGGCCGTCCGAAACTTGTATTTGAAGCACCGCCAGATCGTGATCGGGATCGGCCCCAACCAACTTAGCCTGATGTTCGCTCCGATCTGCTAAGGTCACCTTGATCGCATCAGCCCCATAAATGACATGAAAGTTCGTCACGATGTGCCCTTGCTTGCTCCAAATAAACCCGGACCCCGACCCCTGCGGCACTTCCATGACGTTCAGGGACCAAATGTCCTGCTGGATAGCCGTATTGGCAATAAACACCACGGACTTCGTCGCTCGCTCAAAGACCGTGATCGTTGTTCGCTCATCGGCACCAAGCTCCGGGGGTGCAGGCGTTACAGCGCGCGGCCTGCCTTCAGGACCGTCATGGTTGGCTCCCAGCGGCTTCCCCCAGTCGGCTGCAGAAGCCGTTGAACTCAGTATAGTGGTGATAAGGAGGAACGTGAGACCGCTGAGTGAGTTACTCACCCAACACCTGCAGGACGACCTCACGTGCTCGCGCACGTGTATCAAAATCTACGAGCACGATTTGCTGCCAGGTTCCAAGCAGCAGGGTCCCCGCAGCAAACGGAATCGTCACGGAAGGTCCCTGGAGTTGTCCTCGAAGGTGACTATGACCATTGTCTTCTCCCGGATTGACCGTATTATGTCGCCACCGGGCATCTGCCGGGATGAGGCGATCCCAAAACGTGTGGGTGTCCGCGCGGATCCCCGGCTCATCCTCAATGATCATCACGGATGCGGTGGTATGTTTCACGAAGACCGTCACAATTCCCGCCTGAAACTTCGCCTCGGCCACGGCAGCGACAACGGACTTGGTCACATTTTCGATCTGAGTCCCCCCTGCCAATTGAATCGTCAACGTCACAGTATGGACGGCCATCAGACACTCCTAGACGGTAAGATTGCGAAGGTACCGGCGCTCATGTCGAGTCAGCGGCTCACCTCGCGCTGCCTCAAGAATCGAGTCAAAAGCCCCTTCAGCCGTCAAGCCTCGCACAGCCTCCAGGACTTCGCCACTGAGAATCCCCTCTTGTTTCAGCTTACCCAGATACGCAAAGGCCTCCGCCAGGCTCTCTTTGCTCCTGGCATAATAATCACGCCCTCGACGCTGGTTACTATAGGCCTCAAATTGTTCACAGGCGACAAGGACTTCCGCCAACTGTTTCACCCATGATCGTGCGTTGGCTAACCGTTCTGGATAGTAGTAGTACAGCATCACCTGTTGCATCCACGGTTGCCAGCTCACCCCTAGCTTCACAAAGGTCGGCTTCACCGCTCGCAATCGTCTCGCCAGGCGCCTGGCGTATCCTAACCTCATCTCAACCTGCTCGATCGCCCATGGGTCCAGGGTCACACCCGCAGCCGCAAGGTCTTTTCGATAGCGCGACACGAAAGCCTCAGTCTCACGACCATATCGCGTCGTTGGATGAACGGCTCGCCATTCACGCGGTCTTGTGGGAATGCCCCGCTGCTTGGCCCACGACCAGATCGTGCCAAAGAGTCGTCGGTCCAGGCCCGCACGCCCGAGGTCATGCAGCAGACAGGCCACGTGATACAGCCGGACCCGGTCAGCAGGATGTCCCAAGCGTACTGCGACCGCCACACACATCTTTGCCGTCCGTACAGCATGGGGTCGGTCGTAGCCACGGATGATCCGATCACGGTCAAGAGGATGAGGATAGTCGTACAGGGCCATGAAGGCCTCTATGAGCGAGCGTGAAATCTCAGGCGTCTGTAATCGGGAGGGAGCTGACCGTGCCATACGTAATAGACAAACCCACAGGATAACGGGGATGCGGGCGAGAATATCGTCAGGAAGAAGAAACTGTCAAGGCGACTTCTAAGAGGAATCGACTCGCTCAATGCTTTCTGGTCTGCTATGCTCGAATCACACTCACCAGTGAGCGGTCCCAGGATGACGAATTGGTTACGACGCGGCGGGCTCATTGCCATGGCCCTCATGGTAACGGCACCACTGGACACCTTCGGCGCTTCCCTGGATCAGCTGACTGATCTCACCGGACGAGTCCAGGTTCTAGTGACATTGAAAAACCGAGATAACTTCTCCAGTGAGTACCGCTACGACATCAGTGTCAGAAACCTTTCACCGGATTCGATCACCGGCGATTCGCTGGTGATCGTCCTCGATAAGATCACGAACCTTGCAGGTGAGGACCACGAGGCGCTGACGGGAGAATCATTCCTAAAGCGATTCGAGGTGCTGGACCAAGACGGCCAGACTAGTGATGGAAAACCCTACTTTCATATCCCGTCGGGGTCCGCACCGGATCTTACTCCACAATCGAACAGCCTGCCTGCCAGCATACGCATCAGAAATAGAGACTATGTCGCGGTATTCACTCCGTCGTTTAAGGTCTTTGGACAAAAACGGGTACTGCCCGAGGCAAAGCGTCCGGGAGGCTCAACCTCTGCCACTGCTCCTCCGGAAGCTGCTGTAGCCGCCAACCGTAAGACCATCGATCTGCTGATTCAGTTGCTGATCAAGAAAGGCGTCTTGACGGAAGAAGAATGGAAGAAGGCCACCAAGCCGTAAGCGATTCGAGTTGTAAGGCCTGTACTGGAACGTGGCCCCACCCAGACCATTTTCTGATAGACCTTGGATTGTCCAAAGCCTACTTGCACGAGGACCAGTTCTTCCCCGGATGGACGGTACTGGTCTTTCAGCGGCATATCACTGAACTGTTCCACTTGGCGCCGTCTGAACGTATGCAGCTGATCGAAGAAGTCAGCCGCGTCGCGTCCGCCTTATCTGAGATCTACCACGCGAAAAAGATCAACTATGAACTCTTAGGGAATCAACTCCCCCATATCCATTGGCATGTGATCCCCCGATTGACGAATGATCCAGCCCCGCTGGAACCGGTGTGGCGAGTACCTCATGCCCCTGTCCTTCTCGCAGGAGCACCGCTTCAACGCACGATTGATCGTGTACGATCCGCTCTTCGAGCGAAGGAGTAACCCAGACCATTCATGGCTGTTGCTCAGGAACACCGCGGGTGAGCCTATTACCGACAATCCCACAATCGCTCGTAGCGTTGTCCTCTATCGAATAGTCTGTTGACAATCCTTGGCTGCCTGAAAACGATCTGTACGCGTGGGGTTGCTGAGCAGAATCAGATGCCTCGCAGGCTGTTCAGAAAGGCCGCAGCGAGCGAAGAGGCGAATCAGACCCTGCCCCACACGTTGAGCCTCTGAACCATGCGAGAAGGCTACTGGCGGCTGTGTTAACAGACGGCTAGAGGGTGAGCGTCCATACTCCCCATCTTCTGTGGATAAGCTTGTGAGCAAACCCGATCCTATTGCAAAAATAGCACTGAAAACGTGCAAATCTATCAAAATGCCTACTATTTAGGCATCTGCATCTCGACATTCAAACCACTAGGAATAGTGGTTCAATGAGACGTTCTTGCACTTCTTACATATTCCTAGAAAAATCGTCCTGAGTTATCCACTTAATTATGCTGTTTCCCATATTATTCCCAGCATGCTGACGAGATATCCACAGGTTGCAAAGTTTTCTGGGGATGACGTTCTCTTTTCCAGGAGCGTGATTCCGTATCTGTCAAGGGGAGGCGAAGAGAAATATGGCTCTATCAGAGAAAGCAAAAAGCTTGGGGACACATGCTCATGTCCTGATCCAGATGGATCGCATCGTACTCTCTTCTAGATATTCTGTTGCCAGCGCAGGAATGTATACATGAGGCGACGCTGAACAACCATGCAGGATAGGCTCAAAGACCGTCCCGCAGGGCCACAGCGGGTGAGGAGGCGACACGTACTCTGGGCTGTACATTGAGCCTCTGAACGATGCAAGAACACCGCTGACGGCCTTTTACAGGATTTGTTAGAGCGAGGTACAGACTGAAGTCGTCACACGGAGCACGGCTTCTTGCCGAAAGCGCGTCTTGTAGGACGCGATAATCTCGTGAACCGCCTTGTTCTGTTGGTCATTGTTGGGATGTATAAGACTCAGCACATACGAGGGTTCGTAAACAATCCGTCCTGAGGCGGCTTGCCACTGGCCAGCCGCTTGCCAAGCTGACAGCCCATGAGGAAAACGCGGAGTCACTGTTTCGCTAAGAAATTGCGCCCAGGCTTCCGACGTAACTGAACCAGACGGCGTATCGGTTCCGAAATACACCGACTCTTGGACTGCGCGTTGCCCGCCACCACCGCAAGACAACCCGTTCATCGTCTCGCAGCCCGAGAGTACGACCCAAAGGAGAGCGCCGAAGAAACTCCAACCGGGTTTCCTCTGGACGCCCGGCTTTCTCTCACAGCTCTGACTCGATTGATCCAGAGACACCACTACTCCTTGTGAGACCTCAACCCTCAGCTCATGGGCCACCCAAACTATTCTGACTTCGATAGTGTTCGCTCAGCTTGGGCAATGGCTTCTCGGAGCGTCTGCAGATCCTTGTCGGCTTTCCTCTGGTGGGAGAGACGCTTCACCACCTGAGCGGCTGCCTTCGCCAAAACCTGCAACGTCTCCATCACATCGCCAGGCTCCGCAGATTTCCCCGCTGCCACTGCACGGGCCATAGCGAGACGACGACGCGGTCCGACATAAGGCTCTGGAGCGATTGGATTGTCCTTTTCCAGCTCTGGTCGTCTGAATATCATAACGGTACCCCCATGCGATCCGACCAATCTCTGGTCTCATTATTTATGAGCAAGTCTATGGCAACAGCCCGTAGAAGGATGAACCCGACCAAACTGCAAACCCGTAAAGCTGCAGCCACATTCTCATCGGAACTTATCACCCCTCAATCCAACGAAGGGGTGACACACTGCTCATCCGAGCTACCTGGGCAGACTCGGCTCCACCTGTCGAGGACTCGGCGCGCGCAAGGAGCGCAGACCGGTCACGATGGCTTCCAGCTCAGAACGCGCACCCGTTCGGTGCATGGTCTCATCGAGTAACGAGCGCAGCTCAACCCGTGCGTCACGCACACGCGTGACGCGAAACGTGAAACTGTAGTCCGGCAAATCGGCATCGCTGCACACCTCGCCGCTGGGACAAGGGCTCAACACAACGGTCTCGATGTGTTCATCACCGACATTCGGCAACACCGCCTCAAGATCCAACGCGGAAAGATCTACCCGGGCACGGCCGATAAAATCCGCACCGCTTCCATCGTCCGCACAATGGGGCCCCGCATGGAGATCCTTCCCGGGCGGCAACGCCTTACAGAAACCCGTCCGCCACCCAAAAACATCCTTCTCCCACAGTTCCACTCCAAAACTCAGTGGAGTAGGCTCACCGGCCTCATCGCAGACCGACGTCTTCCCCAAGACGACAATCCCAGTACGCACGGCAACGACACAACTCCTGACAGGATCAAAGGAATAAAATTCTCCTGAATCGACACCACTGAGCTCCGCCGAAACAGTCCAGCCTTTCGCATCCTCCGTTCCGACCATCACCTCATCACTCCCCCACCAATCCCAGCCGGTTTCATTCCGTGCCTTGAATCCGACTGCCTCAATCTTATAGCGTCGCTCCGTCCACTCAATCGTGTCCCAGGAAACATCCTGCTCGACCACTGCTCGGATCTCCGAGTTCTCGGACAGAGGGACCGCTTGAGGCCCATGCGCAAAGACCTCGGGACCACAGCACAAGCATGCCGCCACGCCCATACACCACGTCATAGCGCGTCGCTGCAACACCATTGTGCTCCCCTTAGCTACAACTGTGATCAAACAACCCTCCCAGTCTAATCAGCCGCATTCGAACCACTGTTTCGATCCAGTGGTCCATGAAGTTGGTCCCTCATAGTCCGTTGGCCATCATCGAACACCAATACCACGTGAGGCTGTACGGAGGTGAGACTGTAATAGGGTGCCCGTCTTGCCAATAGGCTGCAGGAAAACTATTCGGACAATCTCACGGCACCCTGACGCAGATAACGAACCTGGACCTGGACAACGTGATCAGGCTCTGCCCACGACCGTCGCTTTGGCTGAACCTCTAAAGATGGTGCTGCTGGTCTTGAACGCACAGCGCCTCATCGTCTTCCCGTCTTCAACTTGGCATAGAGGGAGCAGCCTTTCTGCTCTCGGAGATCGCAGGCTTTTCCATAATGCTTGAGGGCTTCCGTGTCATCCGATTTGACACCCCGTCCGACTTGATAGATCACCCCGAGATTGATGCAACCTTTGGCATCGCCATCATCACAGGCCTTCCGGTAGAGAGTCGCCGCGCGAACATCGTCTTGCTTTATCCCGTTACCCGCAGCGTACATCGAACCAAGGTTGGAGCAACCCCTTGCACTTCCACCATCACAGGCCTTTCGGTAAAAGTCGGCGGCTTGGAAATCGTCCTGAGGGACCCCGGTCCCCTCAGCGTACATCACGCCAAGATTGTAACAACCTCGTGCGTTTCCGCCGTCACAAGCCTTCAGGTAGAAGTCGGCGGCTCGAATATCGTCCTGTTGGATTCCAGCTCCACCTGCATACATCGCGGCAAGATTGTAGCACCCTCTCGCGTTCCCGCTCTCACAGACCGCTTTGTAGAGATCGGCCGCCTGCACCTCATCCTGTTGCACCCCGGTTCCGGAGGCATACATCACGGCCAGATTGTAGCAACCCTTCATATTTCCGCTATCACAGGCCTTCCGCGTGAAATCGGACGCCTGCACATCATCCTGTTGAACGCCTGTTCCCTCGGCATACATCACCCCAAGGTTGTAACAGCCCCGTGCATCGCCGCCGTCACAAGCCTTCCTCGAGAAGACCACAGCTTGCACATCGTCCTGGGGAACGCCTGTTCCTTCAGCATACAACACCCCGAGGTTGGAACAGCTGTTCGGATCACCGACGTCGCAGGCTTTTCTGAACATGGCCGCCGCTCGTGCCTCGTCTTGCTTCACCCCTTCACCCTTGATATACAACAACCCAAGTCCATTACAGGCAGTCGGCGTACCCCTCTCACAGGCAGTCTTGAGTTGCTGCGGCTGGTCGGCTGCGTCTACGTGATACATCCCGGTCAAGAGCAGAACTCCGACCACAATACAGGCAGGAAAAAACGTGCGACCCGTCATGGTATCCCCTCCGAAGAAGCAGAACAAGGTGAGCGGGCGCAGTCTAGCGAGATTCCACATTCAGATTCAAGGCGGGAGCACGTGCCTCACTACAGAATAACAGCTTACCGCGACTCCTTTGAGGCCGTGCAGGCTGACCCATGAATAAGTTCCAGTAATATCGGCAAAAAAAGACTCCTACGTCCATACGCCACATCCCGTTGTCACCATTCGGATTCCAGATCGTCCACCTCGAGAGCAAGACGCACCAAGAAGAGGGCCCCAGCGGAATGAACCTCGTCACTTCCAGACCGTGACAATCAGCTACCTCCACACAGACCGTCCCAATGATTCCGCCTCACACCCCCGTTGCAAAGTGAATCTGGAAGACGATAGGATCCTCTCCCCTCTTGCTCGGTTTTGTCATGTCATGAGGGGACGGCGCCGCCAACGGGGGGAGAACAATCTGTCCTGCCGCCTGTGATTTCTGAGCGGAGTCCATAACCACATCCGTGCGGTGAGGCGCGTGCCTAAGGCGCCGATCCATGTGTCGTCACCACACTGTATTCCATTTGGTAGGTCAATCATGCTTGTGAATTTCTCTGCCGTTGTACTGGGCGCGATCGCTCTGATCTACGGACAGGTGCCGGTTTCAGTTGCCGCTGCTCAACCGCCGGCCATGCCTGCCTCCTCAAAGGCTCAACCACATCATCTCCAACTGTCTTCATCTTCCCTCCTCGTGTCATCCTATGGAACCTGGCGTGAACCGCAACTCGTTTCACCACAGTCGACCGCTCCCCATGTCTACAGAATCGACGACGAGTCAGTGCGAAGCGCGGCAGACGGCCAAGCCTCAGACGAATTAAGCCTGGCGAGAAACAGCCTCCAGGCAGCCAAGCAAAAGATCGAGGAGCTCAAGCAACGCATCGGTGAGCTGGTGCTTCAGCTGCATGCCAGAGAAACGGATCTCGCCGCCTTACGATCGAATGCCATCGACAATTCCAAGAAATTTCGGGACGACCTTGCGGCTCAAACCGAGGAGCTCAGTCAGGCCAAACGCCGGGTGAGCGAAGTCGAGCAACAAATGGCAGCGACCGCAAAGGGACAGGAACTGACCCAAGCCAAGCGCCGTATTGCTGAAGCCGAACAACAGACCGCCAAGAAGGAACAGGACCTCACGCAAATCAAACGCCGGGTCGCTGAAGTCGAACAACAAACGGCTAACAAAGAACTGGAGTTGAACCAGGCCAAGCGTCGCGTCGTCGAGGTCGAACAACAAATGGCGGGGAAAGAGCAGGAACTGACCCAGGTCAAACGCCACGTCATCGACGCCGAGCAGCAAACGACGAAAAAGGACCAGGAAGTTATTCAGGCTAAACGCCGCGTCACCGACGTCGAACAACAGCTGGCAGGGAAAGACCTGGAATTAACACAAGCAAGACGTCGGATCGCCGAGGTCGAGCAACAGCTGACGTCATCAGGGCGGGAACAAGATCTGGCCCAGGCGAAGCGGCGGGCCACGGACGCGGAACAACTGGTGGCGAAGCGGGAACAAGAACTGACGCAGGTGAAGGAAGAATTGAAACACGTCAGTCAAAAATTCGCTGATGTGAATCCTCAACTATCGGCGAAAGAAGCCGAACTCGCTCGCATCAAGCAACAGCTGGTGGACGTTGAACTCAATGCCAACAGCACCGCTTCAAAACAGACCGACTCCACACCCGCACAGGACGAGCCCCCACCTGCCCTATCGCTCCAATCGATTGATCAAACACTCTCCACATCCACCCTACTCGGGCCCAATGCGGATGCTACCGAAGAAGAAGAAACGCTCACCCTCCTCGGGAATAGCGACCTGCGCAAAATCAGTGAGAGCCTCTCAAGTCTGCTACAGCCGGAACTGAAGAAGGGCAGCGTCACTGTGAGGCAGCGAGGCAATAAATTGACCCTGGCGCTGGCCAATAGTGATCTCTTCTCCACCGGTGACGCCACAGTGACCCTCGGTGGCACCTCCTTGCTTGAACGAATCGGCGCCGTCTTGCACGGATCCAGATACCAAGGGATCGAGGTGGCAGGACATACCGACAACACCCCGCTCAGATCAGACCTCCGAAAAGGCTTTCGAGATAACCAGGAGCTCTCCAGAGCACGGGCTGACTATGCCGTCCAGATCCTGATCAACGGAGGACTCCAGAGTGACCGCGTGAAGGCGGTGGGCTATGGTGACAGCAAACCAATCACGACGAATGATACGGACAGAGGCAAGAGCAAGAACCGACGACTGGAAATCGTGATTACTCAGACAGCGGAATCAGGAATCGCCGTCGGTGAGGGGAAAACACAAGTCGGTAAGAAACCACAGGATGGGTCACACAAGCGGTGACCCATCCTGTGGTGAGAGACCTGCGATCGCTTAGCGGGCAGGGTGGTCCGACAAACCGGTAGGGGCTTAGGTATCATCTGATATACACAATACCCCTAATGTCTCATACCTGGGCGTAATCTCGGCCCACGGATTTTCCAGACAGACTCATTCTTCGCATCTTAGAATTTACAGTATATCAGTCGCCGGTTTGATACCCGTCCAGTAGACCTCGGCTAATGGCCTGCCGGAAGTGGCCTCTAACTCAGCCCACACCGTGGAGCCCTTGCTGGCTGGCACCATCCCCGATGCGTGCGAAATCCAGCGATCCCGTTCCCTGTATTTGTGGACCGCTACCTCGGCAAGTGGAGGATACATGTTTGGAGAAATATGGGTCGGTAATTTCATAAAGGAATAGAGCCTCAGAAAGCCGCGTGGGCCATTATCCTCAACCCTGACGACGCCATTGAGGAAGCCGTCGGTAGGGGTGAGTAGCCTCTCACCAAGCTGGAGTCGTTGGGGTGCAGTGAAGCGCCAGGCCGGCGACACCGGAATCTTGTGGAGCGTGATCCCTATCTTTAGGCAAGTGCCTTCCGCCTTGATGTCCACACTGCTGCCCTTGCTGTAGGGAACGCAAAAACTGGCATACCGGATGTAGCAATCACTCTGGCTATACTTATGCACCGAGGCTGCACCGAGAATAGTGCCGTTCACCGCACAGGTCACATACCCTCGTGGACCATCGCCTTCCGCCTCGATAGTACAAAAGAGCAATCCCTCGCTATCCGCAACGAAACTATGGGTGGTTGCCGCCCCCACTCCTCCTATGAAGGCATCAACATACCGCCACTGGCCGAAGTTCAAGTTGGTTTCGACCGAGGCAACATGGGTCGACGCTCTGCCGGCACTATCAATTGCGCGAACCGAAAATTGGGCGCCTTGGGGGACTGGCACACAGACAGTCGTGCTATCAATCCAGATGTCATTCCCGCGGTAACGGTGCATGCTCGCCGCTCCACCGATACCGGTATGGCTGAGCTCGGGGGAGATCTCGCTACCACAAGCAATCTGCACGTGTCCTCGGGACCCGTCCGTAACATCATTAGCTTTACGCAAGCCAATCAGGAACTGCGCATGTTCTGACTTACCGAGCCACACCTGCTGTCCCTGCGGCAAATACTCAGGCTCCCTGATGGCCGGCAACAACGCCACTTTCGGCCACTGTGCCAGTACCCGATTACGTAGATCTTCAGGTAACCACTCGAGAATCGAAACCAGCTCCCCTCGACCGATCACTGCCCAGTTGCTTGGTTTCTTCACTGTACCTGGCCAGTCCGCTGGGTTACTAGCCAAAGTGGTATCGCCCCCCTGCACCTTGAATTGGATCGACTTGCTGAGGCTATCAGCCGTCACCTTTTCGCCCTTAGCGTTGGTGTAGGCGGCGCCGACCGACCCCGCAACCTTGCTGGTCTTGATGGACACCGCGGCAGCCACGGTATCCTCAACTTCCTTCTCATTGACGGTCCCCGACGACACCTCCCTATGTGTCAGCGTCAATTGTCCGCCAAGTAGGATCTCGCCCGGCACGGCGGTGCCGTATTCCTCGAAAACCTTTTGAAGTGCCTGCATCTTGCCGGTCTTCTCGGCCTCGCCGACTGCCTCTCGTACAGCCCTCTCAAAGCGCGTCGACAGAACCGTGCAGTATCGGAGTTTCAACAGGACGCGCGGGAAAAACCAGCGGCCGATCACCAGCAGTTGCTTGCGCTCGGATGCCCCGGCCTGCCGTGCCTTATGCTCTCGCTCGAATGAGGCAGCTGCAAATGGGAAGCTGGCACTGGCCTGCTGCTTATCGAAACCGGCTTCGACATAGCTGGCCGACTCTGCCGTGTAGGTGGTTTCTGATTTGACTTCGGCCTCTTGAACACGCGACTCACGAAAGTCCGCAGTGTCGGGCACCTTCCAGTCAAGAGCCGCCTTAAGCGCCTGACGAGATGGGTCACCGCTCCCCGATATGGTACCCATGGTGTACGCATAGAGCAGACGATTATTGTTTGCGATGATGAGCCAGTCGCCTGGCTCCAAGCTTGTGGGATTCGTGACTCCGTTCCCGTCGGCCCTCACACTCAGTATTGATGGGATGATGAACTCGGGCACATTGGGGGCCTTCACAGTCAGCTGCGACAGATCGAGAACCGTCTTAGGCGGCAAGGGAGGAACGCTGGTCAGCGGCTGACTCGGGTTATTGTTAGACGGAGGATTGTCCGGCACGTCGTCATCTTCCAGGCCGTCATCTTCCGGCAACGCATTAAATTCTTGGAGTTCTTCAGCGAGACTCCTGCACGCCGTATCGAGATCAGACCCGTTCACCTGTTCGAGCAATGCCACCAGTTTTTCGTCTGGTTCATTCGCCATATCTATTAACCTCCCTCTATCCTAACAATTGTTGCAGACCTTGGCCTACTTGTAGCTGGCCTGTCCAAAATCATCCCGGAAGTGTTCCCGCATATGCGACAATGGGCTGAAGCTTTGCTACCAGGTTGTACAACTTGGGGGCGAGATTTACGTATTTCTTCTGGTGATCCTCGAGTGACTTCTTCTTCATCGCATCTGTTACGTTTTTATATTTCTCTGTTTTCTGACCCAGAAATTCTCCGTAATCGAGCAAAGTAGTCCTGGCATTTCCGCACGTATTGGAAACAAGAGACAGCTGACGCTTTAGTGAGGTCTCGAGACGATCCATCTCGACCACCTTTGCGGCCAGCATGACCCCGGTGTTCGGATTATTGGGCCCCTTACTAAGAGCGCGCACTTCACTATAAACCTGTTCGAGACTCGCTTTTGTGCTGACCAGCGAGCCCAGTGCTGCTGTAAGGTCATTGACGTTCTGCTTCGCAGCTTTATATTTAGCTGTCGACTTCTTCCCCATGGCATCTCCTCCCTTCACTTTAGTTAGGCCAATTCGTCCCTACGCACCTACCAGCTTACCTACTCCTTGCCACCACATAGATGGTGACGCATCCCTCAATCAACTTTCCGGCCTTCCCCAACGAGACCGGCCGAGAACCGCTCATCAGAAACTATTCGTCTTCGAACCAAATCAGCCACGGCGCGGGGTACTTATACTGGCAATTTCCCACTCCAACCAAGATTGGAATGCACCTATCTGCAGGACCCCTTTTTACTAGTTAATACAGGCACAATACCTATGGCACACAAGTAACTATACTTGCATCGCACCATGTGTCTGTACCTACAACAGACTGTGCGTTCACATCTATCGTACGAGGGCCGCTACCAGACAACGAGTGGGCGGGTGGGAGATCAGCACGCGGCATGAGGATGCCTCTCGGCGATACCTCGTTACTAGAGCAAATCAGCGCCGTCTTGCACGGACCCCGATACCAGGGAATCGAGGTGGCCGGACATACCAACAACACCCGTTCCGGTCCGACCTTCAAAAGGGCTTTCGGGACAATCTGGAACTCTCCCGACCCCGAGCGGACTACGTCGTGCAGGTGCTGATCAACGGAGGACTGTAGGGTGACAGAGTCAAAGCCGTGGGCTATGAGGATAGTAAACCGATCACGACGAACGATACGGACAAGAGCGAGAACAAGAATCGATGATTGAAAATTGTGATTACTCAGCCCCCGGAATCAAGAATCGCCGCTGTAAAGGCGTGCATAGGATGTTCTAAAAGCCCATCCAGCGATGGCAAGAACACCGCTGGTGGGCTTTTCAACGTCATGAATTAGAGTCGGCTCCGTAGCCGCTCATACCCGTTCTTCAATTCCTCGATCGCCTGGTTCAGCGCATCGCCGACGGACACCGCCGTTTTCCCCACTTCCTCCCGCGCGGCCTCCAACTTTGGCTTGATCTCGTCCCACTGAGTCTCCAGCCGAGCCCATTCGTCCTTCGCCTCTGCCTTCGCTAGATGCAACTGCACTTGAAGTTCATCGCGCTGCTGCTTGAAATGTTCGAGGGCCTTGGTAATCTGCTCAGTAACTTCTGCCATGGGATACGCTCCTTTATGAGAAGGTGGACAGAAACAGCACCAATGTCTGTTTTACGTACACGCGGCTCACCCCACTCCCAACAACCTAACCCACCAATCAGGATCCTGACAACACGGTGCTCCTGTTGTTGATGACATCCCCGAAATCTGCACTCTGAGTGGATCAGCCTGGATGCACCATACAACTGGCAGGCCCAGAGTTCAACCCCACAACCTGCTCGATTCCAAACAACCCTGCACCGGAAATTGCCGGTGTGCAGAGGAACAGAAGGGAGCTGCACGATGGCATCCAACACCTTGATGATTCGCGCCCTGTTTGAGACCAATTCCTGACAGGTCTCCCCTCATGCAGTATGAGCCGCTCGACGACGCAGCGACACCGCTCAAGCCCGTTTACGTTTGTGGAGGACGCCAGGTGGCCGGCTTGAAATAGGGTTGCAGTGAGCTTCGGCCAACGGCCCGGTGAATCTCAAGAAAATGGGGATAACAAGGCAGATGTTCGATTTCGCCCGGGTGAAAGAGGCCGGCGTCGGAGGTTTCCTCCTGATCGGCTCGCGGCATTCCGCTGATTACCCGCCCCGCAAAGACGGTCTCCACCCCTGCCAACTGATCGCCGTTCGGATAGACCACGGAAAACCGTTCCCCTGCGAAGACACCAAGAACCTGTGTGAGTTCGACATATACCCCCGCCTCCTCCCATACTTCCCGCACCGCCGCATCCGATGGCAACTCATGAGGGTCGACAATCCCGCTCGGCGCCCCCCACAAGCCTGAAGACCTATCCTTGACGAGCACCACCCGTCCCTGATCATCATAGGCCAGGACCGCCACCGTCGGGACGTGCAACAACGCGGTCCCGATTTTTGCGCGAAGAGCTCTGATGAACGCAGGAATCGCCATGCGCCGGACGTTACGCTATTCTCAGCGAAGAAGCGAGCAGCAATACGCCGGTGTCCAGCCTGTGACACGTAACTGGTATCGCACGCAAGCACGACTACTCACGATGCCCCTCAACCAGCCAGTTTTGCTGGAGCAACCGTTCAGAACGATGTCCTGACTGACGCCGGCTCATTCCGTGATGACGAGCTCACGCAATCCTCCCCCTCACATTCCACTTCTTGATGTTATACGTTCCCGAGCACCTATTTGCGTTCCAAAAACCAGAACCGGTAGAGTACGCCACTGTTAGGGTGTGCTCCTCCTGACTCACCCTCACCACTGGAGAACAACTATGCGCGCACATCGTTTTCTACCTATGCTGGCCCTACGGCTGCTGCTTGTCGGAGCTGTCCTGCTCTCAACCCAACTCATAACAGCGCACTCAGCCCTGGCCCATGCTGACGGTATATCCGAGATAAGTATCTCGCATGCAAGCCAATCGATCTCGCCAAACCCAGCTAGCCCGAAGGCTGCGGGGCTCCAAGCCGCCTGCTGGGCTCTGAGCATGCCCTATGGCGCCATGAAATTCGCCTATGCCATCGGCGGAGGTGTTGTGGGTGGCCTCGCGTGGACAGTGACTGGCGGAAACACGGAGTTGGCCAAGTCCATCTGGATTTCCTCGATGACAGGGGACTACATCGTTCAACCCCAGCATCTCTCAGGAGAAAAGCGCCTCTATTTTGTGGGACCACCAGAATAACTTTCGCGCTCACCACGTCTTCAACATTCACATGGCCTACCCCTGTCCTGAACCAGGACGCCAGACGCTGTACGTAATCACTAAAGCCAGTCGCACCCATCATCATTCGCTTCGTTCCCGGGAAACCGTCTTTCGGACCACCGCATTGACAGATGCGTTTGCGAAAGTGCACCATATACCCCTCGTTGTTTTTTTGACGCTTGCATCAATTAGGGAGAAGAGAATATACAACGCCGGGTTTAATCTTTAGAGCAGAAGGAGACCAGGATCATGGCATTGCTGATTACCGACGAATGTATCAACTGTGGCGCCTGCCTTCCGGAATGTCCGAACGAGGCGATCTTCGAAACGCGCAGCGGCGCGGAAGAAAAGGGTCTGCATGTGGGTGACGGTCAAGGCGTGGGCGATAATATTTATGTGATCGCTCATGATCGGTGCACCGAATGTGTCGGCCATTTTGACGAACCCCAGTGTGCCGCAGTCTGCCCGGTCGATAACTGTTGTATTTCTGATCCAGCCTATCCTGAGGGATCCGATGTCTTGCTTGAAAAGGCCAAGACCCTCAATCCTGACAAATCGATCGATCCGGCAAAAGTGTGGAGCGGGGTTCGGAACTGAGCGATTCCGCGTCGACGTCTCGATTTGATTAGACTGTTAAAAAACTCTTCGTGCCCTGGATGCGTCTCGACGGATCGAGGGCACGAACTGAGTTGGAATCGCCCTCAAGACGCAGCGACGGCATCGGTCCAGGCTTGTGTACCACACCGCAACTGAAGCGATGAGTTATGCCTGAAAAGGGTCCCCGATTCCTGACCAATGCGACCGTCATCAAGGTATTAGCTAAAGTCTTTGCCTTCCAAGCCATCGAGATCAACCTCTTGCGGTCCCAAGCCGGGATCTCCGACGCGAACTGGAAAGCCCTAAAGACCGAAGCCTTCAAGAAAACCTACGCCAAGCAACGAGCGTTTTATGAAGATCGCCTGACCGGTGCGTTTGCGTTGGAGCACATCTCCCAGTCTGAACGCGAGACCAGGCTGCTGGAACTCTGGCTCAAACAGAGCGAAGAATCATCAAAAGACGAACCATAAGCCTGACGAAGTCTCTGTCCGCTTCACTCCTGCCGGCTGCTCGCCTCAGTCTTTTCCACCTGAACATGAATGCGCCCCTCCATAAACTCCCCGTAGGAAGCAGCAACATACTGGACAGCGGGGCCAAACAAGACCACCTATAGACCGTGTGGACGCCAGGTTGCCGGCTTGAAGTAGGGTTGGGATTGACCACAGGCCTGACGGATCGCATGGAAATGGGGATAGCAGGACAGATTCTCAATCTCGCTCGTATGGAAGAACCTCGCGTCGGAAGTTTCCTCATGGTCGGCTCGTGGTATGCCCCTGATCAGCTTTCCCGCAAAGACCGTGGCCACCACTGATAACTGATCACCATTCGGGTACACACCTGAGAAATGCATTCCTGCAAAGACGCCCAGAATATGCGTGAGTTCGACAAATACTCCCGCTTCCTCCCAGGCTTCTCGTACCGCTGCATCCGACGGCAACTCGTTGGGATCGACGATGCCGCTCGGAGGCCCCCACAGCCCCGACGCAATATCCTTGACGAGTAACAGCCGCCCTTGATCGTCATAGGTCATGACCGTTGCCGTCGGCACTTGCAACAAGTCCGTTCCAACTTTTTCACGGAGAGACTTGATAAACTCGGGAGTCGCCATACGCTCGATAGATTACGGCATTCCACTCAAAGAAGCGAGCCGAACTACCAGCTCGAATCAGCAACGACAAGGTAGTGCTTTTATGGAGAGATTCAACATGACGCTGTAAGCCATCTTTCGAACTGGATGGAATCAGCGCGACTCCCCTGCACTATACCTTCAATGTATACAATGCTCTTCGATTTCATCCGGTTGGACATGGACAGGAGGCCTGCTCCAAAGACTGTTTTTCTGATCAAAATAGAGCCGTCTTTCTGAAGCTCACCCCTTGACAGGAATGAATCCACGCTCCTGCTGCAGAAAACGTCATCCCCAGAAAACTTTACAACCTGTGGATAGCCAGTCAGCAGATTGGGAATAGCATGGGTATCGGTCTGACCGAGTGGATAACCTCAGACGATTTCTCTAGGAATATGCAATAAAATCAGGAACGTCTACCTGGACCACTATTACTTGTGGCGCAGAGGCACGAGAGCAGATGCCTACAAAATAGGCACTTTGATAAATTCGCGCGCTATTCGTTGCATCTTACCTGACAAACAGAACTTGCCCACATAGATATCCACAGAAGATGGGGAATGAAGATCTCCCAACCAATCATTCGTCTGAACAGTGATTTCGGCTCGGTATATTTCTAATTGTGGCGAGCTGGTATAGGAGGTTTCCACTTCCACGGTGGGATAGGGTTGGGTTCAGACCACAGGCCGTGCTTGGAAGCTCTAGCGAGCTCTTCCATTTCTTTGAGAGCCAGATCGTGGACTTCACCAGGTAGAACCCAGGCAAGTCCCTCTTTGACCAATTCATGGGCGATGTTTCGCCCATCTGTCAGCAAGATCTCGGCTGCCATGCGGCCCCGTTGATCCTTCTTCAGTTCCTTCACCACAACATCGCGATTGGCGAGGTACGCCGCCACGGCATGTTTCGCTTGCTTCCCATAGGGTTGTTTCAGCTCAGGGCAATCCACATCGCGAAGAGCCACTATCTGGTTCTTTTCCTGATAGTGGATCGTTACACGGTCGCCTTCATGTACGGTCAGCACCCGTGCGAGGAACTCCGTCCCAGCTAAGGCCTGGACGGGCATGACCAGCAAGATTCCCACGATGGCGGAAGAGAGTCTCATGACGCTCTATGCTACCGAGCTCCGCTGATTCGGCCAACCTTTTCCCAATTTCATGCAGCGACTAAGCGATCCAATCCATCACGCGCCATGCCCAAGCCTTGACCATGGTGTCGCATCAAGCGTAGATTGCAATGTGATGCCGCCTCAGCAAATAGGAGGTGGTCCTCATGTGTGTCCGGAGAACAGCAGACCAACTTAGCAGACCTAGTCGAGTGTGGGTCTCCTCGCCGTCCTCTTTTATCAATCGACTCATTGAATTGTCGACCAGGTCTCACCGTGTTTGTGTGTGCCTGATACAAAACCTTCCATCGTTGTGCGCTTGTGGTTCACTATGAAGGGAGGGGATTTCTACGTCGAATCATCGCGAGAGAACTGTCCAGGCTCATTTCGAACATGGACTGTCTTCAGGATCCATCAGTGTGCTGCTCACCGAAGCACAACGCCTTTTCAGACAAAGTCTGCACCTTCTACTGGAGAAGGAGCATGACATCTCCGACGTCCTCGAGGCCTCCGATGCACAAGAAGTCTGTCGGCTCGCGATGGCACACAGACCCGATATCGTGTTACTCGACGTGGATATGCCGCATCTTGACGCAGCAGCAATCACACACCTCCTCCACAAGCACCACCCCAAAATGCGAGTTCTACTCTTGGCTCGGTACGATGAAGATGCGCGGATCGTGGCAGCAATGAGGGCTGGTGCCGCTGGATACATCCTCAAAGATACCGATTGGACGGACTTCCTACGCATCCTCAGGTCAACGGCAAACAGCCGACCGATTTTGTCCCCGATCCTGCCGGACCGCGTCATGCAGAATGTTCCTGACTCGCTACGCCCCCCCTATGAAGGCAACGCCTTGCGGCTGTCCACTCTGAGTGACCGTGAACGCCAGATACTGGCTTGTGCGGCAGCTGGTCAAAGCAATAAGGAAATTGCCGATCATTTGTGCGTCTCCGTTGAAACCGTGAAGACGCACCTGCATCACATCTACCAGAAGCTATCAGTGGAGGGACGCGTTGAAGCCGTTATCGCATTTCTTCGTGTTCAGTAACCTCGCCGTACAGCCGACCCCTCGTCACCCGATCGATGGAGACAGTCATTCCATCCTCAGAGCGATGGAGCGAGGACAATCGGTTTTTTAGCATTCAGGCAAATACGGAAGACGATCCAAACACAGCCTGAAGCATCCCCATGTATCTATCAAGCAAGGAGGTCACCTACCATGCGTGAGGTACACATACTCGATGAATTAAGATCGGAGCCAGGATGGGCATTCCTGTGCGCAGCGTTTTTAATTGGTGTCGTCGTCTTTGCGCTGATGAGGGCCAGCGTTACGGACTGAGTGGCGCACAAGGTCGAGGACCATGCGGAGGGAAACCCGTCAGTCTTGACCGCCAAGAATTCTGCCGGAGCCATCGCCTGCTGGTGGCTCTGGCAATCTCTATCTTCCTGTCGTAATCAGCCACCAGACTTAGCGACTTCGCCCGTTCCGTGATGATATCCGTGTACCCTCGCCAGGAACCGCCTCACCCCACTTCCGCCACAATCCATACCCTGTCCGACGATGGTCTGATTAATCCAAGGTGTGATATTGACAAGATGTCTCCGTTGACTCACCAGATCCCTGGTGTGACTGCGCATTCGCAATTATAGCCGTGATATGCTACACTACTAGATACGAATTTTGCTCCTCGCGCCCATCCCTTCCGAAATCTGTGTTTGCGCGATCGTCAGCAGTAAATTCCTTGGGCAAGATTTTCCTGTGAGCCATTGCGGGACGTGTGAGGATGCCACGGCCTGCGCCTGGCAGGATTGTAGTGACAGATACAATCCCCAAGAACAGAGTGTTTGATATCAGCCCCACGAGCCGAACCAGGCACCTTAGACTTTCGGAGAGGATCTCTTTATGACAACAGCGAGCAATACCCGACCAGCACCCGCAGAGCATTGGGTCCGCATTCCAAACGGCACACGAGTGCGTCATCGATCGGAAGCCTACGAAGGGATTATCGACGGACTTACAGAGATCGTGTCCGGGACGGAGCGTAATCCCGACGGAAAAACGCAGTACCGCGTCAAGGTGGAAGGTGGGACGCGATTGCTGGTTTCCGAGCAACATCTGAATGTTTTGATCGATACCAACCAGTTAGTCCTGGTCGGTCGTGAATCTGAACTGTACCGTCGCTCTCTCACCACCCGACTTCGCGCAGTCCTTCCGGAAGATCGGTTTGTGGCTGCGATTGACAAGGCGTCGGCGTCTCGTCAAAAGTCTCGGTGATGGTCACGCAGATATCGAACCATCGATTTTGCACCTGAACGTGTCACATGGAGCTAGCATGAAGACATCATGGGGAACGAAATCCCCGAATAAGCGGAGGCGAGTCGTACTTCGAACCAAGGTACGGTGGGAGAAGCTTGGGCTCCAAGACCCGGCAGGATCGTCATCGGCCACGTCGATTGAAGACCTTCGTCGTCAAATTACATCAGCCGCCAGTCAGGGGTTGAGTCCCGATACCGTATCCCGTTCCCAACAGCAGGATGGGCGCTCAGGACCAGGCGCTAAGCGGTCAGGGCCTGCCCGTAAACGGAATCCCGCTTCGTCATAACCTGAACGTCCGCACATCGCACCCGAAAGGAGGCCATCATCGGAGGACCAGGAAAAACTACAGCCGCTAAGCGAGACCGAGAAAAAACACGTCAGCAGAAGCAGCGCGACAAAGAAGCGCGCCGCGTAGAGCGGAAGGCCAACAAGCCGGACCGCCCAGCCCAAGAAGGTGAGGACCCAGATCTCGCTGGTTTACACTGGGGGCCTCAGGCACCGCTCTATTGAACGAATACGCCATCCCTCGTAGTTGTCTATGGTTGATTTCAGCGTAGGAAAACCATAGACAGTGCAATACTTTCATATTCATGAGAGTAGCATGCGGGATTGAGAACGCGATTGTCTCTCTAGCCCCTTCTCCGCAGTAATGGAGTTGACATCGGGCAGTTGCGCTTCACGTACGATCGTCGAGAGAATTCTCCAGGCAGTTCTCGATGAATAGCTAGCAGTGTGTTGACAAACACTTTCACCAAGCTGAGAACGCACAGCATTCAAAGTCTCCAACGGGAGCAGGGTGGCCCGCAGGCTGTCCAGCAAGGCCGCAGCGAACGAAGAGGCGAATCGTACTCTCTGCCGTACGTTGAGCCTCTGAGTGATGCGAGAACGCCGCTGGCAGGCTTTGTCAACGGCCTGCTAGACACGGTATCCGACCCGGTACCTTCTCGTAAGGTTCAGGCTTCTGCGGTCACGACCATATCCTTACGCCTTGGCTATTGAGTGAAATTCAAGAACTATGGGACATATGGCTTACCGATCGCGCTTCTCTGCTTAAGCTGGCCCTGGCGCACAATCCCCTGAGGCGAAAGGAATCGAGATGAGCCGACTGAATCTAGAACCACTCATGACGTTTTCGGATGGATCCTACCTCGCGATCAGTACGGAATGCTCGAAGGAGGGCGACTTTTCCTGCTCAGTCTATACGGTCGTCGAAACCGATGATCGCACGGACTTCCGCAATATCTCGAGTCACCTCCTCGCTTCATCTACATGCCTGACTGCCCAAGAACAGGCATACAGCTATACCCTGCGTCTCTACCCCAACGCGTGTGAGTCGATGAAGAAACCACCCTACCTGATCTGGCATGGGCCACGATCATCGGGCAACCAGTGATTCTTCGATGGGTCACGGAATCCAGGTTGCATGAGACGCCGGATAGCTATTTACTCCGACACCTGCTAGGATGCCCAGACTTCATCGCGCAGGGCCTCGCATGAAACAAGATGACAATGGCCCATCACCGATGTTGTTCCTGCCGGGAAATCTGATCGGAAGTCTGACCTAAGCCGCCTCTCCGGTCGCGTCTTCGGCCCTCTCCTTCCTCTCACGCACCATTTCTCGAGTCTCGGTCAATATCATTTTTGAAGGAGAGATGCTCATGAGTTTAAAGTTATATGTTGGCGGATTGCCGTACGCGGCAACTGAATCGCAACTGACCACCCTCTTTGCCGAACACGGGACCGTGGAGTCGGCCCGGATCGTCTCGGACAAGTTTACCGGCCAATCTCGTGGATTCGGCTTTGTCGAAATGTCGACCGCTGAAGAGGGGCAAGCCGCCATTACGGCCTTGAACGGGTCACAAATGGATGGTCGATCCTTAACCGTCAATGAGGCCAAACCGATGGAACCTCGGTCTGGGGGCGGTGGTCGTTTTAGCAGTGGTCCGAAGCGTAGCCGCTTCTAACGCCAAGCACGTTGAAGATGACTCACCGACGGGGCGCCTCAGCTGAGGCGCCCCGTCGTTTTGTATCGAATCGGTATTAACACTCAAGATGGCCCTTCACGTTTGACCTCGACTCCGGTTACTCTACTCATGCGGCCGTTCGCTCATCGACACAGTATTCTCTGCCCTGGCTATGAGCCGTCTCATGTCGTTGTGATCTTTTATGAAGCTCTCCTCCGCGCAATATCCACCAGCCATTCGCACTGCATTCGCTATCTACAACCCGATGTGGTAGAGTGAGTTCGTATTGATTCTGACCCTCGCGCTCTTCCCTCCCCATACTGTTCCTGCGCGATTTCATCGATCAGTCGGCAGTCACGCTTGGCGGTTCAGGACCTTTGTGTGACAGGAGTCAGTGTCCACAACTAAGGCTCCCCTAGCAAGCAGCCGGGTCCGCTGTGCCCTCGCAATCCGGATGAATACTGAGCTGATGACCTATGGGAGAAGTACGCCATCGATCTGGATGTGAACGGTTGAGATGGAAAAACCACACAGTGCGTGTTCGTAGCACACAAGATAAGGAGCAACCATGGACGTCAATACACTTACGTTTGCATTCGTCATCGTGGCACTTGGGATCGGCGGAGTGATTGTGTATCTGAAGGGCAAGTAGCCGAGTTGTAAGATCCTCATTCCTAGTGAGCCCTGTCCTCTCAGGCCCAGGACAGGAATCACCATGGCCAATTTTTATCCACGCAGGATAACTTGGGTATTTCTACGTGTCGTGTCTAGTCAGAGACTAGAAACGGTATCCAATCCGTTGCCTGTTCACTCGTCCGAATCAATGACCCAAACCATCAACCTGCCTCGGTAGAACGACAACAACTCACTGACAATCTGCGGCGTGGCCTATAAGCGACCCGGTCCACAGCGGCCCAATAAGCTGGATTGGGGTGTATTGCGCCGTCATGTAGAGGACCCCTCTGATCGGACGCAAACAGAACGGGCTCGGCATTTCCAGGTCTCCCGATATTGCATCTGGAACGCACTGTGAAAACTGGCGGTGCCCCATAAAAAAACATAGGCACCACGAGCGCGACCCGCTTCAACGAAAGCGGTTCCTCCGTCGCGGCAAACAGCCCGTCTACATCGATGAATGTGGGTTTGTCTCGTCATCGACGCGGCGCTATGGGGATGCACCAAAAGGCCAGCGTGTAGACGGCTTGGTCTCTGGGCATCGACGGCCACGCACCTCGCTGATTGCTGCTCGCATGGACGGGCGACTCGAAGAACCGTACCTGTTCGATGGGAACTGCGATACAGCGCTCTTCAATGCCGGGCTCAAGACGAGGTTGTGCCCACGGCTGAATGCCCACCACCTCGTGATCATGGACAACGCCGCATTTCATGCTTCGACCGAAACAGCGCAGCTCATCAAGACGACTGGCGCCACGCTGCTGTTCCTGTCGCCGTATTCTCCCGACTTCAACCCGATCAAACACGACTTCGCCGCCCTGAAGAAACGCAGAGAGTATCAGGAAACCGCGTCCCTTGATGAAATCAGCAAAGCCTATCGGTAACTATGGACTTAGCTAGAATACGCCCCAAACGGGCACTTTCCCCGCTGCGCCACGGTCTCGTCGGCCCTTGCGTGCTGGCGATGAGCCGTCTCACCCGCTGCAAAAACAGCTTTGGGGTGTTCGCTTGCACTCCGACGAACAGCGCCGCCCGTGCAGTCGTGCCTGCCACGCAATGCTCCAAGAGCTTCTGCTGGAGCTGGATCGACATTCGACTCTTTCACAGGTAGATCATTCGCTAATACGTAACCCCGCCATGGGTCGCTTAGCTACTCCAGCCCCATTTATTATTCAGACGAGTATCCCCGGTGCGTGGACGGAAACACCGGACCTATGTAGACTCCGTTTCACTGACGCATCGGCTTCCCCGGTCGCAGACACTTCATTTTCTCCTTTCGCGCAGGGACGTTATGAATGGAGAGCGCAGACTTTCTTTGGGTAGGGTGCGGCCTACCTGCGCCTTTCACCCTATGGTTTGCGAGAGGAGGGAAATGTTAGAGTTACCTAAGGCTGCACACACCTCCGATAACTACTAACAAGTACGTAGGATGATATTACCATGAGCAGGACGGAACAGCAGACTGGCCGCAATAGCAGAGATTCCACATCCACACCAGCCAGACGCCTCCAACCAGCCGACAGTGGGTCTGGTTCCCGAAAGAATACTGAGCCGGCAAACGTGCCTCCGGGCAAGACATGGCTCTGGTTCGTATTCATCCTGGTCGCGAACTTCCTGCTTGGGAGGCTTCTGATCCCTACTCCGGAAGCGCCGATCACAGTGCCCTATACCCTCTTCAAGCAGGAAGTTGGGAAAAAAAACGTCGCGGCGATCTACAGTCAAGGGGACACCATTACGGGCCGATTCACAACTTCAATCGTATATCAGCCGTTGGGAGAAAAGGACTCGGGGTCCGGTGGCGAGACGAAAACGAAGAATGAAAAGAATTCAATACCCGGCGGTGAGATCAAATCGACGGACGACCGCGGTAGAAGCACCGGTAGCCTGTCCCAAACAATCAGTGTGTTCATGACGACCTTGCCTGCTTTCGTAGACCCTGGCTTAGAACAATTCTTAATTTCGAACGGGGTCGAGATTAGTGCGAAACCAATTCAAGAAGGTGCGAACCCATGGGCGACGATCTTTTTTAGCTTCGGCCCGGGTCTGCTCTTCATCGGCTTTTATATCTGGCTCTTCCGTCGGGCTGCGCAACAAGGCGGTGGCATGATGGGCGGAGGTCTGATGGGCATGGGCAAGAGCAGAGCCCGCCGCTATGACCAGGAGCAAACTACGAAGGTGACCTTCGAAGATGTTGCCGGCATCGACGAAGCCGAAAATGAGCTGGTCGAGATCGTGGACTTTCTCAAGGATACTAAGAAATACACCCGCCTAGGAGGGACCGCTCCGAAAGGGGTGTTGCTGGTGGGCTCGCCGGGAACAGGGAAAACGCTTCTCGCAAAAGCTGTTGCAGGAGAAGCGGGGGTGCCCTTCTTCTCGATGAGCGCCGCGGAGTTTGTCGAGATGATCGTCGGAGTGGGCGCTGCGAGGGTGCGCGATCTCTTCAAGGAGGCACGCGAGAATGCTCCTGCAATCGTGTTCATCGACGAACTCGATGCCATCGGGCGCGCACGCGGGCAGATGGCAATCGGCGGATCCAGCGAACAGGAGCAAACGCTGAATCAAATCCTGACCGAGATGGACGGGTTCTCAAGTCGGCAAGGCATCATCGTCTTGGCGGCTACCAACCAGCCTGACGTATTAGACAAAGCCCTCCTGCGACCCGGACGATTCGACAGGCGGGTCGTGGTGAATCTCCCAGACAAGACAGGACGAGAGGCGATCCTGAAAGTCCACACCCGCAATGTCCCGCTCGCGCACGACGCCATACTGGGAAACCTCGCTGCCCTGACGCCGGGGCTCTCGGGGGCCGATCTGAAAAATCTCGTCAATGAAGCCGCCTTACTGGGAGCTCGCCGCGAGCAACAGGAGGTCCGTCACAAGGACTTTCTCGACGCGCTCGAGAAGATCGTGCTCGGCCCAGAGCGCCCGATTCTCATGAGCCGATCCGACCGGGAACGCATTGCCTATCATGAAGGGGGACACGCCATTCTCGGGCTCGTAGTGCCCGGCGCTGATCCAGTGAACCGGGTGACAATCGTGCCCCGCGGACAGGCTCTCGGTGTCACCTATCAGCGCCCCGACAGTGACCGCTATAACTATCCGGAAGCCTATTTGCGCGCAAGACTCATTGGAATGCTGGGGGGGCGTGCCGCGGAAGAAATTGTCTACGGGACCAAGACCACCGGGGCCGAAAACGACATCGAGCAAGCCACCGGTCTCGCCCGTCGAATGGTCACACGTTGGGGTATGAGTGAGCGGCTTGGCCTCGTGCAGCTCGCACCAAGAGAGAACCCTTATCTAACCGGCCTGAACGGTTACGGAGACGCGAGACCGTTCAGTGAAGAGACGGCTAAAGTCATTGACGCTGAGGTGCTCAAGATTATCGACGAGAGTTACAGCGCGGCCCGTCGGCTTCTCACCGTGCATCGCAAGCAACTTGATATGCTTGCCGAGGCCTTGCTTGCACGCGAGACACTCAACGAACTGGAGATTCTCGATGTGACCGGGCTCCCTCATGCTCCGGCCCTAGAGACTGGGAAGCTGCCCGATCCCGATGTCCGCAGCAGAAGTACTGACTCCTCTCCCGGGCAGCCGGTGGCATGAATATCATAGAAAACCTGACTTAGCCGGCGTAAATCGAGCGAGATCCATTGTACGGGTCGGAGCGTAGACGGGAATCTCCAAAAGACTTTCATACAGATGCTTCAAGCGGGTATTGGTATAAATTATGGCAATCCCGGCGGCACGAATCAGCAGAATGCCGCTGGCGGACTCGAGTCTGAGAAATGTGCGAATACTACTCATTATCCCCAAGGCTCGCGGTGTCCAGGATGTTGTAATCATTCAGAGCCTGTTCTTCCGCTGCCAAGACCATACCGATCCCGCTGACCTGACATTGCGTTAGACCAAAGACGGTGAGTATGCTGAACGTCAGTTCAGTATAGATGCAACAGCTACCACAGAATGGAAGAGGGGAATGAACCAGTGGATTCGCTTATTACCTGGACAAAGGTCGTATACGCCCTACACGCATTCAGCCTACTGACCGGCATCATCGGTACAGCCACGGTCGTCGGCGCGTTCCTTACCGGCTGGCCTTCGATCATTGCGGTCATTCTCAACTACATGAAGCGGAGCGAAGTGCGGGACACTTGGCTTGAATCCCATTTTCGCTGGCAGATTCGAACGTTCTGGTTTGGACTGCTGTGGATGTCCCTTTGCGTAGTTTTCATCATTGCGACCTTTGGGATCGGCCTCCTCTTTATGTGGCTACCCATCACTCTCGTCGGACTCTGGTTCATCTACCGCATCGTTCGCGGCTGGGTGACTTTGAGCGACGCTCGGCCCATGTACGTATGAGCAGGATGGCCGTCACGCTCACACAACTGACCCAACCCCATCCGGTCATAGGCTTCATCCATATACCTTTGCAACACCACAATAGAAAGCGTTCTCACCTCTCACGGAGCCTGCCTCAGAAGACTTGGCCGAGTCAGAACTGACCCGGGAGCATGCTGTGATGCCTGTTGAGATACTCCAAGTAACTGCATGACTCTTGAGAGTCCCGCATCAGGAACTGCCCCTGTAGTTCTACTTGATCAACTTTCTCCATATTGCGTATAGCTGTACTAAGTAATGTGTGCTATCGTGCGCTCGATCACTGAACCACACTGCGTTGCTCGGAGGTCCTTGGGTATGAATCATTGGTCCTACCTGTTTTATGCTCTTTTGCCCCTTGTCGTCTCGGTTGCCAACATTTCAGAAGTACGCGCGCAGGCACCATCAGAGCATCAAAATGTCTCGACTGAAACTAGTGTTACCACTGATGATCATCACGATCACGGCAGTGGACGCTGGGAAGGATCACCGGAAGGCATTGCCTATTCCGAGTTTAACCATCACTTCGCCGGTGTCAGTGACATGCTATTTGGGTTTGCAGAGTTAGGCCAAGCGCTACAGTATCCCCTGCCCCTATGGACCCGCCTTGCACTGCCGGCCACCCTCGGTGTAGTTGGAGTCTATAATATCATCTGGAGTGACCATGATGCCTGGCCCATCGGCTCCCTCAGTTTTGCCGACACATTTTTCGGCCAGGATCGGGAAATTATTGAGCACAAGTTCTGTGGAATGATTGCCATAGTCATGGCCGTGTGCGAGGCACTCCGACGAACCGGCCATGTGCGACATCCCGCTTGGGTGGCTCCACTGGTATTCTTAACCCTGGCCGGAAGTCTCTTGCTCTTCGTTCATTCCCACGCGAATCATCCCGGCGCGGCTAGGATCGACCTGCATCATGCAGTGTTGGGAAGCGTGGGTGTCTGTGCGGGCCTGGCGAAAGGCCTCGCCTCCTGGCTGCCCGGCACCTCACCTCTCATGAGAAAACGGTTAGAGGTTATCTGGGGGGGATGCGTGGTTCTCTTTGGTCTGCTGCTGGTCGTCTATTCTGAATAGAGCAGATGGGGAGGCTTCTGAGTAATTGAAACCTCCTACCTGACGATTCCATCCATAACGGTCTGTCACCAAACGGGCAAGACCCCATACGAGGCTCGCAAGCGAACGCCTGAGAGGCCGCTGCATACGTGAAGCAGTATGCGGAGGTCCCTGTTCAAAATAGGGATCGTTACCCCTGTGATTCTTACTCCCAATATCGATGAGGTCGTTTTGTACAATGTGGAGCCGGCGACCCGGATTGAACGGGCGACCTGCGGTTTACGAAACCGCTGCTCTACCAACTGAGCTACGCCGGCACCTTGGTAAGACTGGAGGATGGCCTGACAGGAAAATATTCGGTCATGATAGCGACCACCAGCGTGGCTGTCAATTGCAGTCTGCCGTGCTGGCCCAAGCCCATCATGGCCCAACCTGCATGAAGTTGGGACGTGGTGTTGAGGGACCTGCAGGAGTCTCCGGCGCTTTCTGGATCACCGGAGGTTTGGGATTGTTTCCTCTGGCGATGGGATAGATCCGAGCCATGCCTCCTCGACCGACCTGCGGCAAGCAGAGAGGCTCCTGCCTGCTTTTCAATTGGTCACGGGTGACCTGAATAACCTGGTTTCTCGCATAGGTGCAGAGTTCCCCTGCCGTCACAGTACTATCCCGATTGAGATCGGCCACGCCTTGTAGTCCCCTCAGGAGATAGTACGTGAACAACCCGTGTTTGCTGTGGTCGTGCGCCTGGGCTTCCTGCAATTTCAGGTTGCCCACCATCCACATCTCCACATCCTTCCCCGCATCACTACGCCCGGATTCCCAATCCGGTTGGGGGATGGTGGCTAGATCGGCACCAGGCGCGGGATCCAACGAAACATCAAAGACGAGCACTGCCCTGCGAATCGGAAGTCGTTGGATCGCCTCCTGCAACTGACGGAGAGGATAGACTCCAGTTGGAGCAGCCGGCGCCCCATCGTACGCCATCAACGACACGGCCCCACTGGCGCCATCAACCAGGGCACGACCAGAAAAAAACACATAGAGGTCGGTGGCTGCATCTGCTTTCTTTCGCAACCACTTATCAAACGTTTCTTTAAACTCTCCTAGCTGGGCTTGGCGATCGAGCAGCACTCGCATCCGTTCACGGGGTACATTCCCGATTGTGTGAAAGTATTCTGCCATCACCGCCGCATCGTGGCTGGCATGGCTGACCACCGGCACCTGTTCGTCGTGAAAGCGTCCGACACCGATTGAGATAATCACGGCCTTCGGCTCCTTAAACGCCGTGAGTGTGCTTGGCAACTGATCGACATCCGGAGCCATCATATTCTCAGCCTGCTTGGACTTCGCCCCGAAGACAAAGATCTTGGGCGGCGGCACAAGGCCCAGTGGGCTTGCGGACCGCAAGCTCAGCGAGAGTTCGCCATGGCTGGTTGATTCCGTGGCGGTGACATGCTTGGTAAGCGTGGCTCGCTTGACCTCGCCCGGTTGGAGCGTCCCAACCGCCATCTCACCCGGAAATACACCGGCGAGCTTATCCTTCCCTTCCATCACAAGGACGACATCCTTGGCGTCCACCGGCCCTTCATTCTTGACCTCGACTTCAATCGTGATGGACTCGTCAGGGTCCAGAAACTGGTCTCGGCTTTCATCCCGAATAATCGCCCGAAAATTGACGTGCGCAGGCTGAACCACTTCGGAAGGAGTCGCCTGGACGGGTTGAGTCAGTTCCGGGGCAGCAGGAGCAGGTATGACAGCAGCCCCAGAGATAGGGGCCGTTGGTTCAGGTTTGGATTGCCCAGCAATCGACTTCCATGTGTCTTTCGTCGCAGCATACTCTCGTATCTGGGATGAGAGCGCCATCTGCTTGGCCAACCCGTCCGCCACCGAGTCAATGGCTTCCTGCAGAATTCCATCCAACCCTTCAACCACACAAGACCGTTCAGCGACGGTCACCGTCCCACGCCCAACGCCTTCGAGCTTCTTACTGAAAAGCACCGTCCCATCGCGAGCCAGGAATACCATTTCCATTCCCAAAGTTGCCGTAGCTGGATAGCTTCCATGGCCTTGAGGTGGAACAGCCAGATTGATTCGTCTGGTGCCAACGCCAACTTCAATTGCCCCATCGGAGGCGAGGGGCTCCTCGGCTTGATTCTCCGTGGTGACTTGGGTGAACGTGCGGTTCAATTGTTTTGGAACGGACGTGATCAACCGATCAGCAAGAGCCATCGTCCTTTTTTCACCGCAGGGGGTGTCGTAGGATACTTCAGCGGCAGTGACGCTGGGGGAGAACCAAACGGCAGGTGTGAGAGAAACCGTTTGTGGGCTCACGGTCGGCGGTGTACGGGTGAGAACGGAGCACCCTACAACGATCAGGATAAGCCCTGCCAGGCTACCGCAGCTGACTAGATCACCTCGCAACGTTGCACGTTGGATGGAAGGAGTTGTGAGATTCTTCACAGAGTGTTTATACAGAATTCGGTGTGGCGTCACAACCGGTCAAGGCCCGTTGACAGCCAATTTCCGCTGGGCTAAGGTCGCAGCATGTCCGCCCCCGTCGCTTCCTCATCAGCGGTTTCGTCTGTCACGCCTTGGTCTGCTCTGGCCAGATTGATCCGCCTGCCGAACCAAACCGGCACGTATTTGTTACTCTTGCCCACCTTGTGGGCGTTGGTCCTCGCAGCCCGGGGAATCCCACCCTTGAAGCTACTCGTGGTGTTTATTGGAGGCGCATTCATCATGCGAAGCGCTGGTGTCATTATGAACGATTTAGCCGATCAGGCCTTCGATCGACAGGTGACCCGCACCAAGACTCGCCCACTGGCCTCCGGAGAGTTGTCTCGCCTGCAAGCTTATACGCTGCTGGGCCTGTTGTTACTAGTTGCGGCGGGCCTGCTGCTCCTACTTCCCCCATTTGTTGCCTGGCTTTCCCCCGTTGCCGTGGGTTTAGCAGCGTTGTATCCCTTCACTAAACGATGGATCCATATCCCTCAGGCCATGCTAGGGATTGCATTCGGCTGGGGCGCTATCATGGCCTGGGCTGCAGTCCGGGAGCAAATCGAACTCTCTGCTTGGCTTCTCTTTGGTGCCACCACCGTGTGGGCCATAGCCTACGACACGATCTATGCCTTACAAGACCTAGAAGATGACCGGCAAGTGGGAGTCAAATCAGCGGCACTCTACCTCGGCGCATCGCTCCATCACGGAGTGGGCCTTGCGTTCGCAACCATGCTGGCCCTTTTCACCATCACCGGTTGGCTCAACCAGTTGCAATGGCCTTTTTATTGTACACTGGCGGGTGTGGGGCTATTTTTTATGAACCAGGTGAGACGCCTTCAACAACCAGTCTCTCCAGCCGACGCGTTCGCCATGTTCCGCAGTCATATTTGGGCAGGCCTTGCGCTCCTGTTTGGACTGCTTTCAGGTTTATTAGCCTAGCAGAAGAACAGCCTTTTGATCATGCATAGTAGAAGCGCGCCATTCGACGCTGTTCTTCATAGGATGACCCTATGACCTTAGGCTGACGGCTAAGCTGAGTGCACAACCTGTTAGGGCTTCTCAACCGGCTTCACAACAGCCGGTTCCTCCTTAGGGGCTCTAAGCGTAGACACATAAAGAGTGACCGCTTTCGCATCCGCATCATTGAGGCCCAAGGCCGGCATACGAGTATGTGTATCCATCGCCTGCGGATTCTTCAGCCAGCGGTAGATCCATGTGGCATTCAGCCGAAACCCAGCCCGATCAAGCGCGGGACCAATCTTTCCACCTTCGCCTGCCAAATTATGACACCCGTTACACCCATACTTGTTTTCGTAGAGTTGTTTCCCACGATCGACCAATTTTGCCGTCTCGGACGGTTTGACCGTCAGGTCAGGCCTGGGAACACTCACCCCTTTGCCAGGTCTGGTCGAGAAATTATTCAGTGCGATCTGTGCAACATCCATTTCTTTCTTAGCCTGCACCATTGCGGCTTGTTCAGCCGCGTAGGCAGACTCATCGACATCCACATCTTTCTTCAGTTGCTCACTCTTTCGCTCGGCTTCGTCACTGGCTTTCTTTTCCGCGGCCTCATAGGCCTGCTTCGCTTGCTCGAACTTGGTCTGTGAGACCTTCAGTCCTTCTTCCAGCGAGGTCTTGCGTGCCGCGACATTAAACTCCATCTTCATACCATGCAATGTGCGGACATGCCCGACGATCGCCCACACCTCATCCTCCGATAGCGTATACTTGAACGTTGGCATGGTCGGCACCGCAAAATCATCGTCTCCAATCGGATCGCCGCCTTCTTCAGTGGTGTCCAACATGTCGCGTGAGATCGTCGCGAAGAGCTCCTCATCCTTGAACGTGCCCATCTCAGATTTATTCGACAGATCCTTTGGTTTTGGATCCGGCATCGATGACCAATTGAAGCCTTCGTTCTGCTTACCGCTTTCCCCGTGACAATCACTGCAGTAGTGGGTATAGAGCTCATGACCTCGCTTCTCTTGCTCGTTGGCGCAGCCGCCAGTGAGCACCGCCAAGCCGCCGATCATCCCCACCGCTAATCCAATGACACCCAGCCGTGCCGCCTTCATGCTGACTGCCCTTTCTTGAGTTTTCGGATCAGGACAAACTGGAACCCCAAGGCCAATGCAGCCGCAATCGCTGCGTACATATAACCGGAATAGTCCGGCGGGGCATCGGCCCGGAAATACCACCAGGACGAGACGGCCTTTTGGGACCCCTTCTCTACCAGATCTCCAGCGCCATCTTTCCGACCATCCCAGACCGCAAAAGCAATACTGATGAATTGACCCGGGGAAATTTGCACATCCTCTTCGGCATGTCCAGTGGCCAAATCTCGAGAAAATACCACCTTCCAGGTCCCGTTCGAATAGGCACCTTTCGCCTTCACATCCTGATGCTCTTGCGCCTTCAAGGTGCCGAAACCTTTTGCATTCATATCAACGGCTTTACCCGCCTTGTTCTTCCAGAACCAGATATTGACCGGCCCACCTTCAACCTGCAGCATTGGCTGGCCATGCGCAAAGTGCGCTTTCTTATCCCCCACCATGAACTCAAGCGCAGCGGCATCGTCCGGATCCTGGGTAGGATCGGTATATTCAACAAGCACAGCCACTTGTTTCCCATCATGAAGGGCACGCACAATCACATCCTTGACTGTCACTTCCTGGATCCGATTCTGCCAATGTACCTGTGGGGACATTGGGAACGTGGCAGCCGGTGCCGTACTCCAGGCTGCCGCACTCGGATCGTCCACGGGGACTCCCCCTGTCATCAGCGTAGCCCGCACCGAAACACTCTCCTGAGCAAAGCCAATCGTTGCCGCCCCAACCATGATCGCCGTAAGCACACCGATCCCACCACGCAGAACCTGCCGTATAATCTGATTCGCCGGTTTCATGCTGCCCTCATTCTCCCTACACACCTATGTCCATCCACACGCTACGGCTCCCCTACTCCCAGGTTCGTGGTGACTGGTGGGCTCCGTCGTACTCTCCCATGATAATCTTCCAAATCCATTCGTCAGGTAACTCAACTTCCCAGCGAGGCATCGCAGATTTCCACGGTGCCCCTTCGATTGGAAGGCCAATACCACCTTTCTTAATTCGCCAAAACAGATAACTCTCTTGCAACATGGCGATCGTCGTCGGATCAGCGAAATTGGCTGGCGCTGGAATATACCCACGAGCAGCTGGCCCCTTCCCATCAAAGTTTCCCCCATGGCAGGGTGAGCAGTAGGCTGCGTAAAACCCTTTGCCCTGCATAATGTTTTCTGGAGTCTTTGGAACAGGGTTTGAGAGACCGGTGTATTCCCCAGGCGGTGCGGGATGAATCGTCCGGCTTTCCGTCGGTGGAAGGTCACTCACTGCGGTACTCCCATACGTTTGCCATCCGACCAGTAATGGAAAGAGGATGAAAACCCCGTAACGAAGTGCTTGGAGACCGCCGATGTTCTCACCCGTGAGAAACCGTTGGATGGGTCCCCAGAAAGCATCCTTGGACTCTCCGCTGAGTGTCTCAAAGATGACGATCCCAGACGCCGTCAGAAGCAGATAGAGAATAATCAAGCTGGATGGCAATGGGGCTGAGCCCGGTATATTTGGCAATACAAATTTCAGAAACGCATACATGCCTACCATGAGAATGATCGGCTTCCCTAACGCCCCCATACATGCCTCCTAATTCGTGTGTGCGTCCGCCACAAGTGCCGCTTCCGCTGATTTCACCGGAGCAGCCGGCGTTTTACCTGGAATTTCAAGCTCTGAGACGTTGACGGAGATCGGCTCGCCGCTCATTTGCTGGAGAAACGCGATAATCGCCAGAATCTCATTCTTCGACAACCCGATTGGATCCTTATTGATTGCGGGCATCGTTGCTGGATACTCCTTAGGCACACCACCATGCCGGTAGTCCTGGTACACGAATGCCTGTGGATCTGTCAGGCTTTCATAGAGAAAATCCTTGCTTAATTTAGCGCCAATGCCCTTCAAATCCGGGCATCGCGCGGACTCGCTGGGTCCGATCGAATGGCACAGAGCACATTGCCCTTTACTGAAAAATACCGTTTGGCCGATTGCGGCAATATCGGTTGGGGTTTTGATACTGCTGATATCGATTTTCTCTTCAGCCGGAGGCAGGGAGGCCAGCTGAGGCACAGCCAGGGACATCAGCGAAAACAGTCCCAAGACGATAAACACAAACCCCGTGACCCGAACAAAGACGGCCTTAATGAAGAGGAGGATCAGAATCCCGACCCCGACAATCGACAATGCGATCAGCTGTAATTGTGCAACTTCACTCATATGCCCTCTAATTTATAGTCCTGAGTGATCAGGGTTGAGTTCTTCGTTCCTACACTCAACCGTAACAATTAGTGCCAAAAATTCGCCTATTTCTATCTCTGTTGCCGTTCCTCTGGTGCACCGCCGGCCATGGCAGGAATGCCATGCGGCAGCTCTCCTTTTCCAGTTCCGGCTGTCGCTTTG
>NIUT01000101.1 GCA_002254365.1 Nitrospira sp. UW-LDO-01
TCGGGCCGAGGGTCGCCTTCACGGCGTCTGCGAGCTGGTTCACCCCTTTCAGGATGGCCGCCCGTGCTGCGTCGCCGTACATAAGTTGCTTTGCCATTATCGTTCCTCCGGTTATAGTCTAAAAGTTGTTAAAGTCAAAAAGTCATAAGCCGGATTGGAGACTTGACGACCTTAAGACTTGCTGGCTTGTGACACCTGCGTGTCTTATGCCGTAAAGATCCCAAGGATGTCTTCTTCCTTGAGGATCAAGCACTCTTCGTCCTCAATGCGAAGCTTGCTGCCCGAATATTTGTCGAACAGGACGTGATCGCCGACCTTGACGTTTTCCACCTTCTTGCCGACCGCTTGCACGACTCCCCGTTGCGGCTTCTCTTTTGCCGAATCCGGCACATAAATTCCGCCGGCAGTCCGTTCCAATTCTTCAGTATAGGTGACAAACACTCGCTCGCCCAGGGGTTGGAAACCCTTGGCGATATTCTTCTTTTCCTTCTCAGCGGTACCCATAGCAGAACCTCCTCCTGATGAAAGTGAACTCGTTAGATGTTGACGGTTTGGGAATTGAGCTGAACTCGCTTACGATCCCAGCAGTCTTTCAACTGGTGTGGAGATAGCCCTTTGTTGACCCAAGTCAAGAGGGGAGTCGAGGTTTTTTATCGCGCAGGCACTCCTCTCCCCTCTGATACGCGTGCATCATAACTCATCGGGATATCAATACTCTATGTCTATTTGGGCGAGGGGAGTAGGGCGGAATGGCCCAGGGTATCATGACCGGAGGTGGTCGAAATCTTTGATGTCTTTCTTCATAAAGTCACGGAGACGTTTGATGATGCGTGCCTCCAATTGGCGGGTCCGTTCCTTTGTGATGCCATACTTCTCGCCGAGGTCATCCAAGGTCAGGGGATGGTCTGACAAAATGCGATTTCTCAAAATATCTTCGTCTCGTTCTTCCAGTGTGTGGATGAACTCCGCGAGTTTGGCCCGAAAGAGGGTCTTCAACTGATGATCGGCGAGTTGTTCGTCCGCTGGTTCGTGGTGGGACGGCAAGACATCGAGCAGGGTGTGTTCCTGGTCCTCACCGATCGGTTGGTCGAGCGACAGTTCCCAGTTCCCGAGACGCTGATCCATTTCCACCACGTCGCGCTCACGCACGTTCAAGCGATCAGCGAGTAATTTCGTGTCGGGTGAGAAGCCTTCCCGTTCGAGCTTCGCTTTTTCTTTCTTGAGGTTGTAGAACAGTTTCCGCTGATCCTGTGTCGTGCCGACCTTCACCAGCCGGAAGGTGTGCAGGAGGTATCGGAGAATATAGGCTCGTGACCACCAGGCGGCATACGCATAGAAGCGGACGTTCTTGGAGGGGTCGAATTTTTTGATGGCTTGCATCAGGCCGACGTTTCCCTCCTGGATCAGGTCCATATGGTCGGCACCTGTATGGAGGTACTCGGCAGCAATCGAGACGGAGACCCGTAGGTTCGCCATGATGAGTTTGACCGCCGCTTCCCGGCTGCCGTGCGTCTGGTATTCCTGAAAGAGCTGCAGCTCTTCTTCTTTTGAAAGGTAAGGGTGACGGCGGACCTCCGCGAGGTACTGTTGCAGCGCGGTGACCGGCACCACGGCGGTGCTGTCGACAGGCTGGGAGTTCCCGGAGGCAGGGATGTCCAACACCAGTGACGCGGCGTCGGCCTCGATCTCCCTGTCATCTGGGGGCTCGATGATTTCTGGCTCTAGGGTGTCGCCCGACTCGTCTTGTACCCGGTCCCGGTCACTCATCGCGAGCGTGACTATAGCAGAAATGAGCCGTCCAAAGGGTAGCTTACAGAAGAGGCAGAGGTTGGATGGCTGAGGTCGGAGGAGCGGTCGATGTGGTGTGAATCTGACGGGATTTCCGTCCCGTCGGGAGGAACAGAGTCGGCTCTGCATTTCCGAGATCAGGTGCACGATGTGGAGTGTCTCTGTAACAAGGCAGGCGTCTCTTGCGCGAATCAAAGAGAATCCTCTATTTAGGTGTAGCGCCTCGCTGAAGAGGGCAGGTTGTGGGTGTTCGAGACCTGAGGAATTGTGAAAGCGTCTATTGGCCGTCATTCGCGATAGGGCCAAGGTCATGACGGAGGGTTCCTGCATGGGGCATCTTCCAAGCGCGGGTCCCTGCCTTTCGATTGACAGGGCTGGATCGAACCAGTAGCCTGAGTTCATCACCGTCCCGCATGTTGCTATGACCGACTCAGCATTAGTTGCCTATATCCGTAAGGCGCTTCCTGACCTGATTGCGTTGTATCGGTTTGGCTCAACAACGCGCGATAGGGTTCGTCCTGATAGTGATATCGATCTGGCCTTCCTTTCACGAGGGGTTGTGTCGGAACTGTGCCGTTTCGAATTGGCTCAGGACTTGGCGATTCAGTTCCATCGGGATATCGATCTGGTCGATCTTCGCTCCGCCTCAACGGTCATGCGGATGCAGATCCTCTCCACAGGTGCCTGTCTCACCGCGGAAGACGAGGGTGCGCGTCGAGTCTTCGAAATGTACGTCTACTCCGACTATGCCAGGCTGAATGAAGAACGGCGGGAGCTTCTGAAGGGGATTACTAAGCGTGGGTTGGTGTATGGTTGACGATGTGGTTATCAACAAGGCTGCCAGCATTGAGCGGTGCCTTCGGCGCATTCAAGACGAATATGCCGGGAACGAGCAAAACCTGATCGAGAATCAGACGAAGCAGGATGCCATCATCCTCAATTTGCAGCGGGCCTGTGAAACAGCCATCGATCTTGCCATGTATGTGGTCAGCACACGCAAGCTCGGTGTGCCTCAGGACAGCCGTGATGCCTATGCGCTCCTGCAAGCCGGGGGGCTGCTCCCCGCCGACCTCGCACTTCGCATGCAGCGGATGGTCGGTTTTCGCAACGTGGCGATTCATGAATATACCCACCTTAATCTTGACGTCGTCCATTCCATCATCACCACGCAGTTGGATGACTTCCGGGTCTTCTCGTCGACCATTGTGAAAGTGTGCACCTAGCCCGCATTATTCATGAACACTTCTACTGCAACCGCCAAGACGCTGCTGCGACAAGCCTGGTTGCGCGTGTGCGGCGGCCAGGCGGGCAGGCTCGTCCCTCGCGGCCTCGACGTACTGTTCAAGTACGCCTTGGTCCCTCGGGCCTCCGCGTGCCCGTCTCGCAAGGCGTCTTGTCGGTTTCGTGCCGAACCGTCATGAATAATGCGGGCTAGGTCGACGGGGGCGTGCGTATTGATGGGTCCTGAACGACGCTCGTGATACGTTTCTAACTTCTGTAACGATCCTCCTCCCACCCCACACATAGGTGATTCCGACCAACTTGACCTACACATGGACTACCGTCGTAGGTGCATGTATGCACGTCCAGATGAGCGGCGACTTGGCCCGGACCATGACGGTATTGCGCAATGCGCCACTCTCTTCGCCGCGAGACTTGTTTATCTACTCGATCAAGACAGGACGTGCATCTCTTGCGCCCGGGAATAGCGCTCTCCTATATTGCACTTTTTACTTGGGAGGCCGGGAGTGCTCACGATCTGGCACAGTGTGCGGAGTGGCCATTGGCCCTCGCTGGTGGGGGCGTGGCTCCACCTCATGGTCAGTTTCATGGTCTGGCTGCTCGTCGGCGCGATGAGTGTTCCGTTGGCGACGGCTCTGCAGCTGAGCGATGCGGAGATTGCCTGGCTGGTGTCCCTGCCGTTACTCGGCGGGGCGGTCTTACGGATTGTCGCCGGCTGGAGCGCGGATCGGTTCGGTGCGTGGCCCACGGCGCTGGTCATTCTCCTCGTCGAGCTTCTGGTGTTGGTCTGGGGGTGGCTTGGCGTCATGGAGTATGGGGCACTACAAGTCTTTTCGGTCGGCCTTGGTGTAGCTGGAGCGAGTTTTGCGGTGGCCTTGCCGATTGCCAGTCGAGCCTATCCACCGTCGGCGCAGGGACTGGTGCTTGGCTTGGCCGCATCGGGGAATGTCGGCACCGTGCTGATTTTCTTCTTGGCCCCGCGCTGGGCTATCGCCATGAATTGGCATCAGATCTGCGGGCTCATGGCCTGCGTGGTGGCCGTGGCGACGGTCGGATTTGTGGTCGCGGTCCCACGAACCACGCCGGATCCTTCTTCCGATGTCGTGGCATGGTGGCATCAGGCGGCGCAGTTGATTCGCCGGCGGTCGGCCTATTGGCTCTGTTTCCTTTATGCGATCACGTTCGGTGGCTTTGTGGGGTTGTGCAGCCTCCTGCCGCTCTTGCTGCATGATGTCTATCATGTCGATGCGATTCAAGCTGGAACGCTTGCAGCCTTCTGCGGGCTCGTGGGAAGCGCGATCCGGCCGGTCGGCGGTTTTGTGGCGGATCAGCACGGGGGAGTACGGACGCTCTACTATGTGCTGCCGATAATTGCCGGGGCAGTAGTGGCGGTGGTCAGTCCTTCGTACACGATGGCTGTGGCGATGATGGTGATCGCGACGGCGGCAATGGGATTCGGCAACGGCGTGGTCTTTCAGCTCGTGGCCGAATGGTTGCCCCGAGACATCGGATTGGCTTCGGGTGTGGTCGGTGCGGCAGGTGCTGTTGGTGGATTTGTCGTGCCGATTCTGATCGGCATGATGAGAGAACTCTCAGGGAGCTACGAGGTAGGCTTTTGGCTGTTTGCCGGCCTTGCGGTCTGCGCATGGGGAACCGTGATAGCGGTACTGCGTCCGAATGGATCGTCCCCGATGAATCTTCCTTCCTGAACATCTCCGTGAAGTCGAACCACCGGCAAAAAAATCATATTCAAGGTTCGGTCTGAAATGCTAGATTGGGTACCTTATGCCTAGTCCGTTCAATCATATTCAAGACGCGATCCGTGATATCAAGAAGGGGAAGTTTATCATCCTCGTTGACGACGAAGACCGCGAGAATGAGGGTGATCTCGTCATCGCCGCAGAAAAGGTCACGCCGCAGGCGATCAATTTCATGGCGAAGCATGCCCGTGGACTGATTTGTTTGGCACTGACCCCTGAACGGGTGGAAGAACTGCAGTTGCCTCAGCAAGCGGCAGAGAATACCGCCACATTCGGGACCGCGTTCACCGTCTCGATCGATGCGCGTAAAGACATTACGACCGGCATTTCTGCCGCCGATCGGGCGACGACGATTCATGTAGCGATCGACTCAAAATGTAAACCGAGGGATCTCGCTCGGCCCGGACACGTGTTCCCACTCAAGGCGCAAACAGGCGGTGTGCTTCGGCGTGCCGGACAAACGGAAGGCTCGGTTGATCTGGCCCGATTGGCCGGGCTCAAGCCTGCCGGAGTGATCTGCGAGATTATGAATGCTGATGGCACGATGGCTCGGGTGCCTGAGCTGACGAAATTTGCCAAGGCTCATAAGCTGAAGATGGTGACGGTCAAGGCCTTGATCGAGTACCGTATGCATCGGGAAACCTTTGTGAAACGGGTGGCGAGTGCACGGCTGCCGACCATGTTTGGAGAATTCGAGGCGGTGGCCTTCGAAAATCAAATCGACGGAGTGACTCACATTGCATTGGTCAAGGGACGGGTCGAGGGCGGGATGCCGACGCTGGTTCGCGTCCATTCCGGATGTCTGACCGCTGATGCGCTGGGATCGCTGCGGTGCGATTGTCGTGAGCAACTCCATTCCGCGATGGAGATTATTCAGAAGGAAGGCCGAGGCGTCCTCTTGTATTTGAATCAGGAGGGCCGAGGCATTGGGCTGCTCAACAAGATTAAGGCCTATGGTTTGCAAGATCGAGGCAGTGACACCGTTGAAGCCAATCTGCAGCTGGGGTTCAAGGCCGATCTCCGTGACTATGGTGTCGGCGCACAAATCTTGGCGAGCCTTGGTCTACACCAGATTCGGTTGATTACGAATAACCCGAGAAAGATCGTCGGGATCGAAGGCTATGGCCTCAAGGTCGTCGAACGTGTTCCTATTGAGATTGCTCCCCGTGCAGCCAATGTTCGGTATCTTCGGACGAAAAAGGCGAAGCTCGGGCATCTGCTGAAAAAGGTCTGACGCACCATGTCAGGACGGTGATACACGATGAAGGTTAGACGAACAGGGCGATCCGCGACGGGGTTGCAAATCGGCATTGTTGCGGCGAAGTTTAACAAGCAAATCACGAGCAGATTGCTGGATGCTTGTGTCGCGACCCTCATCGACCATGGCGTTCGCACTGGGGACCTCGAGATTGTGCGTGTGCCGGGAGCGTTTGAGATTCCCCTGGTTGCTCGGACGATGGCACGGGCGAACCGCTTTGATGCAGTCATTTGCCTAGGCGCCGTGATCCGAGGCGACACTCCCCATTTTGATTACATTTGCTCGGAAGTCAGTCGTGGGATCGGCCAGGCCGCGATGGAGACGGAGGTGCCGATCATTTTTGGCGTGCTAACTACGGAGACGGTGGCGCAGGCTGAGGAGCGTGCGGACCCGAAGCGATTCAACCGTGGCGGTGCGGCGGCACAGTCTGCGATCGAGATGGTGAAGGTGATGCAGCGCGTGAAGGCCTTAGGGCAGCCTGCTGGTCCCGGTTCATCGAATCGACGACGACCGATCGCTGCGCGACCGGTAACGTAGCCTATGGGTGGCCGTCATCAGGCTCGCGAGCGGGCCTTGCAGATTCTCTTTCAGCACGACATCCATGGGAAAGGTGAGCTTCGTCTGGATGAGTTTTGGCGCGAGTACTCCGCTTCCGATGAAGCACGGGCTTTTGCGGAACGGTTGGTTCGGGGCGTACTGGAGCATCGGAAGGAGCTCGATGCCACCATCGCGAAGTATGCGACGAACTGGACGGTACAGCGTATGCCGGTCGTCGATCGCAATATTTTACGTGCCGGGCTCTACGAGTTGTTATGGGTCGATGAGGTCCCTGCGAAGGTCACGATGGACGAAGCGATTGAGTTGGCGAAGAGTTTCGGAGATGACGCTGCCTCCAAGTTTGTGAATGCGGTGTTGGATAAGGCGTTAGCAACCGAGTCGCGATTGGCCGCGAAGCGGGCGGATCCGAATCGACCGATGTGGAGGAGAGTCGACGGTGATTGAACGGTATACACGTCCCCAAATGAAAGCCATTTGGGACTTGAAACATAAATATGAGATTTGGCTGGAGGTCGAACTACAGGCCTGTGCGGCGTTTGAGCAGACCAAACAGGCTCCCCGTGGGGTAGCGGCGAGAATCAGGAAGAGGGCCAGAATCGACATCGACCGGATCGCTGAGATTGAGAAAGTCACGAAACATGATGTGATCGCTTTTCTGGAATCACTGATGGATACGGTGGGGCCAGACCACCGGTTTCTTCACATGGGGCTGACCTCGTCGGATATTGTTGATACGTCGTTGGCCATACAAATGACCGAGGCGCTCGATTTGATCCTGGGTGGAGTAGAACGGCTGCGGACTATTTTGGAGCAGCAGGCCTTCCGTTACAAAGATCTGGTGATGGTAGGGCGGTCGCATGGCATTCACGGGGAGCCCATTTCGTTTGGCCTGAAACTCGCCCTCTGGTATGAGGAAGTCGGGCGCCATCAGGCACGGTTGCGATCGGTCAGAGGCGAGATCGCGGTCGGCAAGTTGTCCGGTGCGATGGGGACCTTTGCCCATCAGGGGCCCAAGATCGAAGAGTATGTCTGTGCCAAGCTCGGCTTGAAAGCGGATCCCGTCTCGAACCAGGTGGTCCAACGAGACCGCCATGCGTCCTATGCCACGGCACTTGCCCTGCTGGCGGCCAGCATCGAGAAGTTTGCCACGGAGATCCGCCATCTTCAGCGTACGGAAGTACTCGAGGCCGAAGAGTATTTCTCCGAAGGCCAAAAGGGATCCTCGGCGATGCCCCACAAACGCAATCCGATCGTCTCGGAGAACTTATGCGGACTGGCTCGACTCGTACGGGCGAACAGTGTGGCAGCCATGGAAAACGTGGCACTCTGGCACGAGCGTGACATCAGCCATTCGTCGGTCGAGCGGGTGATCATGCCGGACAGTACGATTCTGATCGATTATATGCTGGCCAAGGTCACGGATCTCATCGAGCATCTGGTCGTCTATCCCGACCGTATGCGGCGAAATCTTGAGCTGACCGGCGGACTGGTCTATTCCCAGCGGTTGCTGTTGGCGCTCATCGAGAAGGGCGCGCAACGCAAAGAGTCATACGAAGCGGTTCAGCGGAATGCGATGGCGTCCTGGCGCGGCGGAGGAGCACTGCAAGATTTGGCCGAGAAGGATCCCTTTATCTCCCAACACTTGAACGGGCGTGAGATTGCCACCTGTTTCAACCCCCAGTACTATCTGCGCCACCTTGACCAAATCTATCGGCGGGTATTCGGACGAGCCAAGGCATCGTCCGGTATCAAGAAGAAGGGAGCAAGGTCATGACGCGCTTATTTCTTAGGACGGTCATGTGCGTTTTTCTCTTCATGAGTTTCTGGTTTTCTCCCGTCTCTGCGGGAGTGGATCGGGAGAAACTCCTGAGCGAATCGGGAGTCTATGGCAGTTTTGCCGTCTTTGCGCTGGATGACCAGTGGGGAAAACTCGACTCCTCAGTCCGTATTGCTCGTCTGGCCACGCTCAAAGGGGTAGTGGAACAGCATCGGGAGCATGTGGCGATCGATCTCTATCTGCTTCGCGGCCTGTCTGATCATGCCGACCTGCTGTTCCGCGTTCATGCGATGGAATTGCGTGATACTCAAGCGTTTCTACTCGACTTGAAGAGTAGCCAATTCGGGCGACATCTTAAGATAGCCGGCATCATGCATGGGCTAACCAAGAAACCAACCTATGTACCCGGGTTTTCTGAGCAGCTGAAGACAGATCTTACGTCTCCGAGCGAGCCAGGTCCGAAGCCCTATGCGATCATCCTCCCGGTCAAGAAATCAGCCGAGTGGTGGGGGCTGGATCGTGACAAACAGGTTGCCATGATGCAGGAGCATACGGCAGCCGCTCTGCCGTACTTAAAGACGGTCAAGCGGAAACTCTATCACTCGACGGGTCTGGACGACCTGGACTTCATCACCTATTTTGAAACATCGAATCTGGAAAATTTTCATAGTCTGGTGCTGTCGCTTGAGAAGGTGAAGGAGTTTCAGTATGTTCGTCGCCTCGGTCATCCCACCCTTCTAGGGGTGCTGCAATCTGTGGACGAGGTTATTGAATCGTTGGTCCAGTGAACTGAAGGCTGAGGTCTGATCATGACGACGGGAGAACTACTCTACGAAGGGAAGGCTAAAAAGATCTTTGCGACCGGGAATCCGGACCAGGTCATCCAGTATTTCAAGGACGATGCGACGGCCTTTAATGCACAGAAACGCGGCACCATCGTTGAAAAAGGGGTGATCAATAACAAGGTTTCGGAGCGGCTTTTCCGATTCTTGGAGCAAGGCGGAATCCGCACCCACTTCGTCGAGCGGTTGAACGACAGGGAAATGCTGACGAAGCGGGTCAGAATCGTCCCGGTCGAGGTTGTGGTGCGGAATACGGTGGCCGGTAGTTTGGCGAAGCGGCTGGGATTGAAAGAGGGGAATCGGATTGATCCGGCGCTCGTTGAGTTCTACTACAAGAACGACGCACTCGGCGACCCCCTGGTCAACGATGACCATTTGCGGCTGATGAGTGTCGCGACCCCCGGCGTGTTGCGCGAGTTGCGCGACCTGGGGCACGCGGTGAATAAGATCTTGAAGCCGTTCTTTGCCGAGCGGAAGATGCAGCTGGTGGATTTCAAGCTCGAGTTTGGTGTGTTTCATAACAAATTGATCCTGGCGGACGAAATCTCTCCGGACACCTGTCGTTTGTGGGATATGACGACGGGTGAATCGATGGATAAGGATCGATTTCGGAAGGATATGGGGAAGATCGAGGAGGCGTATCAGGAGGTGTTGAAACGGGTGTGTGGGTAGAAGGGATCGAAGGGGTTGCCCTCCTTGCTCGCGCAAGGCGCACGCTGGACGCATTGAATGCGTATCAAGGCGGGCGGTGCTCTGTGCATGTGGGGGTTAAGCACAACCCTACCCTCTCTTTTGGAGGGAAAGTCAAAAGGAAGATGGAGAGATGACGCGGGCGTACTTGAATTATGGGCTGATCGCGTCGGTGGTGGTCTGGGCGGCCATTGTCGGTGTGATGGCCTATCGGCTGAACGAATCACCCTGGCGGTGGGCGTTCGTGGGATTGGTGTTTTGTGGCGGCCTCACCATCGCTGTGATTCTGTGGATCAAGAAATATGTGGATCGGCTGAATGATGCCGGAGAGAAGCGGGAGAGTAGATTGTGAAAGCTAAAATTCATGTGACGTTGAAGCAAGGTATTCTTGATCCACAGGGTAAAGCCATTGAGCATGCACTCGATTCGTTGGGGTTTAAAAATGCGGCCAATGTCCGCGTCGGGAAATATATGGAGTTGGATCTTAATCAGACTGATAAGACCAAGGCTGAGACTGAGGTGAAGGCTATGTGTGAAAAGCTCCTGGCGAATACCATCATTGAGGAGTATCGGTATGAGTTGGGGTAGGAGCTCATGGCTGCTAGCGTATGGGGTATGATCCAAATCGCAGACGGTCTTGTTTCACGTTTGGTGCCGTCAGCCATACACCATATGCTTCTTGAGGTCATATGAACATCGGTGTCGTCGTTTTCCCTGGCAGTAATTGCGATCATGACTGTGCTCATGTCGTCAAAGACGTACTGGGTCATGATGTGACGATGGTGTGGCACAAGGAAGCGTCCTTGGCCGGATTAGACGCGATTATCTTGCCGGGCGGGTTCTCCTACGGCGACTATTTGCGGACCGGTGCGATCGCGCGGTTTTCTCCGGTCATGCAGGCCGTCAAGCAATTTGCCGGCGATGGCGGATTGGTACTCGGGATTTGTAATGGCTTTCAGATTCTGCTGGAGGCAGGCCTTTTGCCGGGCGCGATGTTGCGCAATCGTTCGCTGCATTTTGTCTGCAAAGACGTCTCTGTTCGGGTTGAGAATGCTGCCACACCGTTTACGAGCTTATTGAAGCCGGGCCAGATTTTAAGAATTCCCGTCGCGCATGCAGATGGGAACTACTATACCGATCCTGTGGCGTTGGCCGGCCTTCAAGCGAATGCCCAAGTGACTTTTCGGTATTGTACGGCGGACGGCAAGGTGGTACCGGAGGCGAGCCCGAATGGCTCACTCGACAATATCGCAGGCATCTGCAATGCGGGAGGGAATGTTCTCGGCATGATGCCGCATCCGGAGCGCTGTGTTGAAGCCCTGCTGGGCCGTGATGATGGGCGTGTGCTCTTTCAATCGATGATCATGTCGTTGGAGCGAAAGAACTTGGCGACTGTGCGGTAACTGATCCTCAATCAGGGTCGGCGGAAGCCTATTCAGAGGATTGAAGAATAGAAAATGGCACGGTAAAGTATTGGGTCAGTTGGCATGGATCAGTCATACATATCTTTTATTCATATAATGAGGAGGGTCGAGATGAAGCGAGCAGTAGCAGTTTTTGCGGCAGTTGGGATGTTAACATTGGGATCCGGGCTCGCGGCCTTTGCGGCGACGGATGACGGCAGCAAGCTCATGATCAAGAGCCCAGCCGCAGGAGCGAAGGTGGGAAGCGACGTCGAAGTCGTCTATGAACTCACGAAGGGCAGCCAGGCGACACATGCGCATTGCTTCGTGGATGGAGAATATCAGAAGGGATGGAAGGGGACGGTCAAGGGCATGTCACCTGGGTCCCATGAAATCAAGGTTGTGGCAGCCGACAAAGATCATCAAACTTTGGCCGCTGAAGCAGCGGTTAAAGTGGAAGTCCAGTAAGAAAGTTGTGGGTCATACCCACTTCGAGACCCATCGGACCGGCGAGGCGCTGGACAAGCGCCTCGCCAATCATGCTGTGCAGCGCCCGCGCCGTGGCGTGCACATTCTTGAGCGGGTTCCAGGCAGGTCAGATTATTCTGTGGAAACTATTGTCGCTGTGACCGCTCGGTCATAATGCAGGCTGGCATGCCGCTCATCACAAAAGACCTCATCGCTCAGCACAATCTGACTGGCGATGAGTACAACAAGATCATCGATATTTTGGGGCGTGAGCCGAACATCACGGAACTCGGAATGTTTTCCGTGATGTGGTCCGAGCACTGCTCGTACAAAAGTTCGCGCGTGCACTTGAAGAAATTGCCGACGACCGGGCCGCGTGTCGTTCAGGGGCCAGGCGAAAACGCTGGTGCGGTCGATATTGGCGATGGGCTCTGTGTGGTCTTCAAGATGGAATCGCATAACCATCCCTCGTTCATCGAGCCCTACCAAGGTGCGGCAACCGGGGTCGGCGGCATTCTGCGCGATATCTTCACAATGGGTGCGAGGCCGATTGCGTTGCTGGACTCCCTCCGGTTTGGAGAACTGCATTCGCCAAAGAATCGGCATCTCATGAAAGGGGTGGTCTCCGGCATTGCCGGCTACGGCAATTGCATGGGAGTGCCGACCGTGGGGGGAGAGATCGTCTTTAACGACATCTATGCGCTCAATCCGTTGGTCAATGTGTTTTGTCTGGGGATCGCCAAGAAAGACAGGATTTTCCGCGGTACGGCGGCCGGCGTCGGGAACCCTGTGATCTATTTCGGTTCCAAAACAGGCCGTGACGGGATTCATGGCGCGACGATGGCAAGCGACTCGTTCGACGACACCTCTGAGCAAAAGCGTCCGACCGTGCAGGTCGGTGATCCTTTTACCGAGAAACTATTGTTGGAGGCCTGCCTTGAGTTGATGGAACGCGACCTCCTTGTTGGGATTCAAGACATGGGAGCGGCTGGGCTGACAAGCTCTTCCTGCGAAATGGCCTCCCGCGCCGGCAATGGGATCGAGTTAGATCTCACGGTCGTGCCTCGACGCGAGCCTGGGATGACACCGTATGAAATCATGCTGTCCGAGTCTCAAGAGCGCATGTTGATGGTGGCAAAAGCTGGCAAGGAAGACGAGTGTGTTGCGGTGTGCCGGAAGTGGGATCTGGATGTAGCAGTGGTTGGGAAGGTGACTGCCGACGGAATCTTGCGCGTCATGGATCAAGGAGTGGTTGTTGCCGAGATCCCAGCGAAAGCCTTGGCTGACGACGGCCCCCGCTACGAACGGCCCTACCAGCCTCCGGCGTATCAAGATATGTTGACCAATCTGAATTATGATCTGATTCCCGACATCAAGGATGGGAATGGAGCGTTATTGGCATTGCTTGAATCTCCCACGATCGCTAGTAAGCGGTGGGTCTATGAACAGTACGATCATATGGTGCGGACCAACACGATGGTCCGTCCGGGATCCGATTCGGCAGTAGTGCGGATCAAGGGCACGAACAAAGCGGTGGCCATGACGGTCGATTGCAACAGCCGGTATTGTCTGTTGAATCCCTATGAAGGCGCGCGTCTCGCTGTGGCCGAAGCAGCGAGGAATCTTGTCTGTTCTGGAGCCGCCCCGATCGGATTGACTGACTGTCTTAATTTCGGCAATCCGGAGCGTCCGGATATTATGTGGCAGTTCGTGATGGCGATCGAGGGCATGAAGGATGCCTGCGAGCGGTTCCAGATCCCCATTGTGAGCGGGAATGTCAGCTTTTATAACGAAACGAACGGGCTTTCCATCTACCCCACCCCCATGCTGGGCATGGTCGGACTGATCGAGGATGCAGAGCGGACAATGACCCAGTGGTTCAAGTCGGAAGGGGACGACATCATCTTGCTCGGTCACACTCGGGAGGATTTGGGAGGGTCGGAGTACCTCAAGGTCGTGCAGGCTCGCGAGCAGGGGTCTCCTCCCTACTTGAATCTGGATACCGAGAAGGGACTTCAAGATTGTGTCCTGTCGCTGATTCGTGGCGGGCTGTTGCAATCTGCACACGATTGCTCTGATGGTGGGATTGCCGTTGCGTTGGCAGAAAGCTGTATCTCGGGATCCGAATGGACACGAGGCGCTGTGGTAACCTTGCCCAAGGGGCGACTTCGCAACGATGCGGTCCTGTTCGGAGAGAGTCAGTCCCGTGTGGTAATTTCCGTGAAACCGAGCCAGCGCCAGGCGGTGCTCGACCATGCGAAATCGTCCGGCGTGCCGGCCGATGTGATCGGCAGGGTTTCTGGTGATCGCTTGGTCATCTCTGTCAGACATGAGGGAACAGAAGAATGTCTGATCGATCAGCCGGTATCAGGATTGTTGGATCGATGGGCCTATGCCCTGGAGAAATCGCTGAATCACGTCTAATCGTCTGTGTGACAAAAGATCATGCACAAAGAATTGCCGATCGTTTCTCCCGATAAGTTCCACGATGAATGTGCGGTTTTCGGTGTGTATGGTCACGAAGAAGCGGCCAATCTGACCTATTTGGGGCTGTACGCGTTACAACATCGTGGGCAAGAGGCCTCCGGGATCGTTGCGGGGGATGGTGAGCAGTTTTGCATTCAGAAAGGCATGGGCCTAGTGGCCGACATTTTCCACAAGTCGGTCTTGGCGAAGTTGCCAGGTCACATGGCCATTGGACATAACCGCTACTCCACCACCGGTGGCAACGATTTGAAGAATGTGCAGCCGCTGACGGTGAATTTTGCCCTTGGCAATCTCGCCTTGGCGCATAACGGAAATCTCATCAATGCCCAGATGCTTCGGCATGAGCTGGAGGCCTACGGGGCGATCTTCCAATCGACGTCGGATAGTGAGGTGATCATCCATCTCATCGCGCATTCGCGGGCGGGCTCCTTTCTCTCAAGAGTTGTCGATGCGCTGAATCAGGTGCGGGGGGCGTTCTCGGTGGTGTTGATGACCGACAACGGGCTCATTGCCGCACGGGATCCCTATGGGCTGAGGCCGCTGTGTATCGGTCGGCTTCGTAGTAGCTGGGTTGTGGCTTCTGAGACCTGTGCTTTCGACTTGCTCGATGCCGAATATATTCGAGAAGTGGAACCAGGTGAGTTGATTGTGATCAACGATCAAGGATTGGAGAGCCACCATCCATTTCCCAAAACGTCTCCGGCCATGTGTGTGTTCGAGTATGTCTATTTCGCCAGGCCGGACAGCCGCATTTTTGGAAGTGAAGCGGTGTATACCACACGGAAGGCGTTGGGACGACAGTTGGCTCAAGAGGCATGGGTGCCGGCGGATATCGTCATTCCGGTTCCAGACTCCGGTGTGCCGGCGGCTCTCGGTTATGCCGAAGGGGCGGGTGTGCCCTTCGAAGCAGGATTGATTCGCAACCACTATGTCGGAAGGACATTCATCGAACCGGAGCAGTCGATTCGTCACTTCGGTGTGAAGGTCAAACTCAACGCGGTATCCGAAGTCTTGGAGGGGAAACGCGTCGTGGTGATCGATGATTCGCTGGTTCGTGGTACGACGAGCCGGAAAATCGTGAAAATGATTCGGCAAGCTGGGGCAACGGAAGTCCACATGCGAATCAGTTCGCCGCCGATCATTTCGCCCTGTTTCTATGGTATCGATACACCGACCAAGAAGGAGTTGATCGCCTCCGACCATTCGACTGAAGAAATCCGCAAATACATCACGGCCGACAGTTTGGCGTATCTCAGTTTGGATGGTATGTTGAAATCGGCACCGCGATCGCCCGATCAGTACTGTACGGCTTGCTTTACAGAACGGTATCCCATCCCATTCACACGCGCAGAAGAGCTGCAGCTCGGCCTGTTTGAAACAGCGCGCTGAACACGTTCCGTAGGAACACATGGCGACATCAGAGAACGACGGGAAGAAAGCCGTGCAGCCCAGAGCTCGCCCACGTGTGCCGGTCGATTATCCTGCTTCATTCACCGGCGATGAGGCATCAGGCCAGGGAACCATGACAAATCTGACGCTCGCCGGTGGCGAGATCACAAGTGACAGGCAACCTCCGCTTGGGGCACGTGTGAGTCTCCAGGTCCAACCTCCTGGTGCCCGACCCTCAATTATCATTGCCCTTGCGATCGTCCGGTGGAAAGAAGGGGAGCGATTCGGTCTCGAATTTGTGCGATTCGAAGGCGATGCCAAGGAACAGCTCAAGGACATGCTGAACCAGTAGAAAGCCTGCCGAAGGGGGTTCTTGCCCTACCCCGTGGTTGCCGCTCGAAAAATTGCCATGGTACGATGAGCCATCGACTGGTTTGGTGGTATGGATTTGACGGGCGCCGAGATAACGTGTGCAGACATTGAAAGACTGCTGGAGCTCGAAGGAACCCATGGGTGGTGAACGCGTAAGGAGATCACGTTACGATGGATGAGATGGAGGAGGGGAAGCAAAAATTCCTCGAAGTGGTGCAAGGGGTTGATCAATTGGTACAGGTAGTGATCCCTGTGACGCCGTCCAATAGCCTGTTTTTGATCTCGCTGACAAAGGGAGCGAATCGTAAATTCATCACGGTGTCAGAAGATGATGTGATCGACTTGCCCCACGAGGCAAGCATCGAGGGGAAGATCACCAAAATGATCAAAGAGGTTGTTGCCGCGTTGTGATGGCGTCGGCGTCGTGCATCGCGAAAGGTGATAACGGCCTACGGTATGAAGCAAATCCTGCCCAATATTTGGCAATGGTCCTGGTTTTCAGATGAAAAGCGATTGAACTTCAACGGTCTCTTGCTGACGATCGGTGAGCACACGATTTTGGTAGATCCCCCACCGATGACTCCAGAGGCACGAGCGATTGTCAGGCGCCATGAGCCGATCGATTACATTCTGTTGACTAACCGCGATCACCTTAGAGAAGCGCCAACCTATCAAGCTGAGTGGCATTGCCAGCTGTATGTTCCTGAATTGGATGCGGCGCAGATGGGAGTGAATCCGACTAAAACGTATAAGGACGGCGAACTTCTGCCTGGCGGGATTTGGGTGATTCAGTTGTCGGATCAGAAGTCTCCTGGCGAATCTGCTCTGTTTATTGAACGGGGACGAGGCGTACTGATCGTGGGGGATGCGCTGATCGGTCAACCATCAGGTTCGCTTCGCTTGCTCCCTCATGAAAAATACGAGGATCCGGCTAAGGCGAAGGAGGGGCTCCGCCGTCTCTTGAAGTACAACTTCGACAGCCTGCTGGTTGGAGATGGTGTTTCCATCCTTGTGGATGCAAAGCCACAGGTGGAAGGATTGTTGGCGGTGCCACGATGACGTTACGGAACGGCCTGTCTGAGGAACTGAATCGACAAGGGAATGAGCATTTTTCGAAGGGGTATTATACGGAGGCGTATACCTGTTATGCGAAGGCGTTGGAGTGCGATCGACTGAGCGGTGACCAGCGGGCCCTCGTTGCGACGCTTGGTAATCTTGGCAATATCTGTGCAGTGAGTGGACGACGAGATTCCGCTCAGGCGCATTATCAGGAGGTTTTGGAGCTCCAAAAAATCTTCGGCGATGAAAAAGGCATCGGAACGACGTTGGCCAACTTGGGGAACTTGCGTGCCGATGCCGGCGAATGGGATCGAGCTCGAGCCTATTATCTCGAAGCCATGGATCTTATGATCAAGACCCATGACGAGGCAGCGCAAGCGGTGCTCTTGTCCGATCTTGGCCTGGTGGCCCGTGAGACCGGTGACATGGAGGAAGCTATCGGCTGCTATGAACGGTCGTTGGCCTTGATGCGTCGCTTGGGGAATGTGGCAGGTGTCGCGGATGCCTGGCGGATGATCGGACGCACATACGTGATTCAAAAGCGCTATCATGAGGCCATCGCCTGCTGCCAAACGAGTCAGTCGATCGCCGAACGGTTGCATGACGAACTTCGCACCGGCGGTGCCAGGTACGTGCTGGTGCAGTGCTATGAGGAGCTGGGTCAACTCCAAGAGGCAACCGATCTTCTCGAACAGGTCGTTTATATGGATCGGAAGTATCGGCTGCCAAAATTGGAAGAGAATATCCAGCGTCTCAATATGCTCCGTCTGCGCCTGGCAGATTTGGGTCCGTCACAAGGCCTTCGAAAGATGAGCGCATGACAGAATCGATTTCTCCAACGTGGCTGCAACTGCGAGCTGACTTAATTCGTTCATTTCCGCAATTCTATGAACTGGAGCCCGATGGATCGCTCCTTATGGAGCTTGGGGCAGATGGGTGGCTTCTCGAAGTCAAGCCCGAGGGCAAGGTGCTCTGTCAGTATGGGGTTTCAATGGACGAGGTCATGGCGCTCATGTCGGACGGGACTCCGGAGGACTTGGGAACTGATGAAGTTGCCAAGCAGGCGAAATACTTTCTTCAACCAGCTGTCTCTCGATATAGAGCGCTTCTTCTTCAGTCCGGATTTGTCGAGGAGACGGAGATCACGGATGAGTTTGTGGCGGTCACCTTTGCCCGAGGTGCGGATCTCAACAATCGCTCCAAGCTCGAAGATCTTCTGCGGTGGTGCCGAGGAAACATTGGGAAGGCTTCGTGATAAATCGGATTTCGACATTCAATGAATTTCGTGATGCCATTTCCGCTTATCGATTGCCGAGAGTGCTGTTGGCCGCGCTCGAAATGGATCTTTTTACGGTGGTGGGTGATCGAACCTGGTCGCTGACCGCTCTCGCCAAAAAACTGAAAGTCAGCGAGCGGGGCCTCGGTATCCTCTGCCGCAATCTTGCCGCTGCTGGAATGTTATACAAGAAAGGTAGCGTCTATAGAAATAGCAAGCTTGGGGCAACAGCGCTGAATGCCAAGCATCCCACCTATCGAGGCGGTTATCTTCATCTGATCAGGAGTCATTGGACCGACTGGATCCGGCTGGCGGAGTCCATCCAAAGTGGACTGCCGCTTGATCATGATGTGCCAGATGGACCGGACCATCGGCGCCAATTTACCTGGGCGATGCATCACCGGACGGTGGAAATTGCTCCGGAAATTGCGGGGCGCCTTCATCTCGGTGACGCGAAAAATCTCTTGGATCTCGGTGGTGGGCCTGGTACCTATGCACTGGCATTTCTTGCAAAGAATCCAAGATTGCGTGCCACAGTCTGTGATCGAGTGGCTGCGCTTGAGGTGGCCAAAGAAATCGCTTCTGCCCACAAAGCGAAAGAGCGACTCTCCTATCTCCCGCTCGATTTCTCCCAAGAACCGATCCCTGGTACGTATGATGTCGTCTGGTACTCCAATGTGCTGCACATTTATTCACCGAAGGCGAATCAGGCCATTTTTCGGAGAGTTCGTGCGGCATTGAAGCCGGGTGGCCGATTCATCATCCAAGATGCCTTTCTGCACGATCGCGAGGGTCTGTATCCGACCGAAGCTAGTTTGTTTGCTCTCTCGATGCTCTTGTTTACTGAACAGGGGGATACCTATACAGTCACTGAGACGGCGAAGTGGCTGAAACAAGCTGGTTTTGTCCGCATCAAACCCGTTCCGATTAGGAAGGGGACGGAGGATTGGGAGGACGGAATTTGGGAGGCATCAGCTCCTGGTCCACGGCCAGGAATGATTGCCAACCAAAAAGGATCAAGCAGAAATAGAAAAGCCCGCTGATGAGACTGGCCATTAGGGAAGCGACAGCATCTGCATCCGTGGATAGAGCCTGCACTATTGTGGCGATGTCTATAGCCAACGCAATCGTCGCATAGAAGACGCAAACAGCTGCGCTCCATCGGAATTGAAGCCAAACGAGTAGGGACAGTCCAAGGGGGATGAGAGCGAAAAAGCTCAGTTCCCAGGCCAGGCCTTGTGTGAAGGATGAGCCGTTCCCAAGGAAGAGGAATCCAGTTTCCACAACGAAGGTACTGAGTAACAGAATAAGCAAAGGATTGTGTGGCATGGGCTGACTATAGACTGTTGAGGAAAAGGTCGGCAATGGGTGCCTTGTAGTTGCAGTTATTCTGAAAAAGCGGACTTGTATCATGGAGCCAAAGGATCAGAAGGAGAAGCCGTTATCCCTGGAGGCTTGTCTTCTGATTTATGATGAGGAATGTCGACTCTGTATGTCGGTAAAACATGACCTTGAACGACGAGGAATTAGTCAAACAAGAACGGGTATCAGATTCGTCGCCTATCAGAGCGAAGCGGCCAGAACTGCTCTTGGGCAACGATATCGTCTTGGTCGACCTGAAACAGTTTTCTTCATACAACCTTCCGGAAAGATTCTGCAGGGGCTTGATGCATTTTCCCCTCTTCTTCCCCATCTGCCTGGCGGGACGCTGATGCAGTGGGGGTGACGGATCGGCAGGGTACGGCAGTTGGCGGGATGGGGCTATCGCCTCAGAGCCCGCTATCGGTATCGATGGTTCGGTGTCGCTCAACCTACCAGGCAATAGGCTCAATCACCACCAGGTTGTTTTGTCTCGTTCCCCCTCTTTAGAGGGGATTCATCCCATCAGTGAGGAATTTACCGGCCGCCAACCCTCTATCAGAATGCATTCACATTCTGAGGAGGATACATGCTGCAAACATCTGATATTTCGAAAAGTTGTCACCACTCGACTCATTCTGTAGATGAAAAGCAACGGGTATTCGGACTTGGTTGTTCAAGGATCCTGAGTCTTCTAGCCTTTATTGGGTTATGGAGTTTCTACGGTGGAAATGATTTGGCTTGGGGTGACGTCGTCACTACGGATAAAAAGGCGATTGTGGCGGCGGGGTTCGGTTATCAGATCGGTTCCGTGTCCGCAATTTCGGTAAAGGTTTATGAAGCTGATTCAGGCGCAATCGTATCCGATGATGTCTATGAACTGACGGTCAAGGAAGGTGATGGAGCAGGAAGGAACGAGGGGGCTCGTATTTTTGCCGGTGGTATCGGACAGGGGGCTACAGACCTCTCCAACTTCGTCTTGCGGGTTTACGACGCGAATACCGGGATATTCCAATGGGAAGGGCGACTTAACCTCGTACAACCTGACGGAAAGGGGAGGGGCCAGATCATTTCAACTCGAAAGTTTGGTCACGCTACCATCACGCGAGTCCGCACGGAGCGGCAGGCAACCGAACAGCCGAAATTCTTGTTGCGTGCGGTAGACGCGGTAACCGGCTCTCTGGTCTGGGAGGATGAGTTTACGACGGTGCTGGGTGAAACTCCGCACCTCCATTCGATTGCAGATCGGTCCACGATGTTGGGTCGAGTTTCGGCAAACAGTTCCCACAGGTTCGAATTCATAATTCGTATGTACGATCCGAGCGGGAAGAAGATTATATGGGAAGATCAATTGTCTCAGCGAGAGTCTGAAGAGGGCGCCCAGGGGGCGCTGAATGATCAAGCCGATTTACTTCCCGTCTGGCCACATCAGCCGCAGGATGAATCGATTCCCGTGCCGATTTGACGGTGTATACTGGCTTGATCGATAGAAGAACAAGGCACGGGGGAGGTTACGAACGGGCCTGTTCGAAGCGCTCAAGCCATTGACGTTGGAACTGTTCATACGAAATTAACAGTTTGTCCTGGAATGCGGTTGCGATAGAGGCCTTCGCCTGGAAGGCTTTCACCAGGTCGTCGACGCGAGCCATGCCCCATCGCTCCATCAAATAGTGGGTTGCAGAATTAGCTTCTAGATAGGCTATCGTAGAAGCTTCGGCTGAGAATGCGCCCCAGGGCCCTTCCAGAGAAGTCAACGGAATCACCTTCAGCTCGCCGTGCATGACCTCATCGAGATCCGGCCATGAATCTCCAGCCAATTGCATGGCGAGGCCTTCGTTCAACCAGGTTGGGAGTGCTCCGGCATGTGATCCTAAACGGTCATAGAGCAGGGCATGGACGTATTCGTGACGGAGCACAGTAGCGAGCCATTTCCGATCTGTGGTGGCTCCCTGTGTGGGAATTTGGATGCGTCCGAGTGTGGGGTCATAGAGCCCATCGGCCCACGCAGGGCTGCCAGTCGAACCTTGGAATGATTCTTTTGCGTGGAGGACGACCATGATGGGCTTGGTCGGGAAATGCCCAAACTTCTGGCCGATATCCCGATAAGCCTCCTCGAGAATCTCCAACACCGACGTCCAAGTGGTGTGGTCTTCCTCTCCATTGAATTTCACGACAAAATGAGTGCTACTGCGTGCGGTCATACGAGATTCGACTGATTGTGTGCGCTGAACCCGTTCTGTGACGGTGGCCAGATAGGATCGGAGTGCCGGGTCTTGCTTTGCCCGTTGGGTGGCTTGGGCCAAATGCGTGGCTGCGCCATTCAGATCATCCTGTTCCTGCAGCAAATCAGCCATAGCAAGATGAGGGAAAGGTTCACCCGGGGCTACCTTCATCAATTTCGTCAAGAACTCCGCATTCAGTGCGCGGTCGCGCTGTTCCCAGTAGGCTTGGGCCAGGTTCATAAGGATGACGGAGTTTGTATCATCGAGTTCCGCTGCCTTCTTAAACGCACCGATTGAAGCTCCTGTACCTTGGAGACGTTCTTGCTGCAACCCGAGATTGTTCCACAGGATGGCGACGAAGGGTTTGGATTGTCCATCCGATAGAACGGAGGCCGGGAGTGTCTTCAGTTTGTTTTCTGCCAGGGAGAGATTGTGCTTTTCGACTTCATCACGAATTCCTTCCAACAGCGCCTGATGTGGGGTGGGTGGGATGACGGTCTGATCGAGGGTGCGAACGTATCGTGAGTCGCTTTC